>NZ_CP192507.1:3875667-4184265 GCF_050613145.1 Lysinibacillus sp. LZ02 | reverse complement strand
GCCTTTTCGTCCTTTCATAATGTTTTTACTCTATAAAAGTGAATAGATACTATTTATATTTCTCTAACTTTTTGTTACATTCACATAGTCACAGCTTGTGGATAAACTATATTCAAAGTATGTGTAAAAAACTGTCCACAGATTATTAACAACTGTGGATAAGATATTTCCCAAAAAAACTAGTCCACAAGAGAAAACATTTTTATCGTATCAAAAAAAATAAGTAATTTCAATACTTTCAATAACTTATCCACACAACTCCTGTTTATTCATATGAAAATTATCCACAGGCTATGAGTTTGTGAAAAAGTTGTAGATATCGACTGTGGATAATTTTGAATGGTAGAAAAAATATCCACAATCATTTTGTGTAAGTAATGTTATAACTGTGGATAAAGATAGAAGATGATTGTTTGAGGGGAATATAAGGAAATAGGGAATTTTGGGTTTAGCGTTGACAAAATAAGTGGTTGCTATATATAATAAGCAAGTCTGTATGGAAGAATATACGAACACTCATTTAGGAGGTGCAATATATAATGAAACGCACATATCAACCATCTAAACGTAAACACAGTAAAGTTCACGGTTTCCGCGCACGTATGAGCACAAAAAATGGTCGTAAAGTTTTAGCAGCTCGTCGTCGTAAAGGTCGTAAAGTTTTATCAGCATAAGTCCACTGAGCCACATCAGTGGTCTTTTTTTTCGTTATTTTTCATATTTACATTGAAAAAGAAATAGATGGAGCTGGGATCTTTGAACAAACGCCAACGAATAAAAAAGAATGAAGAATTTCAGAAGGTGTTTAAAAAGGGGAAGTCATTCGCGAACCGTCAATTTGTCGTTTATTGTTTAAAAAAAGAAAACCAAACGGCGTTTCGTATCGGTTTATCTGTCGGGAAAAAGATAGGCAAAGCCGTGACACGGAATCAAATTAAACGCTATATTCGCCAAACATTTCTTGAGTTGAAAGACAACGTTCGCCAAGATATGGACTATGTTATTATCGCCAGAAATCCGGCGGCCACATTAGATTTTCACGAAACCAAGAAAAGTTTGGAGCATGTATTAAAGATTGCTAAAATGATGAAATAAAATGACAGATTATTTTATGCAGCACTGAATACAGTGATTCTTGAAACAATTAGTAGAGTGTAAGCGCCAACACATGGTAAAATAACCTCTATAGAAGAAAATTGAATAGTTGCTCTAGGAGGAAGAAGGCTTGAAGAAAAGACTTTGGGTTATTCTGACGCTTGTATCAGTAGCATTGCTACTTTCAGGATGTACAGAATTTGACCAACCGATTTCAGCCGAAAGTAAAGGCTTTTGGAATGAATTTATCGTTTGGCCACTCGTATCATTTATTAAGTATTTTTCAGATCTTTTAGGCACTTATGCGTTAGGGATTATCGTTGTAACAATTATTATTCGTTTAGCGATTTTGCCATTAACAATTAAGCAAATTAAAAGCTCGAAAAAGATGCAAGAGATTCAGCCGAAATTGAAAGAGCTTCAAGCAAAATATAGCTCTAAAGATGCTGTCACTCAGCAAAAGTATCAACAAGAAATGATGGCATTAATGCAATCCTCAGGTGTAAATCCACTTGCGGGGTGTTTACCAATTTTTGTTCAGATGCCTATTTTAATCGGCTTCTACCATGCGATTAGCCGTATGAATGCAACACCTGTTTATGAATTAGGTACATTTTTGTCCATTCCACTCGCTGAACCAAGTATTATTCTTGCTGTCGTAGCAGGTTTAATTCAATTTGTTGTATTAATGACTGGTCCAGCAATCGATAACCCACAAATGAAAGTCATGATGTACATCATGCCATTAATGATTATTGGTTTTGGTATTGTATTACCAGCAGCCTTATCATTATACTGGGTAGTCGGAAATATCATTTCAGTATTACAAAACCTTGTAATTTACAAACCTTGGAATAAGAAAACGGATACTGCTACTACAGGAGGAGCAAAATAGTGAAACCAATTACGCAAATAGGCGCAACAGTCAATGAAGCGATCTCATTAGCGTTACAAAAGCTTGGCAAAACCCGTGAGCAAGTAGATGTAGAAGTTTTACAAGAAGGTAAAAAAGGATTTTTAGGTTTTGGTGCACGCAATGCAGAAGTGCGCGTCACAGTGAAAGAAGATGTTCAAGCAATTATTGAGGAAGAAGTTGTAACTGAACCTCAGTCAGTTGAGTCGGCTAAAGGGGACCAACCAATCATTCAACAATCTGTTGAAGATAAGCCTACCAGCGAAGAAAACGGGGAAGAGCCAGTTCAAGTCGTAAATGACGATCAACCTGAAGTGCAAGAACAAAATCCTATGGAAGAGGCAAAAGAATATTTAATGCAGATTGCCCTTGCAATGGACATTACAGATTTGAAAATTCACACGGTATCAGAAGGCAAATATATATCATTTAAGCTAGAAAGTGAAAAAGCAGCATTTTTAATTGGTAAGCGTGGGCAAACATTGAATGCACTGCAACAATTAACACAACTCGTATTAAATAAAAGTGCTAAGTCTTTTATGCTTGTAAAGCTGGATGTAGAAGATTACCGTGAACGCCGTCAAGTATCGTTAGAACAACTAGCAGAGCGTATGGCAGATAAAGCTATTCGTACACGTAAAGTTGTTAAATTCGAACCGATGCCGTCGTATGAACGAAAAATTATTCATAACGCACTGGCAAATCGATTGGATATAGAAACGTATTCAGAGGGCGTTGAGCCAAATCGCTATTTAGTGATTGAGCCACTTTAGTAAACATACAGACAATGGACAGAGGTATCGCAACTTGCGACTGCCTCTGTTTTTCTTTTGTAGCAACATGAGATATTAATTCGTTAATAAGTAAGAAAGAAATAGGATACTTCGGTAACAGGAAAGTAAAGGATATTTTACTTTTGAATTAGCTTCACTTTAGATTTTAAAGAAAATATGTTAGTCTAAATTGTTAGTAATTATAGAGCATCTACGAATTATCCACATGTGGATAATTATCGTTTTAATAAAGTACACCGTTTTCGGTATTTATATAGGAGGCTATAAAATGGAGTTTGATACAATTGCTGCGATTTCCACACCAATGGGTGAAGGAGCAATTGCAATCGTTCGTTTAAGCGGAGATGAAGCAATTCGTATTGCAGATACAATATTTAAAGCGCCAAACGGCAAACGTTTAACAGAGGTCGCAACACATACCATTCATTATGGACATTTAGTGGACCCTAAAACCGATGAGATAGTAGAGGAAGTCATGCTCTCTTTAATGCGTGGACCGAAGACATTTACACGCGAGGATGTAGTAGAAATTAATTGTCACGGTGGATTAGTATCGGTCAACCGTGTACTGCAGCTTGTACTTCGAAGCGGTGCACGATTAGCGGAGCCGGGTGAATTTACAAAGCGTGCCTTTTTAAATGGTCGTATTGATTTATCCCAGGCGGAAGCAGTGATGGATTTAATTCGTGCGAAAACGGATCGTGCGATGAATGTAGCACTTGGTCAAATGGACGGTAAACTGTCACGTTTAATCAATTCATTGCGTCAAGCACTGCTTGAGACACTGGCGCATGTGGAAGTGAATATTGATTATCCTGAATATGACGATGTAGAGGAAATGACCATTCCCATTTTGCTTGAAAAATGCACATGGGTACGGGATGAAATTACGAAGTTGCTTCAAACGTCATCGCAAGGGAAAATTTTACGTGAAGGTTTATCAACTGTTATTTTAGGCCGTCCGAATGTAGGGAAATCTTCGCTATTAAATAGTTTAGTGCATGAAAATAAAGCGATTGTGACAGATATTGCAGGAACAACTCGTGATATTATAGAGGAATATGTCAATGTACGTGGCGTACCGTTACGCTTAGTAGATACGGCAGGTATTCGTGAAACAGAGGATATCGTAGAGCGAATTGGTGTGGAGCGTTCACGTGAAGCATTAAAGGGAGCGGATTTAATCCTTCTCGTGTTAAACTATGGAGAGGCATTATCGCCTGAAGATGAACGTCTATTTGAAACAATTCAACAGATGGACTTTATCGTTGTTGTCAATAAAACAGATTTAGAGCAAAAGATTGATCTAGAACGTGTTCGTGCACTTGCAGGTGACCACCGTGTTGTGACCACTTCGCTATTAAAAGAAGAAGGTGTTATTGAATTAGAAGAGGCAATTGCAGCACTATTCTTTGAGGGGCAAGTTGAAACGGGTGATTTAACCTATGTATCGAACTCTCGCCATATTGCCTTGTTACACCAAGCACAAACATCCATTGAGGATGCATTAAGTGCCGCAGAAGCAGGCGTACCCGTTGATATGATTCAAATTGACGTAACACACACATGGGAAATCCTTGGTGAAATCGTCGGTGATACCGTGCAAGAAAGCCTAATCAACCAACTGTTCTCACAGTTTTGCTTAGGAAAATAAAGCCATGGTCATACAGATACTATAAATGTAGGCTAACCTTCGTAACATTTAGAAGATATATTTTATATACGTAAAGTTATTTGTAGAAAGGAAGAAAGAGCATGCCAACAACTTATGAGGCAGGCACATATGATGTAATTGTCGTCGGCTCAGGACATGCTGGGGTAGAAGCAGCATATGCAGCAGCGAAATCCGGCGTAAAAACATTAATGCTGACAATCAATTTAGAGCTAATTGCCTTTATGCCCTGTAACCCGTCAATCGGCGGCCCAGCCAAAGGCATCGTCGTACGTGAAATTGATGCGTTAGGCGGCGCAATGGGCAAAGTAATCGATAAAACGCATATTCAAATGCGTATGTTAAATACAGGGAAAGGACCAGCTGTTCGTGCATTACGTGCGCAAGCCGATAAAGTCCTATACCAGCGTGAAATGAAACGACTGCTTGAAGCGCAAGAAAACTTGCAAATTCGTCAAGCTATGGTGGAAGAGTTAATTATAGAAGATGGGGAAGTAAAAGGTGTCGTGACACAAGTCGGTGCCATTTTCCGTGCTAAAGCAGTCATTTTAACGACAGGTACATTCCTGCGCGGTGAAATCATTTTAGGTAATTTAAAATACTCATCTGGTCCTAACCACCAGCAGCCATCTATTCGCTTAGCGGATAATTTAAAAGAATTAGGCTTTGACATGGTACGCTTTAAAACAGGTACACCACCACGTGTTAACAGTCGTACAATTGACTATTCTAAAACAGAGATTCAACCGGGGGATGATGTACCACGTGCGTTCAGCTTTGAAACAACAGAGTACATCATGGATCAGCTTCCTTGTTGGTTAACGTATACAAGTGAAAAAACGCATGACATTATTCAAAATAATCTACACTTATCCCCGATGTTCTCAGGGATGATTAAAGGAACAGGTCCGCGTTATTGTCCTTCAATTGAAGATAAAGTAACGCGTTTCGCAGATAAGCCACGTCACCAAATCTTCCTTGAGCCAGAAGGTCGTGATACACAAGAAGTATATGTACAAGGCTTCTCAACAAGCTTACCAGAGCATATTCAACGCGAAATGGTGGCAAGTATTCCAGGTCTAGAAAACGCTGAAATTATGCGTTCTGGCTACGCTATTGAATATGATGCCATTGTACCAACCCAGCTATGGCCAACGCTTGAAACAAAGGCGATTAAAGGGTTATACACAGCTGGTCAAATTAATGGTACATCTGGATATGAGGAAGCAGCTGGTCAAGGGTTAATGGCTGGTATAAATGCGGCAGCCAAAATACAAGCGAAAGAAGAGATTATTTTATCTCGTTCAGATGCGTATATCGGTGTATTAATTGATGACCTAGTGACAAAAGGGACGAACGAACCGTATCGTTTATTAACATCACGTGCAGAATATCGTTTATTATTACGTCATGATAACGCGGATTTACGCTTAACAGATGTCGGTTATAAAGTAGGCTTAATTTCAGAAGAACGGTACGCACATTTCCAACAGAAACGTGAACAAATCGAAGCGGAAATTGCTCGTTTACGCGACATCATCGTAAAGCCGAACGCCAAAACGCAGGAAACGATTCGTTCAGTTGGCGGTACAGAGTTAAAAGACGGTATTCGTGCGTCTGATTTAGTGAAGCGTACAGAAATGACTTATGACCTTGTAGCTAGTTTGATTGAGCCATCAGCGGTTGAATTATCAGAGGAAGTACGTGAGCAAATCGAGATTCAACTGAAATATGAAGGCTATATTCAAAAAGCACTGCAACAAGTGGAAAAGCTCAAGAAAATGGAAGATAAGAAAATTCCAGAGGATATCGACTATGATGCTATTTCAAGCTTAGCGACGGAAGCACGTCAAAAATTAAAGCAAGTACGCCCATTATCGATTGCACAAGCGAGCCGTATTTCAGGTGTAAATCCTGCTGATATTTCCATTTTACTTGTATACATTGAGCAAGGGAAAATTGCCCGTATAGTAGAGTAATCAATATTTCTTAGTAAATATTTTATCAGGGGGTGTCCCGAAAGCTTTTACTTTCTGGACACCCTCATTTTATAAAGGAGACGAATATGAACGAAAAACAATTTATCGAAGCTTTAGCGGCTAAGGGTATTGAGCTAACAGAGACACAAGTGGCACAGTTTAAAAAATATTTTGAGTTGCTTGTTGAGTGGAATGAAAAAATGAATTTA
This sequence comes from Lysinibacillus sp. LZ02, assembly GCF_050613145.1. Lineage (GTDB taxonomy): Bacteria > Bacillota > Bacilli > Bacillales_A > Planococcaceae > Lysinibacillus_B. Next base: position 4,177,603 of record NZ_CP192507.1, on the reverse strand, counting down.
ACAGCGATTACAGATGTAGAAGGTGTCTATTTAAAGCATTTCTATGATTCAATTAGCGCCTCCTTTTATTTTGATTTCACAAAGGTTGTATCGGTATGTGATGTTGGGGCAGGAGCTGGTTTCCCGTCCATTCCAATCAAAATTTGCTTCCCGCATTTACATGTGACAATTGTAGATTCGTTAAATAAACGCATTACATTTTTAAACCATTTATCAGAAGAATTACAATTAGAAAATATGTCGTTTGTCCATTCTCGTGCAGAAGAATTTGGCCAAAATACAAAATATCGTGAGCAGTTTGATGTAGTGACAGCTCGTGCAGTGGCGCGTCTCTCCGTATTGTCAGAGCTATGTATTCCACTAGCAAAACAAGGGGGATCATTTGTAGCGTTAAAGGCCGCAGCTGGTGCACAAGAGCTAAAAGAAGCTAAAAAAGCGATTACAACGTTAGGGGCTTCGTTAAAAGAAGAATTTAACTTCCTATTACCAGTCGAAGAAAGTGAGCGTTCATTGTTTGTATTTGATAAGATAAAACAAACACCGAAGAAATACCCACGCAAACCAGGTGTACCAAATAAAACACCGATTCAGTAAAATGAAGTAGAAAATAGAAATAATTCGTTGTTTTCATGCATATACATTTATATTTACGACATTATGTATAAAATTAACGTTTTATGGACTATGTACATTTCTTCTCGTATCATAAATAATAGTTATATATTGAGCAACATAGTTTCTTAAAGGTGGTGCCAGTGGATGAAGAGTCCTTTTTCACGTTGGTTCGGAGGCGGAAAACAAGAATCCGAAGTGAAAAGTGAAGTAGAAGTGGTGAGTACAGCTGCAGAAGAAGTAGTGAAAATTCCAATCGATAAAATCGTCCCAAACCGTTTCCAACCTCGAACTGTTTTTGATGAGGAAAAAATTGAAGAATTATCAAGAACAATTCATACGCACGGTGTGATTCAACCGATTGTATTACGTCCGAGCACGGAAACAGAAGGAATGTATGAGATTATTGCCGGTGAACGCCGATATCGTGCAATGAAAAAACTACAATGGGAAGAAGTACCAGCAATTGTCCGTACGTTAAATGATAAAGAAACAGCATCCATTGCGTTAATTGAAAACTTACAACGTGAAGAATTGACGGCAATCGAGGAAGCTTTAGCGTATCAACAACTGCTTGAACTTCATTCACTGACGCAAGAGGCACTTGCTCAACGTCTAGGGAAGGGGCAGTCAACGGTGGCGAATAAACTCCGCCTACTGAAGCTCCCACAATTTGTGCAGGATGCCATCTTAAACAGAGAAATTAGTGAACGTCATGCCCGAGCTTTAATTGCCATCAAAGATGAACAATTACAAATGCAATTAATTGCAGCGGTAAAGGAAGATGACTGGAATGTTCGCCAACTGGAAGAACAAATCTATCAAATTCTTAATCCTCAAGAAGAACAGTTAGAAGATCAGCAAGAGGAAAAGCCGCAACCACAACGTGCGAAACGTAAAGCGATCAGTAAAGATATACGCATTGCATTAAATACGATTAAGCAATCGTTATCAATGGTGACAAAAAGCGGAATCGCTGTCAAAACAGAAGAAGAAGATAATGATGAATACTATCAAATTACGGTGAAAATCCCGAAAAAGAAATAGTACAAACTCCCGGACTGAATATCGTTCGGGAGTTTTTAATTCATAAAAATGAAGCCAAGAACTTAACATTTTACGATATTCTGTTCCTATTATCATAAATTATAGAATATTTTGACGACTCAGCGTCTCCTTTTTGTTAGAATGAAAGAGTATTAGTTTAGAAAGTTTCGTGTAAAAAAGAGAGCATTTAACGAATATCGAAGTTGAAAGCAGGTGCACAAATGGGAAGAACTATTGCAATTGCCAATCAAAAAGGCGGCGTTGGGAAAACAACAACATCTGTTAATTTAAGCGCATGCCTTGCTTATCTAGGAAAGAAAACACTACTCGTAGATATTGATCCACAAGGTAATGCCTCAAGCGGTGTCGGCATTAACAAAAAAGAAATTGATGGATGCATCTATGATATTTTAATCGATGATGAACCGATGAAATCTTATGTTCATGAAACAAAAGTAGAAAATTTATGGGTTGTACCTGCCACAATGTCATTAGCAGGAGCAGAAATTGAGCTCGTCTCTGCTATTTCACGTGAAGTACGTCTAAAGCGTGCACTGGATGAAATGAAAAATCATTACGATTATATTATTATCGACTGCCCACCATCACTTGGATTATTAACAATTAATGCATTAACTGCTTCAGATGGTGTGTTAATTCCTGTACAATGTGAATATTACGCATTAGAGGGACTGAGTCAGCTCTTATCGACGGTACGTCTAGTGCAAAGGCATTTAAACAAAGAGTTAATTATTGAGGGGGTACTTTTAACAATGCTTGATGCACGTACAAATTTAGGTTTACAAGTCATTGAAGAAGTGAAAAAGTATTTTCGAGATAAAGTGTATAGAACGATTATTCCACGAAATGTGCGTTTAAGTGAAGCGCCGAGTCATGGGAAGCCTATTATTTTGTATGATGCTAAGTCACGCGGATCGGATACGTATTTAGAGTTAGCAAGGGAAGTGATTAAAAATGGCTAAAGGATTAGGAAAAGGAATTAATGCGTTTTTTCCAGATGAATCGATCCATAGCGAAAATACGGTGGAGTATATCGCTATCGGTAAATTAATTGTGAATCCGTTCCAACCACGTCAAATCTTTAATGAAGAAGCATTAAAAGAATTGGCGGAGTCCATTAAAGAACATGGCATTATTCAACCGATTGTTGTGCGACCAAAAGAGAAGAAATATGAAATTATTGCTGGTGAGCGACGTTTTCGTGCTGCTCAAATGGCCGGTTTAAAAGAAGTGCCTGCCATCGTAAAAGACATGACAGAACAGCAAATGATGGAAGTAGCTATTCTAGAAAATTTACAACGAGAAGATTTAACGCCAATTGAAGAAGCGGAGGCTTATAGTAGTTTAATTGAAAATTTGAATTTTACACAAGAACAATTAGCCAAGCGATTAGGGAAAAGCCGTTCATACATTGCCAACCATATTCGTTTGTTACAATTGCCTGAGGAAGTACGTAAGTGGATCAATGAAGGTGTACTATCAATGGGACATGGGCGTACATTGTTGGGGTTAAAGAATAAAGGGCGCATTCAAGAGATTGCGAATAAAGTACTTGCACAAGGATTAAATGTGCGGCAGTTAGAAGCACTTGTGCATCAATTAAATGAAAATGTTTCACATGAAACAAAGAAGAAAGTGAAAAAGGATGTCTTTGTAGAAGCAACCGAGTCACAACTACGTGATTATTTTGGTACAGGCGTACAAATTAGAAAGCAAAAAAATAAAGGTAAAATTGAAATTGAGTTTTATTCGGAAGATGATTTAGAGCGTATTTTAGAAATTTTAAACGTGAAATTAGATTAACCGTAGAGCTCTCTTAAAAGAGGGCTTTTATTATTGCATAGGGAGCTTGTCATCATGATTTTACTTGGTTCATTTTTAAATGCTTTATTTATTATTATGGGGGCACTAATCGGCAGAGTGTTCCGAAATATCCCAGAAAAAATGAAAGAAACAGCGCTTTCTATTATTGGGCTTGCTGTTGCCGTATTAGGGATTCAAATGGGGTTTGAAAGTGACAATTTTGTGATTGTCATTATTAGTTTAGTGATAGGTACGGCACTTGGTGAGTGGTTTGATTTAGACCGTATGTTTAACCGTTTTGGGCAATGGGTTGAATCCTTGCTTACGCGCGGGAAAGATAAGAAGAGCAATAGCTCCATTGCGGAAGGTTTTGTCACGGCATCACTTATTTTTGTGATTGGCTCTATGGCCATTCTGGGTGCTTTAGATAGTGGTTTACGTAATGACCATGACGTACTTATCACTAAAGGGATTATCGATGGATTTACATCGATTATTTTAGCATCGACACTTGGAATTGGTGTATTGTTATCTGCTGTTCCCGTATTCATTTATCAAGGGGCAATCGCGCTTTTGGCAGGTGCCATTAGTGTCTACATCCCGGAAGCCGCGCTTGATTTGTTCATTCGTGAAATGACCGCAACTGGTGGTATCATGATTATGGCGATTGGGTTAAATATCGCAGGCTTAACGAAAATTCGAATAGCCAATTTGCTGCCGAGTATTATAATAGTTGGCGTAATTGTTACTATATTGTTTGTTTTTCAGTAAATGACGTTGCCAAGCAAGCGTTAAAGCACGTGCAATGGCCATACTCATAGAATGTGTAACATGTAACCGCGTATTTTGGAGTACCATTGTTTCCATAAAGCCCCCAACATTCACAACCCCTTTAATCGAGATGTCTCCGATGGGTGGTAATTCTTTTTTGACAGCTTTTCCTGGATATAGGGCACTATCTCTGACGATGATAGAACCGATAGATCCCTCTTCGCCAAGGCAAGCATCAATGGCTATAATAAATGGATAAGGTGTACGTGTTTCTAACTCTGCTTGTGTTTCGAGTAAATTCAGTGCATGAACAGGCTTTTCAAGTGTACCGAGCACTGTAAATGGGAAAGCATAGCTTTGGATTAACTGATTACCTACCAATGGTCCAAGTGCATCACCTGTGGAACGATCCGTACCGATACAACAGAAGACAAGTTGTTCATGATCAAATGGAATATGTTCCAGAAAGAGTTCACTTAGTTGCCAAACTGCACTTGCTTTTTCATAATGAATAACATAATGAAATGTGGAAGGTTGTTGCATAAAATGACCTCACTTTTACATGTAATAATGTACGCGTATTTCAAATGGAAATACGTTATATTTATGCAGTATATTCAAAAATAGACATTGCTATACAAGAGGTGACAAATTTGGAAGAATCAAAGGCGGATTTAAGCTGGATCCATAAGAAATCTACTGAAATATGGGAGTTTTTAACGAGTGAGAAGCTTTGGGATTTTATACTTATCGCATCGCTTAAAATTATTGCTATTTTAATCACGTCCTACTTAGTTGTATTTATTGGGAAAAAAATCATTGCAAAAATTTTTTTATTGCGTATTCGGTCACCATTAAATCATTCAGAACGTCGTCAAAAGACCATTTTAAAGTTATTGCAAAGCGTATTATCTTATTTAGTTTATTTTTCTGCTATTATGGGTATTTTATCGAGTTTAGAAATTCAAGTAGCGGGGCTTTTAGCTGGGGCAGGGATTGCTGGGTTAGCAATCGGCTTTGGTGCTCAAAGTTTAGTAAAGGATGTTATTACAGGTTTCTTTATTATTTTTGAAGATCAGTTTGGTATTGGGGATTATATTCGGGTGAATGCAGCAGAAGGTACGGTCGTGGAAATTGGTTTACGTACAACAAAAATTAAAGGTGTCACAGGCGAACAGTTTATTATTCCGAATGGTGCGATTACGGATGTAACGAATTTCTCGATTAACAATTCAAAGGCGATGATTGATTTACAAGTCGCTTTTGATGCAGACATTGAAAAGGCAGAGAAGGTAATTAATCAGTATTTAGTGACTTTACCTGAAGTGCATCCTGAATTAGTTGGTCCGCCAACATTTTTAGGGGTACAAAATATTACAGGAACAGAGGTAACGATTCGCATTATGGCAGAAACGTTACCCCTTCAACAGTATGCAGTAGCCAGAACAATTCGGAGAGATGTAAAAGACCTACTTGAGAAAAATGGTATTCCGATTCCTTACCCCAAAATGATGTTATATGATCGCGTAATGGGGCGTGAAGTTGAAGGAGGAGAGTAAGTGTGGAAGAAAAACAATTTAATTTACATGATATTGTAGAAATGAAAAAGCAACATCCTTGTGGAACGAATGCTTGGAAAATTATTCGGATGGGGGCTGATATCCGGATTAAATGTGAGGGGTGTGGTCATAGTGTCATGATTCCACGCCGTGAATTTGTGAAAAAGATGAAAAAAGTTTTAACGCATGCAGAAGAGTAGTAATTTGACGTGATTAGACTTTTTTTGAGTGAATCAATATAATAGATGAGGTTATAAAAAGAGAACATACTTAACGAACATAGAAAGGTTGTGTCCATTTATGGCATTAACAGCTGGTATTGTAGGTTTACCTAACGTAGGTAAATCCACGTTATTCAACGCAATTACAAAGGCAGGGGCACTTGCTGCGAACTATCCATTTGCTACAATCGATCCAAACGTCGGCATTGTAGAAGTACCTGATGCACGCTTATCTAAATTAACAGAGCTTGTAACACCAAAGAAAACAGTCCCAACTTCATTCGAGTTTACGGATATTGCTGGTATTGTAAAAGGAGCTTCTCAAGGGGAAGGTTTAGGAAATAAATTCCTTTCACACATTCGTGAAGTAGATGCGATTTGCCAAGTGGTACGTTGTTTCGAAGATGAGAATATCACACACGTAGCAGGTGCAGTAAACCCAATTGATGATATTGAAGTCATCAACTTAGAGTTAGTATTAGCAGATTTAGAATCTGTCGACAAACGCCTTCAAAAAGTAAGCAAAATGGCAAAACAAAAAGATAAAGAGGCATTGATTGAAGAGCCAATCTTATCAAAAATTAAAGCTGCGTTAGAAGCAGATCAACCTGCACGTGCAGTTGAATTAACAGATGATGAGTTGAAAGTAATTAAAGGTCTTCACCTTTTAACAATCAAACCAATGCTATATGTAGCAAATGTATCTGAAGATGAAGTAGCAGATGCAGATAACAATAAATACGTACAAATGGTGCGCGAGTTTGCAGCGAAAGAAGGCTCTCGTGTCATTACAGTTTGTGCGAAAGTAGAAGAAGAAATTTCGGAGCTAGATGACGAAGAAAAAGCCATGTTCTTAGAAGAGTTAGGCATTAAAGAATCAGGTTTAGATCAATTAATTCGTGCTTCTTATGATTTATTAGGCTTAGCTACTTACTTCACTGCTGGTGTACAAGAAGTACGTGCTTGGACATTCCGTAAAGGCATGAAAGCGCCACAATGTGCGGGCGTAATCCACTCTGACTTTGAGCGCGGATTCATCCGTGCAGAAACAGTGGCATACGATGATTTAGTAGAAGCTGGCTCACATGCGGCAGCAAAAGAAGCGGGGAAAGTTCGTTCTGAAGGTAAAGAATACGTTGTACAAGACGGCGACGTTATGCTATTCCGTTTCAATGTATAAAGATGAAAATAAAAACTGTCTCCCTTTTGGGAGACAGTTTTTATTATATTATCAAGAAGAATAACGGTTAAAATTAGTGTTTTTTTAGTAAAAAAATGGAACAAATGTTTGTGTTTGTAGGTTGAATACGATATTATATAGTTAATCATAAACATAGAGTTTTGGTCGTTCAGGATCGTCTTTAATGAGGGCATCTTTTGGAAATTTACGTAGCTCTTTGTACATGTAGAAATCACCGATAGCGCCAGCCATTAAAAAGGCACCTAAAATCGTGATACCGATATGCTCATAATAAATAGCAAGCGCTGTTGGCAATACGCCTGTTACCCAAAAAGGAAGCAAAAGGGCTTTTTTCATTGCGTCATTGGCTAATGGTTTTTTGGTTGTTGCATAAGCAATGCCTAATTTTAAGTTAACACCGTAGTCAAGATCAGACCATTTGCAATGACCAAATAACAGAAAACCAATTAAGTGGAAGGCTTCGTGTAACACAATTAGCACCACGTAGCCAATCAACCACAATAATATTCCCCAAAGGCTAAAAGAAAAGTCCAATTGTTGGTGGATGATAATGTAAATGCCACAGCTTATTACCACAAATAAGATGTTTGCAATCAATGCTATCTTGGCAATACCATTCATATTTAATTCGATGATTGTAGGTTGTTTTCTATCTACCATGCTCTCGACTCCTTTTATTAAGCATAGCGAAAAGAGAGCTAGATATTCAAGTTGCGTTTGTGTATTAGGTATGTTACAATTCATTGATGTGAGTAATACAATTTACTTACTCCTTGCTCCCTATTCTAGTAGGAGAGCCAAAGTCCATAAGGAGGTGCAAACAAAGATGAGAAAGTATGAATTAATGTACATCATTCGCCCAAACATTGAAGAAGAAGCGAAAAAAGCTTTAGTAGCTCGTTTCGACGAAATCTTAACTTCAAATGGCGCTGAAATCATCGAGTCTAAAGAGTGGGGCAAACGCCGCCTTGCTTACGAAATCAACGACTTACGCGAAGGTTTCTACCAAATCGTGAAAGTAAACGCTGGTTCTGAAGCAATCGATGAGTATACTCGTTTAGCTAACATTAGCGAAGATATTATCCGTCATATTGCGGTTCGCCAAGAAGAAAAATAATTTTTTAAACAAAAATGCTGAGAAAGAGGAGGCCTGAACCTGATGATTAACCGTGTCGTATTAGTTGGAAGACTAACGAAGGATCCTGAGCTTCGCTATACACCGAGTGGAGTTCCAATGGCGCGTTTTACAGTCGCTGTAAATCGTGCATTTTCGAACCAACAAGGAGAGAAAGAAGCTGACTTCATCAGCTGTATTGCTTGGCGAAAGCAAGCTGAAAACTTAGCAAACTTCATGCGAAAAGGGAGTTTGATTGGAGTAGAAGGCCGTATTCAAACAGGTAGCTATGAAGGACAAGATGGTAAGCGTGTGTACACAACAGATGTTGTGGCAGACTCGGTGCAATTTTTAGAACCACGTAATAGTGGAGGAAATATGCAGCAAGGTACGCCAAATCAGCAGTATGGCGGTGGGAATTTTGGAGGCGGTCAACCGTCTTACAATAACCCGCCACAACAGCAATTTGGTGGCGCACCACAACAGGATTTTGGTTATCAACCGCCAGTTCAGCAACCTCAAAATCAGCAAAATTATACACGTATGGATGAAGATCCGTTTGCGAATAGCAAAGGACCAATTGAAGTATCTGAAGATGACTTACCATTCTAATTAGAATCGTAAGCATATGAGAGAATTCATATCCTAAAAACTATAAAAAGGAGGACAACGCTAATGGCACCACGTCGCGGAGGCCGCAAACGCCGTAAAGTTTGCTACTTCACTTCAAACAACATTACGAACATCGACTACAAAGATGTAGATCTTTTAAAGAAATTCATCTCTGAGCGCGGTAAAATTTTACCACGTCGCGTAACTGGCACAAGTGCAAAGTACCAACGTAAATTAACTTCTGCAATCAAAGTATCTCGTATCATGGCTTTACTTCCATTCGTAGCAGAAGACAAATAAGACTTATAAATCCGATGAAATCATTTTGGTTTCATCGGATTTTTTTATGGAGAAGAAAGTATAATTTTTTTAGGAACTCCACATAAAAAGGCATCAACTCGCGCTATTTGGATGCGAGTTGTGTTTTGCGGATCTTTTAAATATATCATACGTTACAATCTATGCTTTTCTATAAAAAATGGAAGCGTTTGTTCTATTTTGTTTTTTGTTCGCATGCGTAAAAGATGGTACAATAGGTGAAGTGAAAATGTTTTGAATGATAAAAAGGAAGGTTTTTATGCCAAACAATCAAACAAAAGCAATAACACAAGGGGCAATGATGATTGCATTATTTTTAGTACTGCTAGCACTTGCTTATTATGTACCTATTGTGAATATAATTGCTCTTATTGTCGCGCCACTACCTATTGCCTGGTATAGTGCAACGTATGAACGAGGCAGATCCATAACAATTAGTTTTTTAGCTGTTGTGGCAAGTATACTCATCGGGAATATTATGATATTGCCATTTGCATTTATTTTAAGTCTTGTCGGTTTGGTCATTGGTGATTGTTTACGACAAAAGAAAAGCAAAGTGTTTTTATTAATGGCAACAGGTACAGCAATTTTACTTACTTTTGCTATTCAATTTTTAGTAATGACAAGGTTTTTTTCATTTAATTTTATTGATGAGGGAATGAAACTTGCACAGGAATCATACAAGGATTCAATTGAGTACTCCGCAAAAATTACGGGTAATACTATACCAAAAGAACAATTGACACAAATGTTTGATATGATGCAAACTATCATCCCTGCCAGTATTACGATTATGGTATTTACACTCGCATTTATTATGGTTGTAGTGAATTTGAAGATTTTAAAACATCTTAAGGTTGAAGTACCAAAATTTGCTCCATTCCGTGATATGCGACTACCACGTGCCGTTTTGTGGTATTACTTAATTGTCTTGTCGATTAATTTATTTATTCATCCAGAAATCGGAACTACATTATATGTAATCACGATGAATTTATCGATTGTTTTATGGGTGCTACTGACATTGCAAGGGATTTCGTTCATTCATTTTGTAATCGATACATTTAACTATCCACCATTCTTAAAAGTGCTTTCAACCATCGTCGCAATTCCTCTGTATTCGTTCGTACTATTATTAGGTATTATCGATTTAGGCTTTAACTTGCGTGATTGGGTAAAGGCCAAGAGTGAAAAATAAGGAGCTGATCAAAATGGGTATGTTTAGGAAACGTATGATCCGATATCCGCTTTTGTATGTATCGATTTTATCGGTAGTCACAGCTGCCTTACTGTGTGTCGTAAACATCTGGATGGGCCTCATTTATATAGGCGTGGCAGGGGTATTACTCTATTATGGCTGGACAGTTGAAAAAAACATATATGTAGAAACAGAAAAGCATATTGAATCCCTCTCCTTTCGGATGAAAAAAGTAGGGGAAGAAGCCTTCTTGCATATGCCATTTGGGATTTTACTAATTGATGATGAGTACAAAATCGAATGGGCAAACCCATTTATGTTGAAAGCAACAGGTGCAGAAAGTTTAATTGGTGAAGAGGTTTTCCAACTATCAGATGGATTAGTAAGTATAGCAAAGCCTGAAGAGCTACGTGAAACAACTGTCACCATTGAAGAGCGAAAATATCGTGTGTACTCAAAACCTGAAGAAAAGCTGTTATATTTCTTTGATATTACGGAACAAGTAGAGATTGAGACACAATATTTTGCTGACCGTACTGTACTTGCTATTCTATTTATTGACAATTATGATGAGATTACTCAAGCGATGGATGATCAGGCGCGTAGTATCACGAACTCTGCTGTTACATCTATTGTGAATGAGTGGGCAGCTGAGTATGGTCTCTTTGTTAAACGTGTTTCATCAGACCGTTTTTTAGCGGTATTAAATGAATCCATTTTGACAGAACTTGAACAAGGGAAATTCTCCATTCTAGACGATATGCGTGAAAAAACGTTACAGAAAAACTTATCATTAACATTAAGTATAGGTGTCGGCGCAGGTACACCGTCATTAATTGAACTTGGGGAGCTTGCACAGTCAAGTTTAGATTTAGTGCTTGGCCGTGGGGGCGATCAAGTAGCGATTAAACAACCAGACGGTAAATTACGTTTCTACGGTGGAAAAACAAACCCTGTAGAAAAGCGCACTCGCGTACGTGCACGTGTCATTTCCCATGCACTTCGCGATCTTATCCAAGAAAGTGATCAAGTATTTGTGATGGGGCATAAAAATCCTGATATGGACTCGATTGGCGCCGCTGTTGGCGTGCGAAAAATGGCTGAAATGAATCAGATAGATGGTTATGTTGTATTAAACTTCAATGAACTGAATGGTAGTGTCCAACGGTTAATGGATGAAATCGAGAGTAAATCGGAATTCTATGATAAGTTTATTTCTCCGGATGAAGCATTATCACTCATGACGCAGAAATCATTGTTAGTGATTGTCGATACACATAAGCCGACGATGGTGATTGATAGCCGTTTATTTAATCGAACTGAAAAAGTAGTCGTTATTGACCATCATCGACGTGGTGAGGAGTTTATAGATAGTCCAACGCTTGTTTATATGGAGCCATATGCTTCCTCTACAGCAGAGCTTGTGACAGAGCTGTTAGAGTATCAACCAAAAAGTGCGAAGGTAACAAGCTTGGAAGCTACTTCGTTGTTATCCGGTATTATTGTAGATACGAAAAGCTTTACGCTTCGTACAGGAGCGCGTACATTTGAGGCAGCTTCTTACCTGCGGACGCATGGGGCGGATACTATTTTAATTCAGCGTCTATTAAAAGAAGATGTAGATACGTATATCGAACGTTCAAAGCTAGTGCAAACCGTAAAGTTCGTAAAACCAGGCATCGCCGTTGCGTGTGGTGAGGATAGCCGTATATACGATTCCGTGTTAATTGCACAAACAGCCGATATTTTGCTAACGATGAAGGATGTTTCGGCATCATTTGTCATTGCCCATAGGCAGGATGGGCTGATTGGTATTAGTGCGCGTTCGCTTGGAGAGGTGAATGTCCAGCTTGTTATGGAGAGGTTAGGTGGCGGTGGTCATCTGACAAACGCTGCTACACAAATGGAAGCAAACTCGATTGATGAAGTGAAGGAATACTTAACAAATGCTATTATAGAGATAGTAGAAGGGAGTAATGAGCAATGAAAATAGTATTTTTACAAGATGTTAAAGGAAAAGGGAAAAAAGGTGAAATAAAGGACGTAGCAGAAGGGTATGCACGCAACTTCTTAATTAAAAACGGTCTTGCGAAGGAAGCAACAAATCAAGCATTAAGCGAACTACAAGGTCAAAAACGTCTTGCAGAGAAAAATGCAGCAGCAGAATTACAAGCAGCAAAAGATTTAAAAGAACAAGTAGAGCAATTAGAAGTAACGATCAAATCAAAATCAGGTGAAGGTGGTCGCCTATTTGGTGCTGTTTCAACAAAGCAAATTGCAGAAGCATTACAAAAAGAGCATAGTATTAAAGTTGATAAACGTAAAATGGAGTGCGATGGTATCCGTTCTTTAGGATATACAAATGTACCAGTGAAGCTTCACCAAGAAGTGAAAGCAACATTAAAAGTACATGTAATCGCAGAATAAGGAGCATACAACAATGAACGAATCCATGATGGAGCGCGTTCCACCGCATAACCATGAAGCAGAGCAATCGGTTATCGGTGCTATCTTCCTTGAACCTCAAGCATTGATTACAGCGTCTGAAATTTTAATGCCAGATGACTTCTATCGTACTGCTCATCAGAAAATTTTCCAGACGATGATTAACTTAAGCGATCAAGGAAAGGCGATAGATGTTGTAACAGTGACAGAAGAGCTTTCTGCTAAAAAGGAGATCGAGGATGTAGGTGGGCTCTCTTATTTATCGGAGCTTGCGAACGCGGTACCTACAGCCGCAAATATTGCACATTATGCAAAAATCGTTGAAGAAAAAGCATTGCTTCGACGTCTAATCCGTACGGCTACAAAAATTGTAGAGGACGGCTATACACGTGAGGACGAGGTTGAGGCGCTTTTATCAGAAGCTGAAAAGAAGATGATGGAAGTTGCCAATCGTAAAAATGCGGGTGATTTTAAGCATGTAAAAGACGTACTTGTGCAAACGTATGACAATATTGAACAACTACAATCGCGCGAGGGGGATGTGACGGGCATTCCGACGGGCTTCCGTGATTTAGATCGTATTACAGCAGGGTTCCAACGCAATGATTTAATTATTGTAGCCGCTCGTCCTTCTGTAGGGAAAACCGCCTTTGCATTAAACATTGCGCAAAGTGTTGCCGTAAAGGCACGTGAAAATGTAGCGATTTTCTCACTTGAGATGGGGGCGGATCAGCTTGTGATGCGTATGCTATGTGCCGAAGGGAATATTGACGCACAAGTGTTACGAACAGGGGCCCTACAAGAAGAAGATTGGCGCAAACTTACCATCGCGATGGGAAGTCTCTCTAATTCAGGTGTCTACATCGATGATACGCCAGGTGTACGTGTCAATGAAATCCGAGCAAAATGCCGCCGTTTAGCGCAAGAGCAGGGGTTAGGGATGATTTTAATCGACTACTTACAGCTTATTCAAGGGAGCGGCAAGCCAGGAGAGAACCGTCAACAGGAAGTATCCGAAATTTCCCGTTCCTTAAAGGGATTAGCGCGTGAGTTAAAAGTACCTGTTATTGCGTTATCACAGCTATCTCGTGGGGTAGAGCAACGTCAAGATAAGCGACCGATGATGAGTGACTTACGTGAGTCGGGAAGTATTGAGCAAGATGCTGACATCGTTGCGTTCCTATACCGTGACGATTATTATGATAAAGAATCTGAAAGTAAAAACCAGATTGAGATTATTTTAGCAAAGCAACGTAACGGTCCAACAGGTACGGTGACGCTTGCGTTTAAGAAAGAATACAATAAATTCTTAGATGTGGATTGGTCACAAATTCAACCACCTTCAGAATAAGCTTTATAGTATACAATTGATAGACACGAATATTGATAACCTCACATGGTTGTTAATGTTCGTGTTTTATTGTTGACGACATAAAAAAAAGCCTGTTAAAATAGGTTTATTCGTTAAAGTGCGAATAATTGTCTTTGGAGGTGCAAGTATGTCATCAATTGTTGTTGTAGGTACACAATGGGGAGACGAGGGGAAAGGGAAAATTACTGATTTCCTCTCTAAAAAAGCAGATATTATTGCTCGATTTGCGGGCGGAGATAATGCCGGTCATACGATTAAATTTGACGGCGAAACATATAAGCTACATCTTATTCCATCAGGCATTTTCTATCGAGACAAAACCTCAGTGATTGGAAATGGATTAGTCATTAATCCAAAATCAATTGTAACAGAGCTTCAAGGTTTACATGCACGAGGGATTGATACATCCAATTTACGTATTTCAAATCGTGCACACATTATTCTCCCTTATCATATTCATCAAGATAAAATAGAAGAAGAAGCGCGCGGGGATCAAAAAATCGGTACAACGTGTAAAGGTATTGGCCCTTGCTATCAAGATAAAGTCGCACGTATCGGCATCCGTGTAGCGGACTTATTGGATAAAGAAATATTTGAACAAAAGTTACGTGAAAATGTTGCATTAAAAAATAAGCTATTTGAAAAATTCTATGAAGTAGAAGGCATTCCATTTGAAGAAATTTTCGAAGAGTATTATCGTTACGGACAAGAAATTGCCCAATATGTAACAGATACATCTAAAATTTTGAACGATGTATTAGATCAGGGCGGCCGTGTATTATTTGAAGGTGCCCAAGGTGTAATGTTAGATATCGATCAAGGGACATATCCATTTGTTACTTCATCTAATCCGGTAGCAGGTGGGGTTGCGATTGGTGCGGGTGTTGGTCCATCACAAGTATCGCGTGTTGTAGGTGTATGTAAAGCATATACATCACGTGTTGGAGATGGTCCATTCCCAACAGAATTATTTGATGAAACAGGTCATCATATTCGCGAAGTAGGTCGTGAATATGGTACAACAACAGGCCGCCCGCGCCGTGTTGGTTGGTTTGACTCAGTAGTAGTACGACATTCTCGTCGCGTATCCGGTATTTCGGATTTAGCTTTAAACTCCATTGATGTATTATCCGGTTTAGAAACGGTAAAAATTTGTACTGCTTATGAATATAACGGTGAACTCATTACAGAATATCCTGCGAACTTACATATTATTGAACAATGTAAGCCAGTTTATGAGGAACTACCAGGCTGGAGTGAGGATATTACAGGGGTTCGTTCGTTAGAAGAATTGCCAGAAAATGCGCGTCGTTACGTGGAACGTATTGTTGCGTTAACAGGCATACAGCTCATGACATTTTCTGTTGGTCCAGCGCGTGAACAGACAAATGTTGTGAATACAATTTGGGACTAATCACAATTAGCTTCTAGAAGTCATGTTACTTCTAGAAGTTTTTTATTTGTCTATTATTTGCTTTTGGGGGAATCTCATTTTTTATAAAAACAATATAAAATACCAAATTTTAGTTGGAAAAAGAAAAGTTTTTCAGAAATAATACAATTTCATTACAAAAAACAATATTCCTTCAATCTAAAAATAGGATGTGTTAAAGTATATTAGTATGAATTTTTGAAAACTATTTTCTATATAGATAGGATAGAATGTTGGAAGGGGCTTTATCATGGGTTTTAAGGAAAGTGCGAAATCCGGCCAAAAAAGCTTTTTAGAACGTTGTAAAGCAAACGGTGTAAAAATTATCGTTGTCGCTGCTTTACTATCAACTGTAACGTTCAATCTTGGTTTCGCAAAAGAAGATCAAAAAGAAAAATTCGATAAAATTTATCATATTTATAATGGCGATGAGTATATTGGTGCTGTATCCAATAAAGAAACAATCGATGAGCTCATTACACAGAAAAAACAAGAAGCGAGTACTCGATATGAGGAGCTTTCTATTGACGCTGGTTCAAATATTACAATTATGCCTGAACAAGTATTTACAGCTAATGTAAATGAAGCAGAGACAATTGAAAAGCTAGTAAACTCTATCGCTGTAGAAGCAGATGCATATGCACTATCAGTAAATGGTGAGCGTATTGCCTACTTAAAAGATGCTAGTGAGTATGAACAAGCAATGAATTTATTAAAACTTCAATACATATCTCAACAAGAGTTAGATGCATTGAATAATCATAACGTTACGGAACCAGTAGCATTAACAGAAGAAAATCAAACACGTGTAGTAGAACTTTCTCTAGTAGAAGATGTAACAGGGGAAGCAGCAAAAGTAAATCCAGCAGACATTATTACACCTGAGCAAGCAGTAGAGCTATTACGATCAGGTGCACTAGAAAAAGAAGTATATGAAGTACAACAAGGTGATGTATTAGGTTCCATTGCGAAAAAACACGGGTTAAAGTTAAAAGAATTACTAGCTTTAAATCCAGAGATGTCCGAAACAGGGTTATTAAAAATCGGACAACCAGTAAATGTGACTGTAGCGAAACCTTTTGTGACAGTAAAAGTAGTAATGGAGAAGTTTAAAGTGGAAGCAATTGAATTCCAAAAAATCACGGAAGAAGACTCCACGATGCTAAAAGGGGAGTCAAAAGTAAAGCAAGAAGGTAAAGCAGGTCAAAAAGAAGTGCTTTATACGATTACTTCTGAAAATGGTGTTCGAAAGGACAAGCAAGTGACAAATGAAGTAGTAGTAGCGGAACCAGTAAATACGATCGAAGTCATTGGCACGAAAGTAATCCCATCTCGCGGTACAGGTTCATTTGCATGGCCAACAGTAGGCGGCTATATTTCAAGTCATATGGGCGAACGTTGGGGAGCATACCACCGCGGAATTGATATTGCACGTCCATCCAATTATACAATTAAAGCAACTGATAATGGCGTTGTCACATTCACAGGTTGGGATGGTACATATGGCAATAAAATAGTGATTAACCATAATAACGGTTATGAAACTGTTTATGCTCATCTTTCTTCCATTGATGTATCAGTCGGTCAAGTGGTAGAACAAGGTTCAAAAATAGGAGTTATGGGCTCAACAGGCAATTCAACAGGTACACATTTACACTTTGAAGTGCAGCAAAATGGAGCACTCATTAATCCGCTATCTGTATTAAAATAATTATAGTAAGAAGAGCTATCTGAAGACATTTTGAGATGGTTCTTTTGCGACGAGGGCGACCACCGCAGGAGCAATTTTATCAAGAAGTAAAGGGGGCCGGAAAGTTATCACTTTCTGGCCTCCCTTCTTTTTATTTAGGGCAGTATTATTTCTCAGGAAATAATATATGAGTTGCACGTGTTTGATGCATCGAACAGAAAAGCGTGTTAGAGTAAGAAATAGAATAGTTATTTATAATGCGAAAGGGAGATTTATATATGAATAAAACGATTTTAGTTGTTGATGACGAGAAGCCAATCGCAGATATTTTACAATTTAATTTAATTAAAGAAGGATATACAGTTATTTGTGCTTATGATGGCGAAGAAGCCCTTGCAAAGATAGAAGAACAGCAACCAGACTTAATGCTTTTAGACATTATGTTACCGAAACGAGATGGGATGGAAGTATGTCGTGAAGTGCGTAAAAAATACGATTTTCCTATTATTATGTTAACCGCTAAGGGTTCTGAAATTGATAAAGTACTTGGTCTTGAAATGGGGGCAGATGATTACGTCACAAAACCATTTAGTACACGTGAATTGATTGCACGTGTGAAAGCGAATATGCGTCGTTTAAATGTTACAGCACAAGTGGAAGAACCAACAGAAGAATCGAATAATATTACCATTGGCTCCTTAACAATCCAACCAGATGCTTATTTAGTATTAAAGCGTGGTGAAGCGATTGAATTAACACACCGGGAATTTGAACTACTACACTATTTGGCCAAACATATTGGACAAGTAATGACACGTGAGCATTTATTACAAACCGTATGGGGTTATGACTATTTTGGTGATGTACGTACAGTAGACGTTACAATTCGCCGACTGCGTGAGAAAATTGAGGATAACCCAAGTCATCCAACATGGATTGTCACAAGACGAGGTGTAGGGTATTATTTACGAAATCCTGAACAGGAGTAGAGCTACATGCAAAAAGTAAGCTTCTTTAAATCGATTCACGTAAAGCTGGTATTCATTTATATTTTATTAATTATTATTGCGCTCCAAATTATTGGTCTTTATTTCTCGAGAGAATTAGAACAAAATTTAAAGGATAGCTTCCAACAATCTATAATACAACGCATTGATTTAGTACAATACAGCATTCGTGAAGAAATTTTAAAAGAACGTGATGACACGACGATGCCTACACTGGAAGCAAGTTTAGGGATTATTTTACAAGAGTTTTCAACCGGAGATATAAAGGAAATTCGTGTAATCGATCATCGTAACCGTATTTTGGCCACATCTGATTCAAACAACCAATCGTTAGTAGGGCAGAAATCGAATGAGGATATCATACGTACAGCTATTTCATCTCAAACGCCTAGTGAAAAGATTGCACTTGATCCAGAAAATCGAAACCGAGTATGGGCATTAGCAACACCCATTTTAGCTACAGTTGGCCCAAATGGAGAAGTCCTTGGGGCTATTTATATTGAATCGGATATTGAAAAAATATTCGTGCAATTGAATGATATTAACCGCATTTTTGCAGCGGGTACAGCCATGTCACTCATCATTACGATTATTTTAGGAATTTTAGTAGCACGCACGATTACACGGCCGATTTCAGATATGCGTCGCCAGGCACAGGCAATGTCAAAAGGAAATTTCTCGCGAAAAGTGCGCGTGTATGGGACAGATGAAATTGGACAGCTGGCCATTGCGTTTAATAACTTAACCAATCATTTGCAAGAATCACAATCGACAACAGAAGCGGAACGTCGTAAATTGGCAAGCGTTCTTAGTAACATGACAGATGGTGTGATTGCAACGGATCGAAAGGGACGCATCATTTTAATTAATGATCCAGCAATGAGCATGTTGCATGTTACACGTGAAACGACATTAAATCGTCCGATTGCTTCTGTGCTAGGCATTGATCAAGATTATAGTTTTGAAGATTTAATTTATATGAAAGAACCTATGAACTTGAACTTTAGTACATCTGATGTGCCGTATATTTTACGTGCAAACTTTTCGGTGATTCAAAAGGAAACAGGCTTTGTAAATGGTCTGATTACAGTATTGCATGATATTACAGAGCAAGAAAAAATCGATATGGAACGCCGTGAATTTGTAGCAAACGTATCGCATGAGCTTCGTACACCACTAACAACGATGCGCAGCTATTTAGAGGCGTTAGCAGATGGTGCATGGAAAGACGAAAACATTGCGCCGCACTTCTTAAATGTCACACAGACAGAAACGGAGCGTATGATTCGTTTAGTCAATGATTTATTACAGCTATCGAAAATGGATAGCCAAGAATATGAATTAGATTGTGAATTTGTAGAATTTAATAAATTCTTTGAACGCATTATTGAACGTTTTGAAATGTCAAAATCGCAAAATGTAGAGTTTATTCGTTTATTGCCAGAGACGAGCTATTTCGTGGAAGTGGATACAGATAAATTAACACAAGTCATCGATAATATTATTTCAAATGCGCTGAAATATTCGCCGGACGGTGGGAATATCCGCTTCGGGTTTACAGTGCATGACAATATGTTAAAAGTAATGGTTTCCGATGATGGTATGGGGATTCCAAAAGAAAATGTTGGACGTATTTTTGATCGCTTTTACCGAGTAGACCGTGCGCGTGCTCGTTCGATGGGTGGGACAGGTTTAGGTTTAGCGATTGCGCGTGAAATGATTGAAGCGCATGGCGGAAAAATATGGGCAGAAAGTGAAGAGGGTGTAGGAACAACGGTTTTCTTCACATTACCTTATGAACTAGACGAAGCGGGGGATTGGGAATGAAATATATAGAACCGATTAAATCGTTTATATTATTCTTTCTTGTTCTCATGAGCCTGATGCTTACATTTATGACGTGGAGCTATAAACCTGAATATCCGTTTACGGAAGTCCCGCAGACGGATTATACTTTAATGGGCGATAAAAAGAGCCTATCAGATGTGATGAAGCCATATCGTATGCTTTTCTCAACACAGGAAGGCTTTTATGGCACAAGCTCGACAGTAGCAATTGATACGATTATGGACCATTTCCATGAGTTACAAGCTAAAAACTTTACGCTACTTAATGCCAATTTATCGAATGAAAAAACAAATGAAATGATACGTATCCAAAATCGTATGACAATGTTTTTCCAGATCGATATACCAATACAAGCATTTCAAGAGATTATTCCGATAGAGGATACGGAGTTTCACGATGCGACATTTAATCGACTCATGATTGACTGGAATACAGTTGAGGAGAATCGGCAAGTACAAGTATTCTTTGTAAGCACAAGTAATGAAACGGTGTATCGTGTAGATATAACGGTTGCGAATACAGAGGAATTTAAAGAGTTATTCGTTGGGCAACCTAAAAATTACTTACCATACAGAGAATTGGCTCGTGAACATCAACTGTCTCTCTATACAATAGTAGACCCATTAGAAGTGATACAGTATACGTACTTTGTTAATAATTTTTCATCCGATTTATTAAAAGAAGTATTATTTGAAGACACAAGCATTGTACAAAAAACAGTAGAAGGCTCACAGGAAAAGTACACAGATAGTATGTCTCTGTTAACACTCGATACAGATACGAAAATAATGAACTATGTAGACCCGGCAGCAGAAAGCATTGCAGGCATTGAACCTTACCGTTTAGTACAAGATACATTTGGTTTTGTCAATGAGCATGGTGGTTTTACCGGGGATTATCGTTTAGCAGCGATGAATTTGCAAAAGCATGTCATAGAATACCAGCTATTTTTACAAGGTTATCCTGTATTTAGTGGGAATGTCTTAACCCGTGTTTCTACCACATGGGGAGAGCAACGGATTTACCGTTACCGACGTCCATCTTATTCACTTGATATAGACATTACAGCGGTCAAAGCGATTAAGGTACTCGCTTCTGGTCATGATATTGTAGCTCATATTAATCGACATACGGAGCTTGATCTCGCGAAAGTGGATGATTTGGTCATTGGCTATTATTTAAGGCAAGGTGAAAATTCGGATTTATACATTTTGGAACCAAGCTGGTTTGCTATAACAGGTAGTAGTTGGACACGCCTTACGACAGAATGGGCTGGAGGTGATGAATATGGATTGGAATAAAACAAAATCTATATTCATTGGTGTCTTTCTAATTTTAAATATATTTTTGTATTCACAATATTTAAAGGCCTATAGCGAAGCGCAAAAGGTACAACCATTAGGACAAAATGATATTGAAGAACGATTAAAGGAAGAGGGGATTACATATGCAGGGCTACCGAATAATATCGAGAAAGCACCGTATATATCCGCTAAAGTCAAAACCTATTCGTTAGATGAACTTCCTACGAACAATAATCAACAATATCAACTGATTAGCGACAGTGAATTAGTCGTCACATTTAAAGAACCGATTAAATTAATTAGTACAAAGCAGCCGACTACGTTAAAGGATTTTGTAAGACAATATGTGTATGAAGGGACTTCATTTGAACTATGGGAGATTAATGAAGAATTACGCACGGCCACATTTTCTCAACGTTTTAATGAATACACCTTATACTACAATAAATACAGTAAAAACGGTTATGTCAAAATTCATTGGAATGCAAATGGCGAAGTGTTTATGTATGAGCAATCGATGCTTGAGAAAGTAGAAGTGATTGAACAACAAAAAGTAATTTTATCGCCGTTACAAATACTGCGCGTGTTGTATACAAAAAACTTATTGAAAACAGATTCACATATTGCCTCGATGAGATTAGGCTATTCCACGCTAATGCAGTTAACCCAAACACAAGTATTTACCCCTACATGGGAAGTACGTGTACGAACAGCTGAAGGTGAAGAGGAACAATATTTTGTGAATGCAATCCAAGGGAAAGTAATTGAATTTAAACCAGATATAGAAGAGGTAGTAGAAGAATAAAGGAGTTTCAATGATGCGATTTAGTGTTTTAGCTAGTGGCAGTACAGGTAATGCTGTATATGTAGAAAATGATGAGCATGCCTTTTTAGTGGATGTCGGCTTAAGCGGTAAAAAGATGGAGGAGCTCTTTTCAAAAATTGACCGTGATATGAAAAAGCTAACAGGCTTACTTGTGACGCATGAACATAGCGATCATATAAAAGGGCTTGGCGTTGTGGCCCGAAAGTATAATATTCCGGTGTTTGCTAATGCTAAAACATGGGAAGCGATGGATGGGCTCATCGGGAATATTCCAACCGATTTACGCTTCCAATTTGATATGGAAACGACAAAATCATTTGGCTCGTTGTCCATTCAATCATTCGCTGTTTCACATGATGCAGCAGATCCGATGTTTTATGTTTTTCACGAAAATGACCGCAAGCTCGCAGTGATGACAGACACTGGCTATGTGAGTGATCGCATGAAAGGGCATATACGTGGGGCAGATGCCTTCGTATTTGAAAGCAATCATGATGTAGGAATGCTACAAATGGGGCGCTATCCGTGGAGCATTAAACGACGTATTTTGTCCGATGTGGGACATGTATCCAATGAGGATGCAGCCGTGGCAATGAGTGAAGTGGTGTTTGAAAAGCCAACGCAAATGTATTTATCCCATTTAAGTAAAGATAACAATATGAAAGAGTTGGCACGTATGAGCGTAACCCAAACATTGCAGTCATGCGGTATTATTGAAGGGGAGTTTTTACATCTCCATGATACAGATGCAGACAAGCCGACGAAGCTTGTAACAGTATAAATTAAATGCCTTACGCAATTTTTGCGTAGGGCATTTTTAATGGAGTTTTAAAAAGTTTTCATGTAATTTTAATGTTTTTTGTGTAATTTATAAGTACACAATATAAAAAAGGGGGACAACAAATATGAATGAGCATCATGAACAATCCGATACACAATTGACACCTCTACAAGAACGATTAAAGCGGGAAGAAGAGGAACGAAATAAACGTGCAATGAAAAGAAAGAGTGGCAGTAAAGCAGGCTATTTTATGAGTAGCTTATCAGGGATCGTCGTCGGTGCTTTACTCATGTGGTTACTACTGCCATCGCTTGCAAATCAATTACCAGGAACAATGACTGAAACGAAGGATCAAGTAGGAACAGAGCAAACCGCTACTGTTGTCACAACGGATATTACAACGGCCGTTGAGAAAGTATCAGAAGCGGTTGTTGGTATTTCGAACTATCAAATTGTCCAAAATAATGTAGGTGGCTTCTGGTTTGGACAAGGCGGTATACAACAAAACCAACAAGAAGAAGGCGAACTTCAAGAAGCAGGGACAGGCTCTGGTGTGATTTATAAAATCGAAAATGGTGAAGCCTTTATCGTGACAAACCACCATGTTATTGAAAATGCAGAAAAGCTAGAAATTACATTAGCAGATGGTTCGAAAAAAGAGGCAACGTTAGTTGGAGGCGACATTTGGACCGATTTAGCGGTCATTAAAGTGAAAGCAGATGGTATTAAAACCGTCGCAAAATTTGGTGATTCCGATGTATTAAAACAAGGGGAAACGGTGATCGCTATCGGGAATCCGCTTGGTTTAGATTTTTATGGTTCGGTAACCGTTGGGGTTATTTCGGGTACAGACCGCGCAGTACCAGTGGACTTAAATGGCGATGGTACAGAAGACTGGCAATCTGAAGTACTGCAGACAGATGCAGCAATTAACGGTGGTAACTCAGGTGGTGCTTTGGTGAATATTAACGGTGATTTAATCGGTATTAACTCCATGAAAATTGCAGCAGAATCGGTAGAAGGTTTAGGATTTGCCATTCCAATTAATACCGTTATTCCCGTGATTCAGCAGCTTGAAACAAACGGTCAAGTAAAACGTCCAGCAATGGGTATTTCATTAATGGATTTAACCGATGTGCCAGCATTTTATCAAGCACAAACATTACAATTACCTGAAGGGATTACAACGGGTGTAGTTGTCGCAGAAGTGGTAGAAGGCTCTGCAGCTGACAAAGCGGGTATGAAACAATATGATGTCATTTTTGAAATGGACGGTCAACCAATTGAAAACAGCATCGATCTTCGCCAGCACTTATATACAAAAACAAACATTGGCGACACATTAAGTGTCAAAGTATATCGTGCAGGAAAAGTAGTTGAATTAAACTTAGTATTAAAAGAAAGCACGACATAACTGTGGATAACTGAATAAAACTTTTCACAGCAAGTAGGGAAAGAAAGGCTTTTCTTTCCTACTTGTTTTTTGTTTGTTACAATGGTTGTGGATAATTCTAAGAGAATTGTGAATAAGTTTGTGGAAATTTCAAACTATTGGAGGAAGAAAATAATGAAAAAATATAGCTGTGAAACCCATATAGATCATGCGTTAGACATGCTTGTAGCAGAAACCGAGGAATTTCCAATTATGGAAAAAATATTTGAAGAGGAAAAGTTATCCACAAAATGCTCTTACTGTGAAGAGTGTGCAACATATATTGTATCAAGTAAATAACTTTACACAATATATAGAAAGTGGTTGTGGATATGTGGATAACTTTTGTGGATAACGTGTTTGTAAATGAAATGTAAAGGTGGATAAGTTGTGAATATTACCATCATATCAGTTGGAAAATTAAAAGAGAAGTATTTAAAAATGGGAATTGATGAATATGCCAAACGTCTTTCTAGCTATGCGAAACTCGATTTTGTAGAAGTGCCAGACGAGAAGGCACCCGAGCAACTATCAGATGCAGAAATGGAGCAGGTGAAAAAAAAGGAAGGCGAGCGTATTTTAGCAAAAATCAATGACGGTACATATGTCATCGCGCTTGCATTAGATGGCAAAATGAAAACGAGCGAGCAAATGGCAGCCGATCTCGATGCACTCATGACATACGGCAAAAGCAAGGTTGCCTTCGTCATCGGCGGCTCACTCGGTCTACATGACGATGTATTAAAACGCGCCGACGAAAAACTATGCTTCGGCAAAATGACCCTCCCCCACCAACTAATGAAGCTTGTGTTGGTCGAACAGATTTATCGAAGTTTTAGGATTATTAAGGGTGAACCGTATCATAAGTAAATGAGGTTTTCTAATTGATACAAAGAAATAACAGATTGTAAGCCGCACCTTTTGAGTAAAATACAAAATTAAGTTAAATTATTGTCATTTTTAGACGGGTTTCTAAGAATTAATGTGACTATAAATCAAATTTTTTCTGGATGCTAATGGGAGGGAGAACATGAATTGCCGTAACGATATTTTAAGTGCTTGGATTATGATAGAACAACTATCGGAAGGCTCTATAAAAAAAAATGATAAATTGCTAAAGCCTTTACATACTACAAAGGATGAGTACTGGGATAGATTTTTTTCAGACTTTTTAATTGAACAAAAAGAACAACAAAATGTATCAGATAAGTCCTTTAATAAGTCGGGCTTAGTATTGTATTTTGATATTTTCAATTTTGAAGAAGTTGTTGAGATATTAAGGAATAAATATGGGATAGATAAAACCAACGATGAAGTTAGTAACTCTGAAAAATTTACTTTCTCATTATATTTTGATAACCAATTAAAATTTATAGCAGATAAAATGTTCTTTACGATGAGTGGTTATATCCACCAATATGGTAATTTAACGAAAGATTTTCTGGAATTTGAAAACTTATTTAGAGAAGATTTAAATAGGAAATTTGATGAGGATTTTAATACTACGATTTCTGAACTTTTCCGAAATTATAATGTTTCCAAAGAAAACTTCCGCTATAAATTTTTACGAAATTTGGATAATGAAGATGTAGATTTGCATTCGTTCTTTATAGAAGATTTGAATAAAGCAAAGACGATTACAAATAAAAATTTAGAAAGATATTTCAATGGTTTTTCTGGAGATAGAAAAAATCTAGATAGTAATAAAGAGTCAATTAATTTTAATTCACATATTTTTGAGACGATAGCCTTACAACCTAAATTTTATCCGTTAGGACGTTTTCCAAGTAATCCTGATCATGCACTTTCATTTATGCAACAGGCAGCAGTCAATTTAGCGTTAAATAGTGAAAATGATATTCGTAGTGTTAATGGTCCACCTGGAACAGGAAAAACAACGCTATTGAAAGATATTTTTGCTGATTTAGTAGTACAACAGGCAGCAGTGATTTCACAGCTAACTAATAAAAGGATTCAAGGTAGTTTAGTTTGGTGGGAAAATGCAAAACTTGGTGTTTTACCGCAATCTATTTCAGATAAAAATATAATTGTTGCAAGTTCAAATAATGGAGCAGTCCAAAATATTGTTAAGGAGTTACCAAAGAAAGAAGGGATTGCTGAAGATTTTCAAAATCAACTAGTCCAAGCGAATTATTTCAAAGATATTTCTAATTCTAAATTAACCAGCGAAGGTTTTGGGAAAAATCATAACATTATAAGTGAGCCTTTAAATGAAGAAAATTGGGGTACATTTTCGTTAGAAGGCGGAGCATCTACAAACATTAACAAATTACTTTTAAATATTGAAGCAATTGATAAAAATTTAGAAGATTATCAAGAGGATACAAGTGTATATCAAGAATTCTCACGTCTCTATGATAAGTTAAAAATTGAAAGAGAAAAAATGCAAGAATATAGTGAAAAAATGTATTATCTTCGAAAATTGCAAGTTAAATACGAAGAGACAAACATTACTTTTCAACAACAAGAAAAGAAAAAACGAACAGATTTGATTTTACAGGAAAAAGAAGCGAAAGTTGAAATTGAAAGACTGAGGCAAGAAAGCTTAAATCTGCAAAAAGATTTAATGAAAACTTCTACGGAACTTGAAAATTTACCTAATTTACAAGTTCAAGCTGAAAGGAATTTTAATGTAGTTACTTCACAAAGGCCAAGTTTTTTATGGTTTCAGAAAATATTTAATAAATCAAAAGTTGAGCAGTATTTCAAGGCTCTTAATAGTGCGAATGACTATTTAAATCAACTTGCTCAACAAAAAATCAAGTTGTCGAATGATCGCATGCAACTTGAAAATAGAGTAAAGCAAAATGCTGGAAAAAGCAGAAATATTCAAAAACAAATTCAGGACACAGAAGCTGTCTTCAAGCGATGGATGACTACACAACAAAATAATTTGAGTAAATTAGAACAAGAAATTGAATCATTAGAAAATCTCAAGAGTCAAAGTGGCATAAAGGAATTAGATTTTTCATTATCATATGATGAACTTCAAAAGTCTAATCCATGGTTTACGAAACAGTTCCGCATATTACAATCAAAATTATTTATTTCAGCTTTAAAAGTTAGAAAGCAATTCCTCTATGAAAACAGAAAAAGTTTGAAAGCGGCAAGGATTATTTGGAAAAAACAGACTGAATATATTGCGAAAGAGAATGGACATCAGCTTATATCAGAATCATGGCAATGGCTGAATTTCACTATTCCTGTTATCAGCACTACTTTTGCTAGTTTTGGTCGAATGTTTAAAAACCTTAAAGAAAATTCAATAGGCAATCTATTCATAGACGAGGCAGGTCAAGCACTACCACAAGCTAGTGTTGGGGCAATTTTTAGAAGTAAAAAAGTTATGGTTGTTGGGGATCCCTCACAAATAAGACCTGTATTAACCTTAGATCCAAATGTTCTAACCTTAATTGGAGGACATTATAAAGTAGATGAAAAATTTGTCTCTTCCGATGCGTCTACTCAAACAATTGTAGATGCTGCCAGTCAGTATGGGTTCCAAAAAAATGAAGATGAATGGATTGGTATACCACTTTGGGTACACAGACGTTCGAACTATCCGATGTTCACAATTTCAAATGAAATATCTTATGGTGGTTTAATGGTTCAAGGGAAAGAAGAAACTAAAGCACAAGGAATATCGGAATGGATAGATTCTATTGGTAAAGCAAATGATAAATTTGTTAAAGAACAGGCGTACATATTGAAAAGTCTAATTTCTAAACGGTTACAAGAAGATCTAGATTTAGCGAGTGAAATATATGTTATATCTCCGTTTAGAAATGTGGCTTATAAAATTGCGCAAATTTTAGATGAAATTAACTTTACTAAACGACAAGACGGTAAAACAACAAATGTTGGAACTGTTCATACTTTTCAAGGAAAAGAAGCGAAAATTGTTTATTTTGTTCTTGGAGCAGACTCAAGTAGTAAAGGAGCAGCGAGTTGGGCTGTTTCGGAACCAAATATAATGAATGTTGCTGCTACTCGAGCTAAAGAAGAATTCTATATTATTGGCGATAAGAAATTATATGCATCACTCGGCAGTGAAGTTGTAAATAAAACCATTTCGATTATTAATGACTATAATAGGGAGTAATTGCACTTAATATATTATGAGATTGTTAGAATTAATGAGCAATGGAAATCGATATATTTAAGAAGTAGTAAACCGCACTTACACCACTTAAGGCGAAACGTATCACAAGTAAGTACTATTAGTAAAAGGATGTTAGTCATTAAGCGACTATATAAGTCCATTTTCATCCCCCGACATACCGATTGGCTCCGAAAATCTTGTACCCCTTGCGAGCGAACCGTCTAATTTGCTTTCGTTTTAGTGAAAAAAATGAATATTTTCATTGAAATAATACGCTCTTTGAGTAGCTGCTGTGATAGAAAAGAGGGAAATTTACTAAAAAAGAGGGTTGCATGGAGGGCGGAAAAAGTGTCTTTTTAGATAAAAAACGAAAATAATTAATTTTTTATAAAAAATACATTGTTATCCAAAGTGATGAATACGTGTCTTTATGATGGAGTCACCCATAAAAAAATGATAATGTGCGATTTTTTCATAAGAAAATAATACGCTCACTTTTAAAGAACGACCAAAATTTCGATTGGGCATTTTTGATATACAACTTATTTGAGGATAAGTGCCATTTAGGTAAATAGACCCAATTTGACACTTATTTTAAATTAAGTTGTATCTCGATTTCGCTATTTGACATCACTAGCAGTAAAAAATCTTGCCGTTATTTTTAATTGAAGGGGAATAGTTCGCGGACGCAAAATGAAAATATGCGTTTTCTTTTTAGAAATGTAGCCTAGTCATTCATCTGTTTTTTCGCAACATCATAAAAACGAATGGACACTACATATGTCGGAATTTTTAATATGATTTATATAGTTGAGGATGTGTCGATGAAGTAAGCGAAAAATTAGTGGGATGGAATAAAATAATAGATAAAATGCTGTTGAAAAACAAACTATTTAGTAATATAATCTCTTTATTGGTTATTTATGTATGTTTTTTATGAATTTATTGGAGGTACTTACATGTCAGAAAAAAATTTCGTAGTAACATTATTACTTTGTTTCTTTTTAGGTAGTCTAGGTATTCATCGCTTTTATGTTGGTAAAATCGGTACAGGTATTTTAATGTTTATCACATTAGGTGGATTTGGTATTTGGACGTTAATTGACCTCATTATGATTATTGTTGGTAAATTCACTGATAAAGATGGTAATCTTATTAAATCTTAATTGAACATAAATAAGTGAATTATTGAAGTGATAGAAAGCGACAGGCACGTATATACTTTATGTATACGCTTGTTGTTTTTCTTTATAGAAGGACGATAAAAAGAAGGGAGACTTTTCTAAATGTCTACCCTTCTTAATTATTTAATGGCGCTGTGAGCGGATCTTATTGTTTTTTTACTTTACGATAACGGTACACTGGAGTCTAAAACAAAAATAAAGTGAAACAGAGCCCATTTAATAGTAATAATAGCTATCATTCATCATTTCTGCTGCAATACCTAGTACAAACGAAATAATCCCGATAACAACTGAAATAGCTAGACCAATCAACCCGAATATTAAAGCGGACTTTGCTGCTTTTGGTTGCTTATCTCTCCATACAAAGAACATAATAATGCCAAGTAGAGGGAAACAGCATAAGCTGAGTAAATTAACCCAAATGTTTGATGTATCATTTTGGGCAGCAGTTGTTTGGTTGCTAAATTTTAATACGTTAACACCACAATGTACACAGATTTCGGCATTCTCGTTAATACTAGAACCACAATTTGGACAATACATATTAACCCCCCTATATTTTAGAAAAATTCCCATTCGCCAACTTGCGTACCTTGCTGTTTTTTCTTAGCAATTAGTACTGCATCGATAATGCTAATAG
Source organism: Lysinibacillus sp. LZ02 (assembly GCF_050613145.1). Classification (GTDB taxonomy): domain Bacteria; phylum Bacillota; class Bacilli; order Bacillales_A; family Planococcaceae; genus Lysinibacillus_B. Next base: position 4,147,042 of record NZ_CP192507.1, on the reverse strand, counting down.
GCGTTGTAATTAAAGAAGATAATCCAAATGTTAAAAATGCTAGTACGATAGAAACGATTAACATAACAATGCCTTTTGAAACTTGTCCCATTAGCATTTGGCCTAATCCAACTAGTAAAAAGCTTAGAAGTCCCATAATAGCAGGGTTAGTTGAATCTACCGTTTGTGTTTTTTTAATTTCTTTTAGCTGAGTACCACAGCTAATACACATTGCTTGGTTACTATTGACACTAGAGCCACATGAGTGACAGAAGTTTTTGGTAACATATGGACGTACGCCACATTTAGGGCAAATTTCTGCTAAATCAGAAATGTGTTCACTGCAATTAGTACAATGCATTTATAATCCTCCGTTCTAGTAACCTGATAATCCAATAATGAAGATTAGAGCATAGAATAATACAATAATTCCGATGTTAATTAGGAAGAATGTTAAAGCTGATTTAGCCGCAACTGGTTTTTCATTTTTCCAAACAAAGAACATAATTAATCCAACAAGTGGCACACAGCAAAGTGTAATAAGGTTAACGCCCCAGTTTGGTTTGTCTTCACCAACTGCATTTTTTACGCGGACACCACAGTGGATACAAATTTCTGCGTGTTCAGAAATTTGTTCGCCACAATTTTTACAAAACATAATAATACCTCCAATATTTTATATCATATATTTTTTTCCAACATATTGACCGAATACAAAAAAATAGTAACCGATAGTGTAGAAAATATAAATAATGCCAATCCCACCGGGTAATCCAGTGAGGAACCGTCTAATATTATTACTTGTCCATTTACCAAATAATTGTCCTGTACCATCAATAGCCATCGGTAAAATTAATAAGGCTATAATCCATAAATCAAATATGCCTAAAAGTATGACTAAGATTATGGATAAAAGATACCCTACTGCCATACCTGTACACCTTGCACATAGAGGGAATTTCTTCCCCTTGTAATGAAATGAACGGTCAGGTCTTTGATGGCAAAAGAAAAAAACTTGTAATATAAAATTGAAATTCTTTACCAAATTTGTAAACTCCTTTATTATTCTAGCGTATAGTATATAACAAAAATAAAAACTAGGGAATATGATACATTAGTTTTTTATGATAGAAATTAATTTGATAAATAGTTATTTTTTTGAAAAATGTATATGTTTGGATGAGGTTTTAGCTGATTTATACAGCAAATTAAAAGAGTTGCAAAGGAATGTGGTTGGAGAGTTTAGAAAATCAGATACCCACAAAAAACGCACTTACATTAGTTACGGTGAAACGTATCATAAGTAAGTGCGGTTTTTTATATAAGTGAACGGAATACATAAGACATCCATTTTAATGCTTAAGAATTGAACTACATTATGGCGGCAAGAAAGCTATAATCCCAAGTTTGTAAACATATAAACAGCAACTAATTATTGTTATCAAGTATATTTAGCAATAAGAAACTGCCCCCAATTGATAGATGTATCTAACAACGGTGGGGCAGTTCACTTGTTTTTCGGTGTTAATCATAACAAAATTTTGTACATATCTGTTTTATGTCTATTTTAGTAGGCATTTAAAGCTTAAATTGATGGACTAATCCATTTAGTTTTTCAGCTAATTTCGCAAGTTCGTCGGAATTATTGGCTACTTCCTCCATGGAGCTGTTTATTTGTTGAGACGAGGCAGAAGTTTGTTCGACTCCTGCAGCGGACTCTTCAGAAATAGCTGCAATTTCTGAGATAGAACCATTCATGATTTTACTGTCTGATGCCATACTAGCTAAGTTTTCTGCTATTACTTTGATACTGTTCGTCATGTCTTTTACAGATCCGCTTATTCTAGTAAAAGTTTCTTGAGTCGTTTTAATTTGACTTGTTCCTTGTTGAACTTCCGTATATCCATTTTGTAAGGATTCTGTTACTACACTGGATTCATTCTGTATGCCGGCGATAATGTCAGTAATGTCTACAACAGATGTAGAAACTTGTTCAGCAAGCTTTCTAACTTCATCTGCAACGATGGCAAACCCGCGACCATGTTCGCCAGCTCTGGCAGCTTCAATTGCTGCATTTAATGCGAGGAGATTCGTTTGGTCAGCAATGTCCTGAATAACAGAAACCAATTTTGATATTTCTTGAGACTTGCTATCTAACCCTTGCACTTTTTGAACTGCATTATGTACAATTTCATCGATCTTAACCATCTGCTTGTTAGAGGAGTCCATTAAACGGCTACCTTCATTCGTCATTTGTAACACTTCAATCGCGGCTTTTTGAATTTGCTCCCCATTTGTATGAGCATCTTGAACGGTAGTTGAAAATGATCCCATAATGGAGGCTAGTTCGCTTGCATTTTTGGCTTCTGCTTCTGTACCCGTGGCCAACTCGTGCATAGTAGTCGCAATTTGTTGAGAACCAGCGTTCACTTCATTGGCTGATTGGGCTAACTCTTCACTTTGACTTGTGATGGATTCAGAGACGACGTTTATTTCACTTAGTAATGCACGAATATTACTACTCATTTCGTTTGTTGCAATCACAAGCTGACCTACCTCATCCTGTGATTTTATTTCTAATGGTTCTTTGCTGATATCCCCACTCGCCATTAACTTCATGCGCCCCATAACTTTTATAATTGGCGTTGCAATGATAGTAGAAGTAATCAGTGCGGCAGCTAAACTAACCAATATCACTAAAATAATTACTATGGTGGCTATAAGTAATGTTTTTTGTCCATTTGCTACAATTTGGTTCTCTGCCTCAATAATTGAATTTCGACTTTTACTTGCTAGTTCTTCATATCTAGTCATTATTTTACGTACATCCGAATCTTTTTCTGCTAGGTTTTGTCGGGCTAACTCTTTATTTCCTTTGTCATACTCTTTGAATACTTCTTTTGCTACAAATTTTCGCCACTCAACGGTCTGTTTAATCAGATTGTTAAATTCCTCAGAAGCCCCGATCTCTCTAACAATTGCTTCATTATGCTTACCTTCTTCTGTATACTCGTTAAATCGCTCTTTATAGTCGCCACCATATAACACATAACCACGGGCTGTTGCTATTCGATTGGCCATTGTTCTGGCTATTTGCTCATTAGCAATTAATAGTGGCAGCTCTTTCTCTACAACATTTTTAGCTGTCTCATTATTCTTTTTGACTGCCGAATAATTGTAAGCTCCAAATAAAATGATAATTAAAATAATGAATGAAAACCCAAGTAATATTTTCGTTTTTATACTTTTGAAATTAAATTGTTGCTTCAATTCGCACACTCCAATTTCTAATAGTTTATATTTGGTAGTTGTTCAAAATAGCTACAACCCTTTACTACAAGTGCAACAATTTTTTTATTGTATGCGTCAGAGCCTTTTTATTTTATTGGGGTTTGACCATATAGTTCTGGATACTTAGTTTGGATTATATTTACTTTGTTTTATAACTATAATCATAGGTATTGTAACAAATTCAGTAAAAACATCAATATGTTATACAAATATTTACAATTTTAACAAACGTATTTTCTTATATATTATTTACTTTATTCATCAATGCTGTTTCAGCATCTTGAAATTTTTTGTAACGGAATACAATTTCAATAGTTATATAAGTGAAGGGGGAAAAGATATGGACTTTGAGGAAATCTATCAAGCGTATTTTCATGATGTGTATTTATATATGAAATCATTGTCGGTAGATGAAAATATTGCGGAAGAAATAACGCAAGAAACGTTTTTTAAAGCATTGAAGTCCATTCATCAATTTGATGGGAAAAAGGATATTCGGGCCTGGTTTTTTACGATTGCGAAAAATACATACTTTACGCATTACAAAAAGCAGCAACGTCAAATTAATCAGACGAGGGAAGAGACCTATAAATTAAAATATTTTACATTATTTGTATCAACAACGAAGGCATGGTAACCTATTATACAGTCATAGAAAGATAAGAGAATCTATTTGGAAATGGGGTTACTAAGATGAATAGTTTGCAAATATGTTTCAAACGATCGCTACAAGTAGTGATAGGGATGTTATTGTTTATCTTCGCACCACTCACGATTGCTCATGCCGCGGATTTTAGCCATGTAAATACGAAGGTGGCGAGTGATAAAACATGGACGATTACATTTAATGATCCGGTGCTAGAATCTAGTATTTCAAAGGATTCTATTTATGTGCTAGATAAAAATAATATAAAACAAGATACGTCTCTTTCCGTGAAAGGAAATGTTGTACTTGTACAAGCACCCGCACAGGGCTATGAACCTGGCCAAAGTTATACGTTACATATTACGGATTCAGTGAAAAGCCAAAAGTCCAATAAACGGTTAAACAAAGCTGTTATCAAACCGTTTACAATTGTTGAAGGCTATGCAGTGGTTGATATTCAAGCAGATGGGACGTATTCACCGATTGCCACTTATGCATCTTTTGAAGAAGCAAATGGTCACTTACAAAAACAGCAAGCCATTGTTTACAATAATAAATACGTCAAAATGCCAGCTGGATTTGTGGCTACAAGTCCTAAGAAAGTAACGCTGATTTATAAGCAAGCTACATTTACAGCGGGTTTTCAATACGCAGGTGTTGCTGCGGATACGGAGCTGCAGTATGTTGATGCTACCGCAGATTATGTGAAAGTTCATGTAGCTGGTCAAGATATGTATGTGAAGCATGAAGATGTCACGCTCATTCCTACAGCTGCGGCAAAAGGACAGTCTTATTATAGTGCAGATGATAAAGGCTTATGGCATCGTATTTATCACCATCATACTGGTACGTATGATAGCAGTTACTTAATAGGAGATAAGCCTGCATTTTTACAGCGTAATGTAGATTATTACAGTACAGACGGCGCTACTTTTGTGGATGCGAATGGACAAGTGGTTGGTGAAAGCTATGCTTATTTTCAATATATATCACCACGTGTCCCGACAAGCTATAGCGCAGAGCAATTGAATGCTTTTATTGCTAAAGAACTACAAGTTAGGGAACAGTCAGGGAATAAGCTTTATGCTAATGCGACAACGAAAAGTCCATTGCAAAACATGGGTGCTTTGTTGAAGGAGATGGAACAGCAGTATCGTATTAATGCGTTGCTTATTCTGTCAACCGCTATACATGAGAGCAATTATGGTATGAGCTGTCATGCGCAAAACTATAATAATCTGTTTGGCTTAAAAGTAACGGATACGAATAGTGCTTGCTCAATGAACGTGGATAAAACGTCATCAAAATATTTCACATCGATTGAAAAAAATGTTCAGGCATTAGTGGAAAATTTAAATCAGTACTATTTAGACCCACTTAATATGAGTGACTGGCGTTACAATGGAGTTGCACTTGGTAATAAGATGGTTGGCATGAATGTTCGTTATGCATCAGATCCATATTGGGGATCTAAAATAGCAGGTCATATGTACCGTGCGGATCAAGCACTTGGCGGTAAGGATTACAAGAAATATCGACTTGGCTTTACATCGACGGCGAATGTGAGCGTTCGGACAGCACCGCTTGTTACAACAGGCGCTCAGGACAATCGTGCCTATCAGTATAAGCTGGATTGGACGATTAAACGTTTAGATCACATGCCGATTACTCTTTCAAATACTTCATCCGAAAAAGCGGATTGGTTACGTGTCATCTCAGAACGGACTACAGATATAACAGATTTATATACAGTTAATGAGAATGTCCGTCATGTGAATGTATATTAATTATTTAGCATCGATCGAGTAATAAATTAGAAAAATGATGAAGGGTGTCCAGAATGGACACCCTTCATTTCTTGATAAGTAATATTGCACCGGCGTTGGTTGCATCAATTTATCTGTACTGAAAGCGAAGCTATAGGTATAAGATTCCCATATCCATAGTTAAAAAATGGAAAGGTGTAGATGGAGGGATACTCCACATGCCCTTGATAAGTGTAACTTTATAAATATAATGCTGCTAGACAAATCCCTAATGCTTCTTCATAAATTTCATCAAATTGTGAGAGTGGTAGCGGGTTTGTTCCTTTCCCAAGCTCGATCGTAAACCCAGATCTTCGCCAGTCTTGGATAAACCAATCTTTGTACCCCGCATAGCTATCAACTGTCTTAATAGGCGTATAGCCGCTTACTCTGCCAAACGCATTTGCTAGCACTTCATTTTCTGGTGGTTGGAGGTTTTGGAATCCCCAATAAATGACTTCGCCTTGTGTATGGAAAGCGAGTACTCTTGCAAAGTCTCGCTTTTTTGTTAAGTCAGCCATCGCAATGGATTCCGGCTGGGACAAAGGACTTTCTCCGCCATAATCGCGAGGACCTGGTGTTTTCGGATTGCGGTCTCGCTCTTTTTCCCATTCTGCAGGAAACTGGTCATTTAAATCGACGCCGTTCATATTAGCTTTCCACCCTGAAAAGTCTAGGCTATTATTGTTCCAGCCGATGACATTACTTCGGTAAGGCTCTTCTTCGGGTGGTCCATTCAGAACGAGGTTGACGCCATCTGGATTGACCATCGGAACAATGGATAAGGTCGTTTGCTCATATAAAGAAGAAGTAATGATACCGCGCAGGGTCATTTGATTCGTCAGGGAAAGTACATAATCATTTAGAAAAGTCATGATAGTGGGTGTTGTAATCCATTCGTTTGCATGAAATGAGCCGTTATAATGAACGCGTTTATTCCCAGTGCCGATTAAAACTTCAGGTAACTCTCGACCTAACACAGAATTTCCAATTGAATCGACCTGTAAAAATGGGTAAACAGATTGTAGCCGTTTTATATCATTCATCATTGTTTCATAAGTATAATTTTGCTTTCCATTGGCAAGTCGCCATGTAATGCGAAGTGGCACTTTGACTGTTTGCCCAATTTGTAGTTGGTTTGGATTAATCGTAGGGTTTACAAGGAAAAGGGTATCAAGAGGAAGATTTCGGCTCATCGCAATAGACCATAAGTTGTCTCCTTGCCGTATTTGATAGCTTTGGGCGACATATCCAGGAATTTGAATACGTTGACCTACTGACAGTGATTGAGGGTTAATGTTTCGGTTGGAATCAATCATGAGTTGTAGAGGAATTCGAAATAATTGGGTGTAATGCCAAAGGGAATCCCCTGGTCTCACATATACATCCATGTTGTGCCTCCTCTGTTATTAAAACTTTCATAGTATATGAGAAAGTCCTGTATTTTATGAACTTTTATAATGGTGATAAATGGTCTAATTATAACTTTTCGTATTAAACCAAATATATACTAAAAATACTTATTCTCCTTGATATTTAAAGGGGACCCCTTCAGAATAGGCAGTAGTACAAATACAAAAAGGGGCCATTGATATGAACGAAGTAATGAAGCGAAATAATGTGAAAATAATAGGACAGGGGGAGCAAACAATTGTATTTGCACATGGCTTTGGTTGTGATCAAAGTATGTGGCGATTTATCGCTCCAAAATTTGAAGAAAACTATCGAATGATTGTATTTGATTATGTCGGCTCAGGCAATTCAGATGTCAATGCCTATTGTTCGGAAAAATATAGTACCCTTCAAGGCTATGTACAAGATGTGCTCGATATAATTGATGAACTGGAGCTTGAAAATATCATTTTTATTGGTCATTCCATTAGTGCCATGATTGGTATGAAAACTTCTATTACACGACCAGAAGCGTTTAATCAACTTATTATGATTGGACCATCTCCTTGCTATGTAAATGATACAGACGGTTATTTTGGTGGCTTTGAGAAGAGTGATATTTTAGAATTACTCGATATGATGGAGATGAATTTTACAGGTTGGGCAAGCTATATGGCGCCAATTGTAATGGATACGGAGCACCCAGTATTAACACAGGAGATAGAAACTAGCTTCGCTTCAGGACATCCTTATATCGCGCGACAATTTGCAGAGGTAACATTCTTTTCAGATCAGCGTGCAAGCTTGTCACAAGTGACGGTCCCGACACTCATTATCCAATGTTCGAATGATAGTATCGTACCGATTGAAGTAGGTGAATATCTACATCAGCACTTAAAAAATAGTACATTTTATTTAATGCATACAAAGGGGCATTATCCACATATTAGTCAACCAGAGGAAACAAGTGAAATTATTCTACAATATTTAGTAGGTGTGTCAAAGTAGAAGATGGTATAAAGGGAGACGGAAACATGGATGAACGTTTAAAAGAGGCACCATGTGGTTTTATCTCAATGAACCATGAAGGCTTTATAACGGAGGTAAATCAAACGTTTCTTCATTGGATGGGTTACGTAGAAGAAGAGCTAGTCGGGAAACACTTTGAGTCGCTATTACCGATTAGCAATAAATTAATCTTTCATTCTTATTTTTATCCAAATATTAATTTGTATGGATATGTAGAGGAATTATTTATTAGCTTCAGAAATAGTAGCAATGCTTCCATCCCATACTTAATGAATGCAAGACAGTATGAACGCGATGGCATTGAGCTAATCGATTGTATTTTAGTGCAAATGAAGAAGCGGATTGACTATGAATTAGAATTGCGCTCAACAAAGCGAAAGATGGAAGAGGCCTATGTAGAAAAGAATAAAGCGCTCGCTAAATTAGAACAAATTTATAAAGAAATTGAGCAGAAACAGGCGGAGTTAATAGCGATTAATTCAGGATTGATTGAAATCTCCTATACGGATAAGCTAACAGGCATTAAGAATAGACGCTTTTTCCAAGAGAAGTTAGAGGAGCATATAGATTTGTATCGTAAGGGAGGAAAGTCTTTCTCTCTATTCATTCTTGATATTGATTATTTCAAAAAAGTAAACGATACATACGGTCACCAAATTGGTGATGTTGTATTGGTGAAATTAGCTAAGATTTTGAGTAATCACGTTCGTTCCGAGGATGTTGCAGCACGTTTTGGCGGAGAAGAATTTACGATTATTTTGCCAAATACAAATGCAATAGAAGCGAAGCACATCGCTGAAAAGTTGAATCACGTAGTGGAGCAAGCAGAGTGGGAAGAAACGGGCGGATTAACGGTCAGTATCGGCATTGCCACTTTTACAGATCAAGACACGGAAGCATCGATTATTTTAAATGCGGATCAAGCGCTGTATGCTTCGAAGAAAAATGGGCGAAACCGTGCTACACATTTTGTAGAATTAACATGAGATAGAAAATAAGAGTGAAAGTAAGCCACTTTTAAAGCAGAAAAATGTATGAATGTAAAAATCCCACGGATACTAAATCCAGTGGGATTATTTGATTGCTTAGGTAATGGTGAAAATTTTTATAGTGGATAAAAAATGTTGGAAAAGCGCCATCCTCTCGCGACGCTTCGATTCTCCAGCGCGTATCGGGGATGAGCGGGTACTTTTACAATTTTGTTCTTAATGCACTAAATATTCTTCTTTTAATTCAGTGATAGCCACTTCAGAGCGTTCTTCTAGTGAACGTCTTAAATGGACAGTGGCGGTTTTTTGGTCGTCATGCAATTGATCAATCCAGACGGAAACGCCGTTATAGCTTATTTCATATTCCGATGGTGACTCAACAATTTTTTTTGCACGTTGATAGTCCATATGGAGCCTCCTTATTTATGCTGTTTGTTTCGCTCAGCAGCTTGTTCAATTTCAGCGATTTCCCGGGAAAACTCTTCCCTAATTTTGTTTGGCGCTATTTTTTGATTTTTAGGTGTTTGAGGAAGCGTTTGTTTTTGATGGCTTCGTCCCTTTTTATCATCTCTTCCCATTGGGCATGCTCCTTTCTGTTTTGTTCTTTATTAATATGGCATTGAACAAAATTTTTATCACAGAAAAAAATATACAGTGTAGAAAAAGGAAAACACCGCCATGTTTAGCGGTGTCTCGTACGTTATTTCTTCATAATAAAGCTCATATGGCGGCCAGATTTTTTATCTTGGCGATAAGAGAAGCCATTTTCATGTAAAAAGGTACATGTGTCATCAATAGCAATTTGATTTGCAGGGATGCCCGCAAGTTCGCATTGTTTTTTGACGGTTTGTTGATTGTCGATATGATATTTATTTGTTTTCGCATGATAGGATATAAATTCGTCCGCATAACCTAACGCTTTAAACTTTTCATATACATCACGATCTACTTCAAATTTTTGTTGGCTTAGCGCTGTACCGATATACACTTGAAATCCTTCGGCGGAATTTTGTTCTATGTCGATTAACTGATACAATAATTGTGGTGTTACTTCTTTGACGGTTCCTTGCCAACCTGAGTGTATGGCAGCGATCACACCACTTTTTTCGTTGTATAAGAGTACAGGTACACAATCAGCAGAAAAAGATGTTAGTAGTATACCGGATTCATACGTATATAGAGCATCTGTATTAGCAATCGCATTGTCCATTGTAAAGGCGCCTTTTCCCCGGTCATTGCTTGTTACTTTATAGAAGTTTTTACTATGTGTTTGCTCGGCACAAACAAAGTCTTGTACCTCACAGCCAATTGCTTTTGCAAGTTGCTCCCGATTGTGTATAACGGCAGCGGTATTTTCACAAATATGCAATGCCATATTATTTTGTTCTGGCACTTCCCTGTTTTTCATTGTCGTACCCGCAATCACATTTTCATTATTCATATATATATTCATCGGTTCCTCCGTTTTGTTACTATATTCCTATAAAAAACAAATAAAAAAAGAACAATTATAAGCAACTTACGACTTATTCTGATAAAATAGTGACTAGTAATATTTACAACAGTTAACAACTGAGAACCAATTCAATTTTCTTACTAGGAAGTGTAAATATGCTTTATGTTATTATTATTGCTTTATTTATAATAGGTTATTTATATAGAAGATATTATTTGCTCAAAAAACAACTGGATTCGCTACAAACGGTGGTACAGGCAGTAGAACATTCCAGAGACATCTTCTATTATTGCGATTTAAAGCCTCAAATGCAATATCGTTATTTAAGCTCAGCCATTAATCGAATGTTAGGTGAGCATGAGTGGCAAGCACATATGCAAAACCCTCAGAAGTATTATGATATTCTGCATCCCGATGATATAGACGTAGCGACACAGAAATTAAACGGCGCATGGGATTATAATGAGCCGTTATTAGTGCGTCTTCAAAATACAGAAGGACAGTATATTTGGTTTGAAGAGTATGCAACGCCAGTCTATAAGAACGGGGAGATGATTGCTATTCACGGCGTTTACCGAAATGTAGGCAGTAAGGTGGCGATACAACAAGAACTGGAGTATAAAGCGATGCATGACCATTTAACAGGAACGAAAAACAGAGCATGCTTTGATGCCCAAATGGCGCTTTATAATAATAAGGAAAGTGTGCCCATTGGGATGATTGTTTGTGATTTGGATAATTTGAAGTGTATCAATGATAAACAAGGACATAAAATGGGTGATGCTTATATTCAACAGAGTGCGAATATTATCCGAGAAGCAGTGGGGAGTAAAGGCATTGTAGCACGTATTGGTGGCGATGAGTTTTCGATTATGATGCCGCATGTGACAAGTGAAATTGTGGATGATGTGATGGAACAGATTCGATATAAAGTCCAGCAATTTAATCATGTAACGGAGCAATTTTCTATTCAAATATCGATTGGTAGTAGTTATAGTCCTTATTCATTTGGACAAATGGAGGAACTTTTTGAAGAGGCAGATCGCGTAATGTATAGAGAAAAGCAAAAAAAGAAGACGATTTGTCACTAAAAAGTGTGTAATATTTTCCTATTTTCAGCGATGTGACAGAAATATTTCAACGTGAATGCTATTATACGAGTAAATTACTCAGGTATTATTACAAATGTAATAATCTCGTAAAGATCCTTCCATAATTTCAGTAATGAACTATCTAAAAAAAGCAATTATGATAGGTTCATACGAAAGCAGAAAGGATGAACAACATGTTAAAAAAAATCATCATGACAGCTGCACTCTCAATGTCCATCGTATTACCGATGTCCGCATCAGCGGCCACTTCAACATATACAGTAGTAAAAGGCGATACTCTTTGGAAAATCGCGGCTAAAAATCAAGTAGGTCTTTCAGAGTTAATCTCATTAAATCGCAATCTAGCAAATCCAGATTTAATTTATCCAGGTCAACAAATTATTATTGCTGAAAACCAACAAGCGAGTGTAGAGGAAGAAGTCGTACGCCTTGTGAACGTGGAACGTGCGAAAGAGGGATTAGCGCCACTATCAATCGATTGGGAATTATCACGTGTCGCTAAATACAAATCACAAGATATGCATGATAAAAATTACTTCAGTCATACAAGTCCAACATACGGTTCACCATTTGATATGATGAAGCAATTTGGTATTTCATACAAATCAGCAGGTGAAAACATTGCGAAAGGCCAAAGATCCGCAGCGCAAGTCGTGAATGATTGGATGAATAGTCCAGGTCACCGTGCGAATATTATGAACACAAGCTATACGCAGATTGGTGTAGGCTATGTAGCAGATGGGCACTACTGGACACAAATGTTTATTAAAAAATAATAATACGGAAACAAGAAAGCAGGCAAAGCGGGAATTCCACTTTGCCTGCTTTTGCTTTATTTTGTGTAGTTATCGAAGTAACCTTGGATATAAATCATTGGTGTACCTTTGTCACCAGAACCAGATGTTAAGTCAGATAAAGAACCGATTAAATCTGTTAATTGGCGAGGTGTTGTACCTTGTGCTTCCATTGCACCAACAAGGTCCTCGTTTTTGTTTTTAATGTGTTCAGAAATAGCCGCTTTTAACTCTTCACCACGTAAGTGTGAGAAATTATTATCAGCTAAATATTTTAATTTTACTTCGTTTGGTGTACCGGCAAGACCTGCTGTGAATGCAGGTGATACAACTGGGTCAGCAAGCTCCCAAATCTTACCTACAGGATCTTTGAATGCACCGTCTCCATAAATCATAACTTCTACTTGTTTGCCAGTTACTGCTTTTAATTTTTCTGCGATTCCATCAACAAGCGGTTGGCAAGTATGTGGGAATAATTTCACAGAATCTTCCGTTGCTTTGTTTGAACCAAGGAGACCGTATTGTTCATTGTAACCAGAGCCATCAATCGATGAAGATAAAATATTATCTAAGCTGTAAACTGTTGTAGCACCAGCTGCTGTTACTAAACGTTTTGTACGGAAGCGTGAGTGAATGTCACAAGCAAGTACAGATGTTGTATAATCTACGATGACTTTCGGGTTATTAGAGAAGATGACTTCTACTTCTGCCCCTTCATTCGTAATTAGCTCTTTGTAGTACTCGATATAGTCTACACCAGTAAATGTATGTTTTTGATAACCGAAATGTTCACGGAACTCGTTTTCAGTTAATGTATCTGTCCATGGGTTCACGCCTTTTACGTCTAATTCATCGATATCTACTAAGTGGTTACCAACTTCATCAGATGGGTAACTTAACATAAGTACGATTTTTTTAGCGCCACGAGCGATACCACGTAAGCAGTTTGCAAAACGATTACGTGAAAGAATAGGGAAAATCACACCGATTGTATCTTCACCGAATTTTGCTTTCACATCTGTTGCGATATGGTCAATTGTTACATAGTTCCCTTGTGCACGTGCCACAATGGACTCAGTAATTGTGATGATATCTTTATCTTGGATTTCATAGCCTTCTACTTTTGCAGCATTTAACACTGTGTCTACGACGATTTGCTCGATATTGTCCCCTTCATTAATGATAGGACCACGAAGACCGCGAACTACTGTACCTACTACACGTTCCATGAGAATCTCTCCTAATCTATAGTAAAAAATTATTTTATTTAGTTAACACAATTTGTAATATACCTCGCTTACATGGTATAAGTAAAATTAATATTTTTAATATGCCCTATAAGGAGTACTTATATGATAGGTAAATTAGATTTATATCGTATTTTTCATGCAGTTTGTAAAAGTAAAAGTTTTTCACATGCGGCTAAATCACTATATATGACACAACCAGCTATCAGTCAAGCGATGGCACAATTAGAAAAGGAGCTAGGTACCCATCTTTTTTACCGTACGCCTAAAGGAGTTACGCTTACGAATGAAGGGAAATTGTTACACGATTATGTAAACTCTGCACTAGGCATGCTCGAGGTAGGAGAGGAAAAGGTACTAGAATTACAAAACCTCACAACGGGAGAACTACGAATTGGTGTGGGCGATACGATTTCCAGATACTACTTGCTCCCATACCTTGAAACATTTTATAAAAAATATCCGAGTATTAAATTGAAAGTATTAAATGGGACGACAAGTCAAATTGTGACATATATTAAAGCTGGCGAAGCGGATGTAGGGATTTGCAATTTACCTATTTATGATGATCAGCTTGAAGTGACGCCATGTAAAGACATCCATGACATTTTCGTATGTGGCGATAAGTATATGAATATGACGAAGCAACCGACGAGTCTCGATTATTTAGTGAAAATGCCCCTTATTTTTTTAGAGAACAATGCAAATTCCAGACAATATGTTGAGGAGTATTTAAAGGGGTGCGGTTTTTCCATTTTACCTGAATTTGAGCTTGGCTCGCATGATTTATTGTTAGAGTTTGCGAAGATTAACTTAGGCATCGCTTGTGTGACGAAAGAGTTTTCAACAGATTATTTAGAACGGGGAATCGTGCACGAAATTGAATTACAGCAGCCGATTCCAAAGCGAAGCATCGGCATTTGCCACTTGAAAACCGTGCCATTATCACGGCCAACGAAGAAGTTTATCCAAATCATTCACGAGCAGTAGTTCAGAGGCATCTAAAGTTTTGAGGGAAGGATCATGGAGAATAAGCAGAAGAGATGTTTGAAAAGCTACGCTTTCCAAACATGCCTTTTCTCTAGCTATTTTACTGTAACAGCTGTTCCTGTCGCGATGCACATCATCATGCCTTCGCGCAATGTCTCAAAATCTAAGTCAACACCAATAACAGCATTTGCGCCCATTGCACGTGCACGTTCTGTCATTTCATCAAGAGCGATTTTACGTCCTTCTGCTAATTTATCTTCGTAAGCAGCGCTACGTCCACCAACGATATCTGTTACGGATGCAAAAATATCACGGACGATATTTGCCCCCATAATAGCTTCACCACTGACAATGCCGTGATATGTGTCAATTGTTTTGCCTTCTAATGAATTGGTTGTTGTAATTAACATCTTATTACCTCCTTTTCCTTAGTACCTTATATACGTGTGACAACTAATATAGTTCCAAGAATATTTCGAATTATGTATCTTCATAATTCGTGCCTCGCTATTTACATCATGAACTAAAAACTGTAGAAGAGGTGATTTGGGTATTGAAAGAGGACTTCGGGATTGTGGAGAAGCCGATAAAATGACAACTTTATGTGAAAGATACGATTAAAAATGAGTGTTTAATGTTAAGAGAGAAAGGAATACGTGAATGCGAGAGAAAGATTATGAGCAGTTGCTCAATATTTCAACAACCGGTTTTCAATATGGTGTACCGAAATTAATCCACTATCATAGTTATGAACCAACACCGTATGAAGCATTAGAACAACTATTCGCAGCATATGAATTACCACCAAATGCGACTGTTGTTGATTTTGGATCGGGAAAAGGAAGGGTACCTATTTTTCTCTATCACAAGTTGCGAATTCCCACGACAGGAGTTGAAATGGACGGTATTTTCTTTAAAGAAGCACAGCAAAATAAAAATGGATATTTACAAAAGGCAGGAAGGAAGCTTGTGCCGATTACCTTTTTAAACATGTTAGCTGAACAATATGATGTACAGAGACAGGATAATGTATTTTTCTTCTTTAACCCATTTTCGGTACAAATTTTCCGCAAAGTCGTCATGAATATTTACCGTTCTTTTGAACAATACCCTCGAGAAATTCACATATTGTTATATTATCCATCACCAGAATACTTGTACTATTTACAGTTTGAAACGAATTTGGATTTACTAAAAGAAGTGCAGCTACAAGGTTTTAAAAATCCAAATGAAAGAATTTGTGTATTTACATTTAATGTGTGAAAATGATTCATTACTGTAGTTACGATGAAAGTGAGACGCTCTTTTCTCGTAGATAGAGAGACATAAACTCGATTCATTTTGTTCGAGTTTATGTCTTTTTTATTAGATAAGAAAGTATAAACTGTTTCAAATGGAAAGAGTGTCTAGCGCAAGCGCCCAGCCCCTCGTGACGTTTCGAAAGTCTCTTCGTGGGCCTATCTCCAACGCATGTCGGGGCTAGAGTGGGCGCTTGCGCTTTTCTTATAGTCCTCCATTTAGTTCCAGGCTTAATCGAAAAATGAATAGTCAAGATGCATTGTTTTTGCAGTATATTTTTGATTAGTAGTGGGGGGAGTATACTTCCTTTTTGAAAAAACTGAAAAATCACACTAGACTAAATAGAAAGAATGTTTTAAAATACAAAAGGTTAATTAATAGAGATATTGGTATTTACTATAATTTCAGAATATTATTATAACTCATTGTCCGGGAGTAGGTATTCGTGTATAATTATCAGAAATATCTAATATTTGAAAATGGTTATTTGGGGGGAGTTTTGAATTATGAAGCAGTCAAAAATGAAGAAGTTTGGTTCAATCTTTTTAGCTTCAACACTAGTTGCAGGTGTACTAGCAGGATGTGGGACAAAGGATGATAGTTCATCTTCAAGTTCAAGTTCAAGCGGTGGAGATAGCGGTTCATCAGAAACAATTAAAATTGGTGGTAACTTAGAGCTTTCAGGTGCAGTAGCATCTTACGGTTCATCTATTAATGATGGTGCTAAATTAGCAATCAACGAGATTAATGCAGCGGGCGGTATTAACGGTAAACAGATCGAGTATATTGCTGTAGATAATAAATCTGAAAACGCAGAAGCGGTAACGGCAGCCATTCGTTTAGCAGAGCAAGAGAAAGTTGTCGCGATGATTGCACCCGCAACATCAGGTAATACAGTAGCGACAGTGCAAACAGCTAATCAATTTAAAGTACCAGTCGTAACAGCTTCTGGTACATCGGAAACAGTAACGGTAAACGAAGATGGTTCTATCAATGATTATGCATTCCGTACATGCTTTATCGATCCATTCCAAGGCATTGTAGCAGCAAACTTTGCATCAAATGACCTTAGTTCGAAAAATGTAGCGATTTATATGGACTCTACATCTGACTATGCAAAAGGCTTAGCCGCATCATTTAAAGAGCAAATTGAAAAAAATGGTGGGAAAGTTGTAGCAGAAGAAGCGTATGTAACGGATGACGTAGACTTCAAATCAACATTAACACGTATTAAGTCAGCAAATCCTGATTTCGTATTTATCCCAGGTTACTATGAGGAAGTTGGGTTAATTGTTAAGCAAGCACGTGAATTAGGTATTGATGTGCCGTTAATGGGTGCTGACGGTTGGGATTCGCCAACATTAGTGGAGCTTGCTGGTGCAGATGCACTAAATAACACATTTATTACGAACCATTATTCTTCTGGTGACCCAGATCAAACAATTCAAGACTTCGTAAAAGCATTCGAAGCGGAATATAGCAAACAGCCAAATGCCTTCCATGCACTTGGATATGACACAGTGTACTTCTTAAAAGATGCAATTGAACGTGCTGGAGATGACATTACAGGCGAAGCAATTCAAAAAGCGTTGGCAGAAACAAAAGACTTAAGCTTAATTACAGGTACGTTCACAGTAGATGAAAAACACAACCCAGTTAAATCAGCAACAGTTTTAGAGTTTGTAGACGGCAATCAAGAGTTCAAATCAAAAGTAAATCCTTAAGTCAAAAATTTAAGGGGATAGGAGACTGCTTTATACGAAAGCGGCCCGATATCTTACTGAATGGAACGCTACTTTGTCAGTATTGTTCCGATGGTTACTCGTCGCAAAGGAGTCGTCCGAAAAAATTTTTTTCGGATAGCTCCTTTTTCCACTTTTAGAAGCATAACTTTGTTGCGCTAGTAAAATGAAGTGACACATAAAAAGTAAAGGAGTGAATCGATATGGAATGGATACAACAGCTCGTGAATGGGATTTCACTTGGTAGTATCTACGCGCTAATCGCCCTTGGTTATACGATGGTATACGGGATTATTAAGCTGATTAACTTTGCGCATGGTGATGTTTTCATGTTAGGCGCATTTATTGGCTTTTATGCGATAGCACGCTGGGATATGCACTTTATTCCAGCCTTGCTTTTAGCGATGGTTTTATGTGCTGTCATTGGGGTAATTATTGAACGTGTTGCGTATAAACGTTTACGTAATGCAACGCGTATTGCCGCTTTAATTACAGCCATTGGGGTATCGTTATTAATTGAGTACACAGTAATTTTCTTCCGGGGTCCATCACCGGAAGCTTATCCGAAAGTAATAGAAAATAAAACAATTGAAATTTTAGGGGCACAAATTGGTGTGCAGTCGATTTTAATTTTAGTCATTTCGTTCGTACTTATGATGTTACTACAATTTATCGTACATCAAACGAAAATTGGAAAGGCAATGCGTGCCGTATCTCATGATGCAGATGCAGCGCGTTTAATGGGGATTAACGTAGATAATACCATTTCAGCAACATTTGCGATTGGTTCAGCATTAGCAGGGGCAGCAGGCGTTATTTTTGGTATTTATTACACACGGATTGACCCATTAATGGGGGTATTACCAGGCTTAAAAGCATTCGTAGCAGCCGTGCTTGGTGGGATTGGTATTATCCCAGGTGCGATGGTTGGTGGCCTTGTACTCGGTGTAGTGGAGACCATTGTAAGTGCACTTGGCTATTCTTTATGGCGCGATGCAGCGGCATTCGTTATTTTAATTCTGATTTTAATTATACGACCATCGGGTATTTTTGGTAAAAATACTCGAGAGAAAGTGTAGGTGGACAGCGTATGAAAAAGTCAAAAATTTTCTGGGGCTACATGGCTCTAGCGCTAGTAGTCTATGCAGTCGTACAAGTGTTGATCAACACAGAAGCTATTAGCTATACACATCAAAACATGTTAATTACGATGTGTATCAATATTATGTTGGCAGTGAGTTTGCATATTATTATCGGCATTACAGGTCAATTCTCGATTGGTCATGCTGGATTTATGGCAGTTGGTGCCTATGTATCAGCGATTTGTACAATGAAGCTCGGTATGCCGTTTGTGACAGGTATTTTACTTGGTGCCCTTGTAGCGGCCATTGCAGGTTTACTCGTTGGAGTTCCAACACTTCGCTTAAAAGGGGACTATTTGGCGATTGCGACACTTGGGTTTGCAGAAATTATTCGAATCGTATTTTTAAATATTGACTATGTAGGCGGGGCAGCTGGGATGCAAGTAACGCATCAATCCACTTGGACATATGCATTCTTTGCGGTCTTCATTACTATTTTAATCATTTCAAACTTTACGAATTCTCGACATGGTCGTGCGTGTATTTCCATTCGTGAGGACGAAATTGCTGCGGATGCGATGGGAATTAACACGACGTACTATAAAGTTGTCGCATTTGCGATTGGTTCGTTCTTTGCTGGGGTTGCAGGCGCGATTTATGCACATAATTTCTATATCATTCAGCCAACGACATTTGGTTTCTTAAAATCATTTGATATTTTAATTTTTGTTGTATTAGGCGGTTTAGGTAGTTTATCAGGCTCCGTGTTAGCTGCTATTTTCTTAACAGCGGTGACAACGTACTTACAGGGCTTCCCTGAAACACGTATGATTATTTATTCGCTTGTATTAATCTTAGTTATGCTGTACCGTCCAACAGGTTTACTTGGTACAAAAGAGATTACGGATGTATTCAAGTTCGGTAAAAAGGGAGGGTCTAAAGCATGAGCGAAACTCTTCTAAAAGTTGATAATCTAGGGATTACATTTGGTGGATTAAAAGCTGTTCAGAAAGTGGATATGTATATGAACCAGGGAGAACTGATTGGTTTAATCGGGCCAAATGGTGCAGGAAAAACGACGACATTTAATATGTTAACAGGTGTATATGCACCGACAGAAGGCGTGATTACCTTTGATGGCAAATCCATTGCCGGTTTAGATCCGTATAAAGTCACACGTCAAGGCATTAGCCGTACATTCCAAAATATTCGCTTATTTAAAGAGTTATCGGTTTTAGATAATGTAAAGGTAGCCAATCATGGTTTAGCCAAACATACTTTATTATCAAGCCTTTTCCGTCTACCAACCCACTTTAAAGGAGAGGCTAAGATGGAAGTGGAATCACTCGCCTTTTTAAAGATTTTTGGACTCGATGTGTACAAGGATGAATTAGCGAAAAACTTGCCATACGGGATGCAACGTCGCCTTGAAATTGCTCGTGCATTAGCGGCAGGTCCTAAACTATTGTTATTAGACGAACCAGCAGCAGGGATGAACCCGCAAGAAACACATGAATTAATGGAGTTAATTGCGTTCATTCGAAAAGAATTTAACTTAACAATCTTATTAATCGAACACGATATGCATCTTGTCATGGGGATTTGTGAGCGTATTTATGTACTGGACCACGGGCAATTAATTGCAGATGGCACACCAGATGAGATTCGTTCAAACCCAAAAGTAATTGAGGCATATTTAGGTGAGGAGGTAACGGAATAATGCTGAAAATTAATAATATCGATGTGTTTTACGGTAATATTCAAGCATTACGTGATATCTCCATTGAGGTAAATGAGGGTGAAATTGTCACGCTAATTGGTGCTAATGGCGCAGGAAAAAGTACACTGTTAAAAACCATTTCAGGTTTATTAAAGCCGAAAAAAGGCTCTATTGAATATTTAGACACGGCCATTGACGGCAAAGCAGCCCAGTCTATTGTAAAAGCAGGAATTTCGCATGTACCAGAAGGACGCCGTGTATTTGCGAATATGACGGTTGAGGAAAACCTAGAGCTAGGGGCGTATTTACGTACAGACAAGGATGGCATAAAAAAAGATATGGACCATGTATATGAGCTGTTCCCACGCTTACATGAACGTCGTAAACAGCTTTCAGGAACGCTCTCTGGTGGTGAGCAGCAAATGCTTGCCATGGGCCGTGCGCTAATGTCTAAGCCGAAACTGATTATTTTAGACGAACCATCCATGGGGCTTGCACCGTTAATGGTAAAAAATATTTTTAACATCATTGAAATGGTTAATAAAGAAGGGGTAACCGTACTGCTTGTGGAACAAAATGCAAATATGGCATTATCCATTGCAAACCGTGCCTATGTACTAGAAACAGGGCGCATTGTGCTAGCCGGTACGGCAAAAGAATTGCAAGAAAGTGAAGAAGTCAAAGCGGCTTATCTTGGCGGTTTATAAATATGTATAAAGCTGTCCTACAAGTGAACTTGTAGGGCAGTTTTTTTATAAAAGAGGAGTATAATTGATGAATCGGTGTAACAAAATTTGTGCATGTTCAAAAAATATATTGATTGTAGCTCGTGCTTTTTCGTTTGTTTTTGAGCATTAAAAAATCTATGTTACCATTTTAATTTTGGATATATTTCAGCAATTTTTATGCCGTCTATTGTTGCTCTTTCAAAGAGCTCTTCATATCCATTAAATTCTTGGGTATATGAATCTTTAGTTCTTGATAAATAAGATTTACCAGGGTTATGGCTTATCCAATATTCATCATTTTTATAATAAAAACTCAGTTCATCGCCCATTGCAATGAGGCTTTTGAATTCTAAGTATTCTTTCTCTGTCAAGTGTATCTCTCCTTTTAGGTTCTCTTTCTGTCCCATTCCTCTCATGTTTACGTGCTACTTTTAGGTGAGTTTTTCGGTTTCCGTGATTTTATTTTAACATCATTGTAAAGACGAGGGTGAATCTACGTATATCCACTCTAATTGTTATGAATGTGTCTTTTTGTTATGGTAAAGGAGAGGAGTGATAAACATGAAAGCAGCACAATACTTCATTGAAAAATTAGGATTACAGCAGCATGCGGAAGGTGGCTTTTATATCTCTACTTTTGCTGGCAAGGAGCTTGTCAAAACAGCAACGGGTGAGCGACCAGGTTATACAAGCATCTACTTTTTACTACGTTCGAGCGATATTTCGCATTTGCATCGATTGCAATCAGATGAACTATGGTATTACCATGCAGGTAGTTCGCTAACCGTGCATATGATTTACCCAGATGGTACGTATGAAGCAAAAAAGCTAGGATTAAATATTGAGGCAGGAGAACAGCCCCAAATCCTTGTGCCGAAGCATACGATTTTTGGCTCCTCTGTCGATGAACCGAATACGTTTAGTTTAGTTGGATGCATGGTAGCGCCAGGCTTTGACTATGCGGACTTTGAACTATTTACACAGGAAGAACTGTTGCAGGAGTACCCACAACATGAAGCGGTGATCCGTAAAATGGCGTATGAACAGCTTTAATTACTAGTTAAAAAAGAAACCGCGTTCATGAAGCGATGAACGCGGTTATTTTTGGATATATGAAAATAAATCATTCTAGCGAACTACCAATCTATCGTTTCAGGATACTTGAGTGTAAGATTTAATTCATGAATGACATGTTTCGTCACACTTGCTGTCGCTAGTAGCTGTTCTTTTAATACGGTATATTCTTCATCTTCCATTAAGAGGCGAAGCGCGTACGCAGCTATTCGCTCCTCCCGTTCTTGACGAGAAAGTTTTAAGTACTCTACATTTAAGAGGTCAACATATTGTGTTGCGTAACGGAAGTAGAAGGTTTGTTTTGCGTGAAGCATTTGCAGAAACACAAGGTAATGCTCTTCTGTTATTAGTTGTTCAAGTGCTGTAGCGACTACACCTTGAAATTGACGAATCGTTGCGATTGAAGTATTCCATATCGTTGGGTCGACCAGTTCTTGATATAAGCGGATAAAATCATTTAAGGCAATCGTTGTAAACAGTAGCTCTGGTATTAAAATGTCTACAGCAAAATAAATATTTTTAGTAGGCGCAAGGATGGCCTTTTCTTTTTCTAATCCTTTATGTATGCCATTGGCTATGAATTCAATATGGTGTTCCCCTTTTATGGCATGCCGTAGCTCTAAACAAACACCTAAAATGCGATTTCGTGCCCCTTGAAAATCAAGATAGCGGTTTTCTTCCCCGGTGACATCGTAAATAGCGCGTAGCAACGCATCGATATCCCAGTAGTCACCACTAATGCGAAAACCGGTCAGTAGTTCTGTCGGTTGAATTGTTAACATAACACCCATTTCCCCCTTGCTGATAGCTTGAACTTAGACAGCTATTGCTTATAATTTAATAATTTAAACAGCTCTGTCCGCTCTTTCTCTGTTAAATCACGCCATTGTCCTACTTTTAGATTACCTAAATGGATGTTCATAATACGAATACGTTGTAGCCGTTTTACTGAATACCCGAGCGCTGAACACATGCGGCGGATTTGTCTGTTTAACCCTTGCTCTAAAATAATTTTGAACACATGACTGGATACTTTTTCGACGCGACATGGCAGTGTGACCGTATCTAAAATTTCTACACCGGCAGCCATTTGTGTTAAGAATTGTGCTGTAATCGGTTGATCGACTTGCACCACGTATTCTTTTTCATGATGATTTTCTGCACGTAAAATTTCATTGACAATATCGCCGTCATTGGTGAGGAGGAGCAAACCTTCTGAATCCTTATCAAGACGTCCGATATGGAAAATACGCAATGGATGATTGACAAAGTCCACTACATTTCCTTTGATGTGTTTTTCCGTAGTACTCGTAATGCCTACTGGTTTATTGAGTACGATATATACAAGCTGCTCTTCTTTTTGTACGGGCTTGCCATCTACACAAACGAGATCGCCTTCTTCTACTTTGCTACCGACTGTCGCTAGTTCTCCGTTAATTGTGACGCGATTTTCTTCAATCCATTTGTCAGCACCTCGGCGAGAGATGATGCCTGTTTCTGCTAAGAATTTATTGATACGCATATTTTTTCCCCTACCCATTTAGAATAGTTTCAGTATACAATATCGGCTTGCCTTTATGTATAACAGCACTCTGTCTGTTCATTAACAATATATCACAATAATATTATCTGTAAATTTAGAAAATTGAAACTTAAACATTGAAATTATTTCCCTTTTCTGACAATATAGTAATTGAAAATACCTTTCATAGTTACATAGGGATGGTAGCAATGAGTAGGTATTTAACGAATACATTTAAGCAAAGGGGCGATTTTTCAATGGTTTATGCATTTCCAAACACAGAAGGGGCGTTAGTCAATTTCAAGGAGCGTTACGACAATTATATTGGTGGTAAATGGACGCCACCTGTAAAGGGACAATACTTCGAGAATGTAACGCCTGTTACAGGGAAAGTGTTCACACAAGCAGCACGTTCAACAGCAGAAGATATTGAATTAGCGCTAGATGCAGCACACGAAGCAAAAGAGGCATGGGGCAAAACATCCGCTACAGAGCGTAGCAATATTTTACTGAAAATCGCTGATCGTATTGAACAAAATCTTGAAACGCTAGCAGTTGCAGAGTCATGGGATAACGGGAAAGCCGTACGTGAAACGTTAAATGCGGATTTACCGCTTGCAATTGATCACTTCCGTTATTTTGCAGGTGCCGTTCGTGCACAAGAAGGCACACTGAGCCAAATTGATGACAATACAGTTGCGTATCATTTCCATGAACCAATTGGTGTAGTTGGACAAATTATTCCTTGGAACTTCCCATTACTAATGGCTGTTTGGAAGCTTGCACCAGCACTTGCAGCAGGAAATTGTGTTGTGTTAAAGCCAGCTGAGCAAACGCCTGTTTCGATTCTGGTATTAATGGAACTAATTGAAGATTTATTGCCACCTGGTGTATTAAATATTGTCAATGGCTTCGGCTTAGAAGCAGGTAAACCATTAGCCCAAAGTCCACGTATCGGTAAAGTAGCATTTACAGGAGAAACAACGACAGGACGTTTAATTATGCAATATGCGTCTCAAAACTTGATCCCTGTAACACTTGAATTAGGTGGTAAATCACCTAATATTTTCTTTGAAGATGTCATGGCATATGATGATGAATTTTTAGATAAAGCGGTAGAGGGCTTTGTATTATTTGCGTTAAACCAAGGCGAAGTATGTACATGTCCTTCACGCGCCCTGATTCAAGAATCGATTTACGATAAATTTATGGAGCGCGTACTTCAACGTGTGGAAGCCATTCAAACAGGGAACCCACTTGATCCAAATACGATGATGGGTGCGCAAGCGTCTAGCGAGCAAATGGAGAAAATTTTATCGTATTTAGATATTGGTAAGCAAGAAGGAGCAGAGTGTCTCATTGGCGGTGAGAAAAACAATCTGGGTAGCGAATTATCAGATGGTTATTATATTAAACCGACCATTTTCAAAGGACATAATAAGATGCGCATTTTCCAAGAAGAAATCTTTGGTCCAGTCGTATCGGTAACGACATTCAAAACACCAGAAGAAGCACTTGAAATTGCCAATGATACATTGTACGGATTAGGTGCAGGTGTTTGGACACGCGATATGAATACAGCGTATCGCTTCGGTCGTAGTATTCAAGCGGGGCGTGTATGGACAAACTGTTATCACCAATATCCAGCACATGCTGCATTTGGTGGTTACAAGATGTCAGGTGTTGGTCGTGAAAACCATAAAATGATGTTAAGTCACTATCAACAAACGAAAAATTTACTCGTGAGCTACAATCCAAATAAATTAGGCTTCTTCTAAGCGAGGGGAGGTGCGAGCATGACGGAGCGCGTGATTGCAACGGATGCTGCACTCGAACTAATTGAATTATTGAAACAACGTCACGGTCCCATTATGTTTCATCAGTCAGGTGGGTGTTGTGACGGGTCTGCACCGATGTGCTATGAGCAAGGGGACTTGCTATTAGGAGATCAGGATGTACGGCTCGGTGAAATTGGCGAAAGCCCGTTTTATATGCATAAAAACCAATTTAATTATTGGAAGCATACACAGCTCATTATTGATGTGGTAGATGGAAGGGGCGGAATGTTTTCGCTAGAGGGCGTAGAGGGGAAGCGTTTTTTAACGCGGTCCCGTGCTTTTACAAAAGAAGAATTAGAAAAGCTTTCACGTGAATAAATGAGTGTAGGTAAAGTCTATATGGGCTTTGCCTACACTTATTTTTATAGGAACTTGTTAACGTTATTTCAGGTTCAATATCAAAATATGTTCTTGATTAAAAATGGAGATTGATATAAAAGCACATGTTTTGGTTAAGCCCCTTATTTCATCAAGTATACTTTCCAAAACAAAGTAGCTTAAAAAGGCGTACAATAAAGTAAAGGGGTGGTAGTCCATGTATACACACTTTATTGAGAAACTAGAAACGAATTATGACAAGGTATTTAACTACACAGGTGGACACCCCGACTTGCAGATTGTGACCTCTTTAGCTGCTCAATATACGTATGCAGGTCGTACTTATAGCGGGTTAGAGCATCAAGCGGTGATAGACCAAGTGGCATGTAATGAGTCTACGCTTAGTATTTTTAGTACAAAGGGTAGTGATAGTCGTTTGCAATATAAAATAGCCACAGATTTAGTACTGAAAGGGAATGTAGAGGAGCATCTAGCACAGTTAAATAAGAACGATAGCCTATTAGCAGAATGTGGTTTTAGTCGCTCTTTATACCGAATGGTGAGTGCCTTTTTTGTAAAGGATGTAGCACATGGCATGCGCGCGAAGAAGCTGTATGACGAGATGAATAAATACCATCCTATGTTAACAAGAAAAAGCGATTTTCCGTTTGCCATTCTTCTAACAGCAAATAATAATGAAAGTGCATCAGTACACGCGCAGACAATGAATCATTATTTTAAGAGTCTACGTGAACGAGGGTTTAAACTAAGTGATGCACTGCAATCATTAACACAAATTTTAACGTTTTTTGATGTACATGAGCATCAAGAGCTTGTCGATTATGTAGCCCAATTAAAAATAGAATTTGAGCATCGTGGTGTACAAGTGAAAAAAATACATTATCCATTTATCGGGCTACTGGCTTTAACAGCTACGGATTTACAGCTAGTAGAGGCAATTGTAAAACTGGAGCAACAGCTTAGGGTCTCTAGAGTCACAAACGGTGCAAAAGAGCTAGCATTAATTATTGCGATTCAAAAGCTCGTTTTTGATTATGCAGAGGTACAGCAGGCCATTCATACAACTCAAATGACAGGGTGGGCAGATTTGCTTCACTTTAGTGATGGTTTACTTTATTTTTCGTTTCATTTTATAGACGGATTAACCGATTTGCTGGATATCAACTTGAACTTTTAATGGAGGTGTCTTTTATGCAAGAGACAAAATTATGGATTAATGGACAATGGGAACAAGCACAAAGAACATATGAATTAACATCACCTTATTCCGGTGAAGTGCTCGCAAAAGTAGCTAAGGCAAATAGTCAAGATGTGGAGCGTGCAATTGAGGGGGCACATCAAGCGTTTCAAACATTTAAGAAAACAACTGCGTATGAACGGGCGGAAATGTTATATAAAGTTGTGGACATTATGCGCAAGCGTAAACAGGAGCTGGCCGAAATTTTGGCAAAGGAAGCAGCAAAACCGATTTCAGCAGGGGTAGCTGAGCTTGATCGGACAATTGCAACGTATCAGTTTTCAGCTGAGGCTGCTAAACAATCGACCGGTGAAACGGTACCGATGGATGCGGCACCAGGCATTACAGATCGTATCGGTTATACAAAACGTATACCTCTTGGTGTAGTAAGTGCGATTACACCGTTTAACTTTCCATTCAATTTAGTTGCTCATAAATTAGGGCCTGCTTTTGCGGTGGGGAATACGGTTGTATTAAAACCAGCAACACAAACACCTCTTAGTGCGATCGTCATGGCAGAAATTTTTAAAGAAGCAGGTTTACCAGACGGCTGCTTGCAAATTGTGACAGGCTCAGGTGGGGAGTTGAGCGATACGCTTGTCGCACATCCACATGTCAAAAAAGTGACGTTTACAGGTAGTGGAGCAGTCGGATTGAAGCTGAAAGAAAAAGTAGGTTTACGCAAAATTACACTAGAGCTAGGGTCCAATGCAGCTGTGATTGTAGAGCCATCCGCACCAATTGAGAAGATTGTTTCACGTGCGGTCAGTGGGGCTTTTGGGTTTGCAGGGCAAGTATGTATATCGTTGCAGCGTATTTACGTGCATGCTTCCATTTACGATGAGTTTGTCCGCCAATTTGTTATGGAAACGAAAAAGCTACGTGTAGGGGATCCGCTAGACACAAATACCGATGTTAGTGCGATGATTCATCCAAACGAGGTAGGGCGCATGCAGGCTTGGATAGCAGAGGCAAAAATACAAGGAGCCGTTATCGCAACAGGAGCGGAATTTACGGAGCGTACGTTATCACCTACCGTCGTGACGAATGTAACAGCACAAATGAAAATCGTATGTGAAGAAACGTTTGCCCCAATTGTTTCCATTGTTTCATATGAAACATTGGCCGAAGCAATTGCACTTGTAAATGAATCGGAACTAGGCTTAAATGCAGGGATTTATACAAATGTATTAACAGATGCAATGTATGCGGCAGACGAGTTAGAGGCTGGTGCAGTGATGATTAATGATATTCCGACATTCCGTGTAGACCATATGCCGTATGGTGGTGTAAAAATGAGTGGATACGGTAAAGAAGGGGTAAAATATGCTATAGAAGAAATGACGAATTTGAAGTTTATCACAATTAAAACAACTTTTTAACGTAATTTAGCACAGGGGTTTGTTATTTTGGAAAAGTATTTGAACTCGGTGTTTTTAAAGTGTTACAGTTAAATTATCATCTTTTAGGGAGTGCAGAATTATGGGAAACACTGTGCCAATGAGCTATTCACGCACACATCAAACACGTTTAATTATGCCATCCGACACCAACCATCATCAATCTATTTTTGGTGGACAAGTATTGCGATATATTGATGAAATTGCCGCTCTCGCTGCAATGAAGCATTCAAAAGGAGAGGTCGTCACGGCATCCATTGACTCAGTAGACTTCGTGTCGTCTGCTTATGCAGGAGATGTATTAGAGCTGGAGTCTGTTGTAACGTGTACAGGTCGGTCATCAATGGAAGTATACGTACGTGTTATTTGCCGAGATTTAAAATCAGGTGCAGAACGTTTGACGACGGAATCATTCGTGACAATGGTGGCGATTGATGAGCAAGGTAAACCACGTGAAGTGCTAGAAATTTACCCAGAAACAGAAACCGAGCGTAGACTTTTCGAAACAGGTCCGATGCGTCGCGAACATCGTAAAATGAAGCGTGAAGTGAAACACCGCTAATAGAAGAGGGCACACGGAAAATAAAGCTTCCTGTGTGTCCTCTTGGCGATTTTAGCTAGTTAGTATAGCAGCTCACTCTGCCGAAAGTTCGTTAACGACGGCAATTAATTGGTCAGAGGATGACGAAACATGATTTGCCCCTTGTGATAATTCGGTAATATAGTTAGAGATGGTTTGAATATCTTCTGACGTACTCATATATTGTGTACGAATTCCTGATACAGCTTCAGCGATTGCACTGAAGGATTCTGTTAACTCATGCTGTGTTTCGACACTCACTTTTACTTGAGAGTCTACACTGTTCACGGCATCGGCCATGCTCACAATATTATTCTCCGTTTCTTTAATCAGTATCGATACGTTTTGTACGGCGGTTTTTGTTTCTTCCGCCAGCTTTCTCACTTCATCTGCTACGACCGCAAATCCTTTCCCTTGTTCACCTGCGCGGGCTGCTTCAATGGAAGCATTTAATGCGAGCAAGTTTGTTTGATCGGCAATTCCTGTTACGAGCCCTACAATATCTGAAATCTTTTGCGATGATATGCGTAGTTCATCCATTGAAGATTCTAATATATCGACACGTTCTAAAATCGTATCCATTAAGTTTGTTTGCGCAGCTAAATGCTTTTTGCCAAGATTTGATTTACTTTCGGTTTCTTCTACGAAATCTAAGCCTTGATGTGTGGCGGCAGCAATTTCATCTGTTTGCACCGCGATTGCTTCAAGAGAAGACGTTGTGTCAACACTAATAATATTTAATTCCTGTGCTGTACGTTGAATGGTATTAATTAAATGTAATTTTACTTCTTCTGCTTGTTTACGGATGCGTTCCTCTTCATGTTCATAGGCTTCAATGACAAGTTGCTGTTCAAAGTTAATAATTTTTGAAAATGCATTAATAGCTAGGGCTGTTTCCTGTGTAGATAAGTTTAATGTTTCGATAAATTCGATGAAAGTTGTCATCAGTGATTGAAATGATGCTAAGTACCATTTGGATTTTAGCCCAATACGAACATGGGCATGTGCAATTCCTTTTCGTTCTTCGATGTATGCGCTATCAATTTTTCCATTAAAAATATCTGCTAAATGTTTGTGAAGCGTTATTTTTAATTTGTCGATACGTGATGATCGATTGATAATGGCCAGAAGTGCTTCGCTTTGGCTAATGGCATTATAAAAATGATTGACCATTAAAGGAATGAAATCTTGGGCATAAGGTTGTAGTTGCTTTAAAATAGCTAAGTCCTTTTTCGTTAAATTCAGTAATTGTAACTGTTTCATTAGTTCTGGATAAGCAGAAAGATTTAATTCTACCTGTTGGGCATATTTCTCCACTTGGAAAAATGTTGCTTTTAATTTTTCGCGCGACTTGTTAAAAAAGTTAATCATCGCCATTCCCCATTCTCTATATATTCATAAGACTATGTAGTCACTCTTTATTATGTAATTTTACTATTAAATTGAACTTTTTGTCTGCATTATGTATAAAATTTCTATAGTTCTTCTGAAGATTTTGTTACAGATAATAGAAATAAGCAAGTGTTTGTACTTCAGAATTAAACAAGTTAAAATGATAGATAGTAAAAAAAATGTAAAGGAAGTTTACAATGAAATTTCATAAAAAGCGTTTAAAATTTGTTATACCGATAACAGTAATCGTCGCCGTTGCTTCTACATTTATGCTATTCAATCGTTATGAAGAGGTTGCATCGAGGGACAAGTTTTTAATATTGCTAAGCGCAACCATCTTTACAGCTATTATCTCATATTTGCTATTTCCGCAGGACGGAGATAACCCAGATGATGTGGGGCCATATAAATAAATGTTTATAGCCATCTTAAAATAATAAGATGGTTGTTTTATTTTTGAAACTAATTTGCGCTTCATGCGTATATGTACTATAAGGAAATGTTCG
The DNA here is from genome assembly GCF_050613145.1 of Lysinibacillus sp. LZ02. Lineage (GTDB taxonomy): Bacteria > Bacillota > Bacilli > Bacillales_A > Planococcaceae > Lysinibacillus_B. The sequence continues at coordinate 4,115,853 of NZ_CP192507.1, read as the reverse complement.
ACAAGGGAGGTTGTATCGAATGGAAGAAAAGTGGTCGAAAGTATTGATTCATGCTAGTGCATTCTTTGCGCCGGTGCTTGTACCGATTCTCTTCTTTTTAATTAGTTCAGACGATCAGATCAAGCGCTTATCTATTCAGGCGCTATTATTCCAAGGTGTGATGTGGGTATTAACAACGGTTTCAATTATCTTCTCTTTTATCTTAATTGGTATTCCGTTTTTAATTGTTTTCGGGTTAATGTTACTCATCGTGCCAATTATCGGTATCGTAAAAGCGTTAAACGATTCCGATTGGGATTATCCAATTGTTGGTCGTTGGGTATAATTTATAGGTAAAACGGCAAAGTCTTTAATAACAAAGATTTTGCCGTTTTTTTATTTTCTTAAAAGCTTTCAATACCATAATATGTTCTTGATTAAAAAGAGAAGGACTGTAAAAGCACATGGAGAGAAGGGCGGTGACTCCAGCGGGAAAAGCGAGAAAGTCGAGACCCTGCAGGAGCGAAGAATGAGCGACGAGGAGGCTTGACCTCGCCCGCGGAAAGCGTCCGCCCGTAACGGAATGTGCAGTCAAGTACACGTTTTGGTGAAGAGTCCTAAAAAGGGTAGACTTTTTATTTGCAAAACAATTTTATGATTTTTATAATAAAGTCAAAGATAGTCAAAGTCAGTAAATGAACTGGGGTGAGCATAAACATGAGGAATATCTCAGACATTATTGAAGGTTATTTAAAGCAAATTATCGAATTAGAAGGACAGGGACATATTGAAGTAAAACGTAGTGAGTTAGCAGATAAGTTTCAATGTGTACCGTCGCAAATAAATTACGTTATTAATACAAGATTTACAGCAGAGCGCGGTTATTTGGTCGAAAGTAAGCGCGGCGGTGGCGGATATATTCGTATTTTACGTGTTGAATTGCATTCAAAGCAGGCATTATTCGATGAGATGCTAAGACAAATTGATGCGAATGCACCCCAAGTTGCAGCAGAGCATATCGTGTATCGTTTAATTGATGAAGAGGTCATATCCAAAAGAGAGGCGAAGCTAATGCTTGCAGCGATGGATCGCACCACTTTACAAATGCCGTTACCGATGCGAGATGAGATTCGCGCACGTATTTTAAAGGCAATGTTAATAACGTTGAAATTTGAAAGGGGTGACAGAACATGATTTGTGAGCATTGTAAGCAACGACATGCTACTGTGACCATAACACAAATAAAAAATGGTACTAAATTGGAGCGCCATTATTGTGAAATATGTGCAGGGAAATTTCATCCGTTTCAAGTTGAAATACAAGAGGAGCCCGTATCGATTCATCAGCTCATGTCCGATTGGTTTAGTTTACCAAAATGGAAAAGCAAAGTGCAGGAAGAAACGCAACAAAAGAAGCAACAAGGTACCTGCCCATCCTGTGGCTTTACGTACAGGCAATTCTTGAAAATCGGTAAATTTGGTTGTGCACAGTGTTACCACACATTTCGTGATCAACTACCGCAAGTTCTCAAACGTTTGCAAGCGGATGTAAAGCACATCGGTAAAAAGCAAACTGAAGAATATCAATTTATCAACTATCAAAAACAAATTGAACTCATTCGCCAACAAATGCAACAAGCGATTGCAGAGGAGCGCTTTGAAGATGCAGCTAGGCTGCGTGACGAGGTGCGTGCAATCGAACAGAAGCTACATGTTGGAGGTGGGGAAACATCATGAATATAGAGCATTTTTTAAAACGTACGTTACCACCTTGGATTGAAGCAGCGGATGAGCATGCAGATATCGTAATTAGTACGAGAATACGCCTTGCGCGAAATTTAAGTGGTACACGTTTTCCCGCTAGTTTTTCAGAAGAGGATGCAAAACAGATAGACGACACCGTGTTACAAGCCCTTCTTTCTGTTCGTAATGAGGGGAGAGGATTTTCATATTTTCCGATGAAAGAAATGCCAGCCTTACAACGACAAGTACTTGTTGAGAAGCATTTAATTAGTCCGCACCTAGCTAATTGTGAAAAAACAGCGTCTGTTTTTTTAACAGAAGATGAATCAATCAGTGTTATGGTGAATGAAGAGGACCATATTCGTATACAATGCTTAGCAGCGGGGTTACAACTACATGAAACATATGCTAAGGCAAATGAGCTCGATCAATACTTAGAAGGACAGCTCATGTATGCATACGATGGGCAACTAGGTTTTCTCACAAGCTGTCCAACAAACGTTGGTACGGGTCTACGTGCCTCCGTTATGATGCACTTACCGGCATTGACGATGACAAAACGCATGAATGTTTTAATTCAAACAATGGCAAGGTTAGGAATGGTCGTACGGGGGATATATGGCGAAGGTAGTGAAAATCTAGGTAACATTTATCAGATTTCTAATCAAATTACACTTGGAAAATCAGAGCGTGATATTTTAGATGATTTACAAAGTGTAGTGGAACAAATTATTCAAAAAGAACATGAGGCAAGAAAACAACTATTTGCTCGCGCGCCCATTGCATTGGAGGATCGACTGTATCGTTCACTCGGTACATTAATGTATGCGCGTATATTATCGAGTGAGGAAGCGGCATCTTGTTTATCCAATGTCCGCTTAGCAGTCGGCTTACAACTAATTTCAGATATTTCGCTTAATCAATTGAATGAATGTATGTTACTCATTCAACCTGGTTTTATACAGCAATATGCTGGTACAACATTGCAAACGACCGAGCGTGATATTTTCCGCTCGAAATTACTGCAAGAAAAATTAGTAACACATCGTCGAAATGAGCCTACAAATGGAAAGGGAGAGGATTTGTATGATGTTTAATCGTTTTACGCAGCGTGCACAAAAAGTTTTACAATTAGCGCAGGAAGAAGCGATTCGTTGGAAACACGAGTCGATTGGAACAGAGCATATTTTACTTGGTCTTATCCGTGAAGGTGGTGGCATCGCGGCCAAAGCATTAGAAGCGATTGATATTAGCCCTCAAATGATTGAATCAGGGATTGAGGAACTCGTTGGGAAAGGGAAAGAAAATGTCGGTCCGATTGTGCATTACACACCACGTGCGAAAAAAGTCATTGAACTTTCAGTCGATGAATCACGTAAATTAGGTCATTCTTATATCGGAACAGAACATATTTTATTAGCCTTAATTCGTGAAGGAGAAGGGGTAGCGGCACGCGTATTAGCGAATACAGGCGTAAGTTTAAACAAAGCACGTCAACAAGTATTATTATTACTTGGCAATAACGATACAAATGCCTCAGGTAATCAAGCGCAAAGCCAAGCAGCCAATACACCAACGCTAGACGGTCTAGCGCGCGATTTAACAGCGATTGCGCGTGAAGGGGCACTGGACCCAGTAATTGGTCGTTCAAAAGAAATTACACGTGTCGTAGAAGTATTATCTCGTCGTACGAAGAACAACCCGGTGTTAATCGGGGAACCTGGTGTGGGTAAAACAGCGATTGCAGAAGGCTTAGCACAACAAATCGTGAACAATGAAGTGCCCGAAACATTACGTGATAAGCGTGTTATGACACTCGATATGGGAACGGTTGTCGCGGGTACAAAATACCGTGGTGAGTTTGAGGATCGTCTGAAAAAGGTCATGGATGAAATTCGTCAAGCAGGGAATATCATTCTATTTATCGACGAGCTACACACATTAATTGGTGCAGGTGGAGCAGAAGGCGCGATTGACGCATCGAACATTTTAAAACCATCGCTTGCACGTGGGGAATTACAATGTATTGGTGCAACAACACTGGATGAGTACCGTAAATATATCGAAAAGGATGCCGCGTTAGAACGTCGCTTCCAACCGATTCAAGTAGATGAGCCAACAATTGATGAAACGATTCAAATTATGAAAGGGCTACGTGATCGCTACGAAGCACATCATCGTGTAAAAATTACAGATGAAGCATTAGATGCTGCTGCTAAACTATCAGACCGCTACATTTCAGACCGCTTCTTGCCAGATAAAGCGATTGATTTAATGGATGAAGCCGGTTCGAAAGTGCGCTTACGCTCATTCACAGTGCCACCGAATTTAAAAGAGCTTGAAAACAAATTGGAAAATGTACGCTCTGAGAAAAATGCAGCGGTACAAAGCCAAGAATTTGAAAAAGCTGCCGCATTACGTGATACAGAGCAAAAGATAAAAGAAGAGCTTGAACAAACGAAAAAAGCGTGGAAAGAGAAGCAAGGAAAAGAAGAATCAGAAGTCACAGTAGATGATATTGCCATGGTGGTGGCGATGTGGACTGGAATTCCAGTATCCAAGATTGCACAAGAAGAGTCTGCGAAGCTTTTAAACCTTGAAGAAGAATTGCATAAGCGTGTTGTTGGTCAAGGAGAGGCAGTTGAAGCGATTTCACGTGCCATTCGTCGTGCTCGTGCTGGACTGAAAGATCCGAAGCGTCCAATCGGTTCATTCATCTTCTTAGGGCCAACAGGTGTAGGGAAAACAGAACTTGCCCGTGCGCTTGCTGAAGTCATGTTTGGAGATGAGGATGCGATGATTCGCATTGATATGTCTGAGTACATGGAGAAACATTCGACATCTCGATTAGTTGGTGCGCCTCCAGGCTATGTAGGATTCGATGAAGGTGGACAATTAACAGAAAAAGTACGTCGTAAACCGTACTCTGTTGTCTTACTAGACGAGATTGAAAAAGCACATCCGGACGTATTCAATATCTTGCTACAAGTATTAGATGATGGTCGCTTAACAGACTCTAAAGGACGTGTAGTAGATTTCCGTAACACAGTCGTTATTATGACATCTAACGTTGGCGCAGATGCCCTAAAATATCAGAAAAACCTAGGCTTCAGCGTGGGCGATACAGATTCAAAATATAAAGATATGAAAGCGACAATGCTGGAAGAATTGAAAAAAGCATTCCGCCCAGAATTCTTAAACCGTATTGATGAAATGATTGTGTTCCATTCATTAGAGAAGGATCATTTAAAAGAAATTGTTTCCTTCATGGCAAATGCATTAACAAAACGTCTAAAAGAACAACATATCGAACTGGAGTTAACAGATGCAGCACTTAAGAAAATTGCAGAAGAAGGATACGATCCACAATACGGTGCACGCCCAATTCGTCGTGCATTACAAAAACATGTGGAAGACCGCTTGTCAGAGGAACTATTAAAAGGGAACGTACTAACAGGTCAAGTCGTGGTATTTGACTACGTAGAAGGTGACTTTAAAGTTCGAGGAAAAGAAAAGGCTGTAGAGGCTTAATTGTTTAATATGCCTAGCACTCGCTTTCTAGAGCGAGTGCTTTTTTAGCATAAATCTAATTAGTACTCAGAATAGAACATCCCTCCTATTTTTTGTACAATAGATATAAGAACAAATATTTGGGAGAATGATATGGCAAAAAAGAAAACCAAATTTATGTGTAATGATTGCGGCTATGAGTCAGCGAAGTGGATGGGGCGTTGTCCGGGTTGCGGCAACTGGAATACGATGGTGGAGGAAGTGGAAATCGTATCAAAAGGTCCACGCGGTGCATTTCAGCATTCGGTTTCGACGACTCAAAAGGCAACCCCTCTTATTAACGTAGAAACAATGGAAGAAACACGCATTGTCACCGAGATGGGGGAGTTAAACCGCGTGCTTGGTGGGGGCATTGTGGCGGGCTCACTCGTGTTAATCGGCGGAGATCCGGGTATCGGGAAGTCGACGCTATTACTGCAAGTGTCTGCGCTATTATCGAATCGGGGGCACCGTGTGTTATATATTTCCGGTGAGGAATCAGTTCGCCAAACGAAATTACGAGCAGAGCGATTAGGGGTTAAATCACCGGAGCTTTATATTTACTCCGAAACGAATATGGAATTTCTCCATCAAACAATTGAGGAGGTGCAGCCGAAGTTTGTTATCGTCGATTCCATCCAAACAGTGCATCATCCCGAAGTGACGAGTGCGCCAGGAAGTGTCTCGCAAGTACGTGAATGTACAGCAGAGCTTATGCGCATCGCAAAGACAAAAAATATTGCGATTTTCCTTGTCGGACACGTGACAAAGGAAGGGCAAATTGCAGGGCCACGTATTTTGGAGCATATGGTCGATACCGTGCTCTATTTTGAAGGGGAACGTCATCATAACCATCGTATTTTACGTAGCCAAAAAAACCGTTTTGGTTCAACGAATGAAATTGCAATCTTTGAGATGTTACATGGTGGCTTAAAGGAAGTATTAAATCCGTCTGAGATGTTTTTACAGGAGCGTTCGCAAGGGGCACCGGGTTCAACCATTGTGGCATCTATGGAAGGTACACGACCGATTTTAGTAGAAGTACAGTCACTTGTCACACCGACAAGCTTCAATTATCCAAAGCGTATGGCGACAGGGGTTGACCAAAATCGTGTGCAATTATTGATGGCTGTGTTAGAAAAGAGAATGGGGATGCTACTGCAAGCACAGGATGCCTATATTAAAGTGGCCGGTGGTGTCAAGCTAGATGAGCCAGCGATTGATTTAGCTGTCCTGACATCCATCGTATCTAGTTTTAAAGACCAAGCTGTTCGTGCAACAGATTGCTTTATCGGCGAAGTGGGCTTAACAGGTGAGGTGCGTCGTGTAAGTCGGATTGAGCAACGTGTGCAAGAGGCAGCCAAGCTTGGATTTAAACGTGCCTTTATTCCAACTTCTAACTTAGGAGGATGGGATTTTCCAGAAGGCATTCAAGTCATCGGGGTCGAGACGATTGCCGATAGTTTACGTGCCTGCTTTAGTGATTTATAAAGTGAAACTTTAATTAGTGGGGGTTCTCATCCCCACTTCCTCCCGTTCATGCGGGGGAAAGACAAAAAATGCTCGCCTTTATAAAAAGGGGAGCATTTTAATATGAAAATAAAGAACAATACTTTATTTGTTTCAAGGGTCCCGATTGTCATAAATAATGTGAAGATGAGATATTCTAAATACACAGCACCTAATGGGTGTGTATCAACTGTTGTCATTAAATTTTCGCCTAATGTACCAGCTTACGCTAGCTCCCCAAGATCTACATTCATTGTAAGCGTGGAATATCGTTGTACCGTATAGATTATTATGTTTGGGAGCCAAAACAGACGCGTACAATGGCTCACGGAAGTACTAGCCCTAACCTTTCCGTTCATCCAATCTTTTGAGAAGGTGTAATCAGTATAATAATCGCTAAATCAAAAAGTCCTAATACGGAAGGGGTAAATGTTATTAACTTGCTTTTTTGGCTCTTTCGATATATTTTCTTTCTTTTTATGATATCCCTTATCTCGAATAGGTAAAGTGTAATGGAAAACGATTTTTATCACTATAGGCGATTGGGATTTTGCTAGGACATGTGAATTTTCAAAAGATTATAAAGGGATTTTAAATATACTTCGCGGAATTCGAAAAGGATATTTTTTAGCGAAAATGTGGTTAAAGTAGAGTATTTTGTTATAAAATACAAGGAATTTTTTGTTTGTTATAGCGTAAAAAGCTGAGGTTTTTGCGTCGCTATGAAATGAACAACTATGTATAATGAAAGAACGGAGGTGAAAAATGTGTTAAAGAAGGTCATTCAAGTTGCATTTTTGTTTATCGGAGGGGCGTTAGGTCTAGTTTTTTTACCGCCATTATACGAACTTATTCATTTATCATCTAATCCTTGGATTAACAACCCTTATATTTCGGTAGCGTTAGGTGCAACTTTATTATTTGTTTTATCGTTCGGTTTATCCGATTACTTTGTTAGGCTGATTACATGGATGGAGGATGTCCTTTCGAAGGTACCAGTCGGGGATTTGTTATTTGGAACAGTCGGACTCATTATGGGGTTAAGTGTTTCCGCATTATTTGGCTTTGCGATTAATAGCATTCAGCTGCCGGTGATTACGGAAGTAACGCCAATTATTTTATCCATTATTTTAGGGTACTTAGGTTTCCGTGTCGGTTTTAATAAACGAGAAGAGTTTGTACAATTGTTTACAAAATCCGGTCCATCGGCTAAAAAGAAGCAAGGAGAGCAAGAGGCGAAACTGTCACATAAGCTGTTAGATACGAGTGTCATTATCGACGGGCGTATTGCTGATATTTCAGAAACAGGCTTTATTGAGGGGACGCTTGTTGTACCGCAATTTGTTTTAACAGAGCTTCAACATATTGCGGATTCGTCCGATACGTTAAAGCGTACGCGTGGTCGCCGAGGGTTAGATATTTTAAAGCGTCTGCAAGATGAGCGACAATCTAAGGTGTTAATTGTCGAGGACGACTTTGAAGATGTGTCAGAAGTCGATTTAAAACTAGTCCGTCTAGCGAAAAAAATGGGCGCACAAATTTTAACAAATGATTTTAATTTAAATAAAGTATGTGAATTGCATCAAGTAGAAGTGTTAAATATTAATGATTTAGCCAACGCTGTCAAACCAGTCGTCATTCCTGGTGAGGATATGCAGGTTGTAGTCATTAAAGATGGCAAGGAGCAAAATCAAGGTGTGGCGTATTTAGATGACGGTACGATGATTGTTGTGGAAGGCGGTCGTAGCTATATCGGTCAAGCTATTACAGTAACGGTCACAAGTGTGCTACAAACATCAGCCGGACGTATGATTTTTGCTAAGCCAAAAGATGACTAGAGTAGGAAGTGAAGATGTGCAATATGAAGTCGTACTGCCAGCTGCCGGTAGCGGAAAACGTATGGGCGCAGGGCAAAATAAGTTATTTTTACAGCTAGTAGATAAACCCATTCTCGTTCATACATTACTTGTGTTTGAACAGGACGAAAATTGTACAGGGATTTGGCTTGCCGTGAAAGATGAGGAGCGTGCATTTATCCAGTCGTTGCTCTCGGAATATGGTATTTCCAAAATAAAAGGTTTACCAACAGGTGGGGCAGAACGTCAACATTCGGTGCATTCATGTATTAAGGAAATGCGTGATGTAGCAATTATCCTTGTACATGATGCTGCACGTCCTTTTATCACCATACCAACCATTAGTGAGCTAGCCAAAACAGCCTATGAGAAAGGTGCGGCCATTGCCGGTGTACGCGCCAAGGATACAATGAAAATTGTACGAGATGGCATCATTAAAGAGACCGTTGACCGCGATTCACTCTGGATGATTCAAACACCGCAAGCATTTCGCTTTGATTTACTGGCAGAGGCAGAAGATGTAGCAGAAAAGGTTGGTTTTCTTGGTACAGATGAAGCCATGCTCGTAGAACGACTGGGCTATGACGTACATATCGTCGAAAGTAGTTATGAAAATGTTAAAATGACAACACAGGAAGATTTAATTTTTGGTGCGGCGATTTTAAAATCCCGTACCAATTTATAGGAGGATATTGACTTATGTTTCGAGTAGGACAAGGCTACGATGTTCATGCATTTGCAGAGGGACGTCCATTAATTTTAGGGGGCATTGAAATTCCGCATGACCGAGGGTTGCTTGGTCATTCTGATGCCGATGTATTGTTACATACCATCACAGATGCAGCATTAGGGGCAATTGGTGAGGGGGATATCGGGCGTCATTTCCCTGATACAGACCCTGAGTGGAAGGATGCAGATTCAGCAAAACTTTTACAATATATTTGGAAAATCGTTGAGGATAAAGGCTATGTTTTAGGGAATGTAGATGCAACAATTATTGCACAACGTCCGAAAATGGCGCCTTACATTGAACCGATGAAAAATCGTATTGCGGCGTTATTAAATGCCGATCCATCTCAAGTGAATGTGAAAGCTACAACGACAGAAAAGCTTGGTTTCACAGGACGTGAGGAAGGGATTGCAGCGCTAGCGACGATTTTACTTATTAAGAAATAAGGGGATTCCCAACGATATGCATAAATGAGCGCACGTCGAACGAAATTCGGCGTGCGTCACTTTTATTTGCGAATTGACAGTGGTAAAATGAACAGGATAAAAATTCGGTCGTTTTCAAAACGAAAAATGAGGAGGCAATTACACATGACGAAAGAAGTTCGTGTACGTTATGCACCATCTCCGACAGGTTTCTTACATATCGGTGGCGCGCGTACAGCACTATTTAACTATTTATATGCAAAACATCACAACGGTAAATTTATTGTCCGCATTGAAGATACAGATATCGAGCGTAATGTAGAGGGCGGCGAAGCGTCTCAACTTGATAACTTACGTTGGTTAGGTATTATCCCGGATGAATCGATTGATATTGGTGGTCCATATGCACCTTATCGCCAAATGGAGCGTTTAGATATTTACAAAAAGCATGCCGATGAGTTATTAGAGCGCGGTATCGCGTATAAATGTTTCTGTACGTCTGAAGAGCTTGAAGCATCACGTGAAGCGCAAAAAGCAAACGGTGTAGCAGCCCCAACGTATGATGGCAAATGCCGTCACTTAACAGCAGAAGAAGTAGCAGAAAAAGAAGCGGCGGGTATTCCTTACACAGTTCGTATGCGTGTACCAGAAGGTGTAACGTATAAATTTACAGATTTAGTGCGCGGTGAAGTAACATTCGAATCAAAAGATATCGGGGATTGGGTATTAGTTAAAGCAAACGGTATTCCAACATACAACTATGCCGTAGTACTGGATGACCACTTTATGGACATTACACACGTATTCCGTGGGGAAGAGCACTTATCGAATACACCAAAACAAATGATGATTTTTGATGCATTTGGCTGGGAATATCCAGCATATGGTCATATGACATTAATCGTGAATGAAGGGCGCAAAAAATTATCAAAACGTGATGAAACGATTATCCAGTTCGTTGCCCAATATAAAGACCTTGGTTATTTACCTGAAGCGATGTTCAACTTCTTTGCATTACTGGGCTGGTCGCCAGAAGGAGAAGAGGAAATCTTCTCGCATGATGAGTTTGTGAAAATGTTCGACGAGAAGCGTTTATCAAAATCACCATCGATGTTTGATAAAACAAAGCTTACTTGGATGAATAATCAATACATCAAAAAATTATCACGTGAAGAAGTGGTAGCGTTAGCATTACCACATTTACAAAAAGCAGGCGTATTACCAGCGGAACTAACAGCTGAACAACAAGCATGGGCTGCAGAGTTAATCGGTCTTTATCATGAGCAAATGAGTTATGGTGCTGAAATTGTAGAGTTATCTAGCCTATTCTTCACGGAAGAGATTGAATATAATGATGAAGCCAAAGAGGTATTGGCAGGTGAAACAGTACCAGCTGTCATGGCGGCGTTCAAGGCACAACTTGAATCGCTTGATGCATTCGATGCAGAATCAATCAAATCAGCAATTAAAGCGGTGCAAAAAGAAACAGGCGCTAAAGGGAAAAACTTGTTTATGCCAATCCGTGTCGTGACAACGGGTCAAACGCACGGTCCAGAGCTACCGAATGCCATTGCTTTAATCGGAAAAGAAAAAGCGATTGCACGAGTAGAAAAGTTTGCTAACTAAGCAGAACTATTGATTTTTGACAAAATTTATGTACAATGGATGTACATTGTAACGAATTGAATAAACTAAAGTGTAAAGCTTTAGTGAAAAAAGCGTGGAGAAGGAGAAGTACACAATAGTTAGAGCTTATTAGAGAGGACTATCACCGGCTGAAAGTAGTCTAAGCTCACTATGTGGAAATGCACCTTTGAGTACTTAGCTGAAAAAAGTAGGCGAAGTCGAGTTGTTCTCGTTACCGAACACAAAAGGGGAAGGCATGTCCTTCAATTCAGAGTGGAACCGCGCAAATAAGCGTCTCTGTCATCAAGTGATGACAGGGGCGCTTTTTATTTGCAGATAGGAAAGATGGATATTTGCAAAGAAATGTTTTTCTTAAGTAAAAAGCGGATTACTGTGAAGAGCCAGAAACTATTGGTGTCAAATAACGGAGCCTTATGCGAAATAGTAAAATGAAAAGGGGGATTACGGACAATGTTTAAACGGATAAAAGAGGATATCGATACGATTTTTGAAAATGATCCAGCAGCGCGAAGTGTAGTGGAAGTGGTATTAACGTATTCGGGTTTACATGCTACGTGGGCACATCGCATCGCCCATTGGTTTTATAAGCGGAAATTTTATTTTATTGCGCGGGTCATTTCACAAATTAGCCGTTTCTTTACCGGCATTGAAATCCACCCGGGTGCAAAAATAGGCCGCCGATTTTTCATCGACCATGGCATGGGGGTTGTAATAGGGGAAACATGTGAAATTGGCGATAACGTGACACTCTATCAAGGCGTTACGCTAGGTGGTACAGGAAAAGAAAAAGGAAAACGCCACCCAACATTGCATGATAACGTCCTAGTAGCAACAGGCGCAAAAGTATTAGGTTCGATTACAATTGGGGAAAATAGTAAAGTAGGTGCAGGGTCCGTTGTCTTAAAGGATGTACCACCGAATGCGACGGTTGTAGGGATTCCTGGGAAAATTGTGATTAAAGATGGCGTTCGTTATACAGAAGAGAAAAAATTAGATCATCATAATATTCCTGACCCAGTCGGTGATCGTTGTGATACGTTGGAGAAGACAATTGAGTTTTTACAACAGGAAATCACATTGTTAAAAAAGGAGCAAAAACAATGAGTATTCAAATTTTTAATTCTTTAACAAGACAAAAAGAAGCGTTTATTCCGCTTGAAGAAGGCAAAGTAAAAATGTATGTATGCGGACCTACCGTATATAACTATATTCATATCGGCAATTCGCGCCCAGTCATTGTGTACGATACAGTGCGTCGCTATTTACAATATGCTGGCTATGATGTGAAATTTGTTTCGAATTTTACAGATGTAGATGACAAAATTATTAAAGCAGCAAATGAACTTGGTGAGGAAGTATTTGAGTTAACAGAGCGCTTTATTGCTGCGTACTTTGATGATATTACAGCGTTAGGTTGTAAAAAGGCAGATGTACACCCGCGTGTAACGGATCATATGGAGGCAATTATTGAGTTTATTCAAGTTCTAATTGACAAAGGTTACGCATATGAATCCGGAGGCGATGTATATTATCGGACACGTAAATTCGACGGCTACGGTAAATTAAGTCACCAGTCGGTTGATGATTTAAAAGTGGGGGCGCGTATTGAAGCGGGTGAGAAAAAAGAAGATCCGCTTGATTTTGCTCTTTGGAAAGCGGCAAAATTAGGTGAGATTAAGTGGGAAAGTCCGTGGGGAGAAGGACGTCCTGGTTGGCACATTGAGTGTTCTGTTATGGCGCGTGAGCACTTAGGTGATACAATTGATATTCATGCAGGCGGTCAGGATTTAACATTCCCGCACCATGAAAATGAAATTGCACAATCAGAGGCGCATACAGGAAAAACATTTGCCCGTTACTGGATGCATAATGGCTATATTAATATCGACAACGAGAAAATGTCGAAGTCACTAGGTAATTTTGTACTCGTGAACGATATTCGTAAGCAAATCGATCCGCAAGTACTACGATTTTTCATGTTAAGTGTTCATTACCGTCACCCAATTAACTTCGCACAAGATTTAGTAGAAGCAGCGCATGCGGGATTAGAACGTTTACGTACAGCTTATGCCAATGTACAGCATCGTCTGTCAGCTACAACAGGTCTTGGCCAAGCGAGCGATGAATGGTTAGCAAAAGTGACGGCTGTTAGGGCCCAATTTGAAGAAGCGATGAATGATGATTTCAATACAGCGAATGCGATTTCAGCGTTATTTGAGTTAGCCCGTATTGCTAATACGTACTTAAACGAGAGCAATACAGAAGAAGTTGTATTACAAGCATTTATCGAGACGTTCGATACATTGGGGCATGTGTTAGGGATTCACTTCGCACAAGAAGCAGAACTACTCGATGAGGAAATCGAGGCGCTAATCGAAGAGCGTAATCAAGCCCGTAAAAATCGCGATTTTGCCCGTTCAGATGAAATCCGCGATCAACTATTAAACATGAATATTATACTAGAGGATACTCGTCAAGGAACGCGTTGGAAACGAGGATAACGATATGACGAAACTCCGATTAGAAGATGTAAAACAATTAAATGCGCTAGCTCTTGCGTATATGGGAGATGCCGTACTCGAACAAAGCGTACGGCAACATCTCCTGTTAGCGGGACGTGTCAAACCGAATACATTGCATAGAGAAGCGACAAAATATGTGTCAGCGAAGGCGCAATCAGCTATTGTCCATCGTATGATAGATGAAAGTTTTTTAACAGAAGAGGAATTGGCGGTTTTTCGTCGAGGGCGTAATGCGAAATCTGGTACCGTACCAAAAAACACAGACGTTCAAACGTACCGGAATAGTTCGGGTTTTGAGGCAGTGCTAGGCTATTTATATTTAATGCAACAAACAGAACGTGTGTATGAAATCATCGATTATGCAATAGACATCATCGAACAGCAAAAAGGAGTGTAATAGATGGCGGAACAAAATAGCGAAATGATCGCAGGAAAAAATCCGGTATTAGAAGCGCTTCGTTCAGGTCGTGAAATCAATAAATTATGGATTGCAGAAGGGGTCAAAAAAACAGGCATCAACGAGCTTTTAGATTTAGCCCGTGAGCGTGGTGTGCTTGTCCAGTTCGTTCCAAAGAAAAAGGTAGATCAATTAACAGATGCCAATCATCAAGGGATTGTCGCATCTGTTGCGGCGTATCAATATGCAGAATTAGAAGATTTATTTGCTGCAGCAGCGAAAAAACAAGAAGATCCGTTTTTCTTAATTTTAGATGAGTTGGAGGATCCACATAATTTAGGTTCCATTATGCGTACAGCAGACGCAATCGGTGTACATGGTATTATCATTCCGAAGCGTCGTGCAGTAGGTTTAACAGCTGTTGTGGCAAAGGCTTCCACTGGCGCAATCGAGCATGTGCCTGTTGTACGTGTCACGAATTTAGCGCAGACAGTGGACGAGCTAAAAGAACGCGGCATTTGGATTGCAGGGACAGATGCAAAAGGGTCCGCTGACTATCGGAAAATGGATGCTACGCTGCCATTAGCCATCATTATCGGAAGTGAAGGGAAAGGGATGAGTGCTTTACTCAAGAAAAAGTGCGACTTCCTCTATCATTTACCAATGGTTGGTCATGTTACGTCGTTAAATGCTTCTGTTGCAGCGGCGCTTCTGATGTATGAAGTGTACCGTAAACGCCAAGAACAGAACGGATAGTAGTGATGCAAAATATTTTGCTAGTAGACGGCTACAACATGATTGGTGCGTGGAAAGCATTACGTTCACTACGAGATGAAAATTTTGAAGATGCGCGCGACCGACTTGTGGAGCTGATGGCGGAATATAAAGCGGTAAAAGGTTGGCGCGTCATCGTTGTCTTTGATGCGCACCTTGTACCTGGTACTGAACAGTTATATGTCAAACATGATGTAGAAGTGATTTATACACGTAAAAATGAAACTGCTGATGAACGTATTGAAAAGCTATCCAATGATTTAAAGGGACGCAAAATTCAAATTCATGTAGCCACATCGGATATGACAGAACAAAATGTTGTATTTGGATATGGGGCATTACGCAAGTCTGCGCGTGAACTTGAAATTGAGATGGGCATTATTCAATCGAACATATCCCAAAAGGTGAAAACAACACAAAGTGAAAAGCCGTCTAGACGTATTCACCTACGGGATGATGTTGCGTTAACGCTTGAAAAATGGCGTAGGGGATTAAAATAACTTATTGACCGTTATTTTCCAATTCTATTATACTGTTTCTAATGATTCTGGCGTACTGGGGTGAGAACATTGCTTAAAAGCGAAAAATTGCAAGTAATAGAGCGATTTGAAGATATTTCAGATGAAGATATTGTAGAACAAGTTCATTTAGGCAATACAGAAGCATTAGATTATTTAATTACAAAATATCGTGTATTTGTTAAAGCGAAGGCACGTTCTTATTTTTTGATTGGTGCAGACAAAGAGGATATTATCCAAGAAGGAATGATTGGGCTGTATAAAGCGATTCGCGATTTTAAAGGGGACAAGTTGGCATCGTTCCGTGCGTTTGCAGAGCTATGCATTACGCGACAGATTATTACCGCGATTAAAACAGCTACCCGTCAAAAACATATCCCACTCAATTCCTATGTGTCACTCGATAAACCAATTTACGATGAAGAATCAGAACGTACACTGATGGATGTTATTACAAGTCCTCTATCAGAAAATCCAGAATATTTAATGATTAATAGAGAAGATTATAGTAGGTTAGAAGGCCAAATGAGCCGGGTGTTAAGTGAACTTGAACAGCAAGTGCTCGTTTTATATTTAGAAGGGCGTTCCTATAATGAAATTTCAAGTTTACTCAAGCGTTCAACGAAGTCCATTGACAATGCGTTGCAACGAATTAAGCGTAAGTTAGAACGTCATTTAGAGTTGAGTGAATTGTTTTAGAGACACGGTTCGTTTGTTGACAGCATGCCTGTTAGGTGTTAGTCTTGATTAGACAAAATGCCGAAAATAGGTGAGGTTTGAATGGCAAAAAAAGTCATTTTAAGCTGTGGGAAATGCGGCTCTAGAAACTATTCAATACCAGCGAAATCTGAGAAAGAGGCAATACGCCTTGAGTTAAAAAAGTTTTGTTCGTATTGTAATGAACATACGATGCACAAACAAACGTTATAAAATGGTGGATCAGCTAAAGAAACGATTGGTGCGGAGGTTAAGCTAGGAAATGAGCAAGATTACAAATTTTTTAAGTGAAGTCGGCTCAGAAATGCGTAAAACAAGCTGGCCTAAAAGTAAAGAGTTAACAAAATATACAGTTGTTGTTATTGCCACTGTTATTTTCTTTGCTTTATACTTTACGGTAGTGGATTTAGGTGTTTCAGAGGCGTTGCGTTGGTTCTTAGAACTGTAAAAAATAGTATATTGATGAAATAGCCCGTATCCTTTAGAAACAACGGGTTTTTTCATTTGGCTAAAAATTTGTGTCGCGTACAATAATGCATCACAAGTACTAGAAGGAGGGCTCCGTGAATTATGGAGAAAAATTGGTATGTAGTGCATACTTATTCAGGTTATGAAAACCGTGTGAAAGCAAATCTTGAAAAACGTGTTGAAACAATGGGCATGCAAGATAAAATCTTCCGTGTAATCGTTCCTGAACATGAAGAAATCGATATTAAAGAAGATGGTAAAAAGCGTACGGTCATGCGTAAAGTATTCCCTGGTTATGTATTAGTAGAGTTAATCATGACGGATGATTCGTGGTATGTTGTACGTAATACACCGGGTGTGACAGGTTTCATCGGCTCATCAGGTGGAGGTGCAAAACCAACACCATTATTGCCGGAAGAAGCAGATCGCTTACTTGCCCAAATGGGTATGAATGAAACAGCCATTGGTGAAGTGGCTGTGACAGTAGGCGAAGTGGTTGAAGTGTTAGAAGGGCCATTCGCGCACTTCCAAGGTAAAGTGGAAGAAATTGATGTAGAAAAAGGTAAGATAAAAGTAACGGTTGATATGTTCGGTCGTGAGACGAAGATGGAACTGGACTTTACACAAATTCGCAAAATATAGAATTATTTCTACTTGCGTTAACAAAATAAAAGTGTTATCATTTCATAGGTCAGACTGTCAATTTATTTCAGTGTGATAATTCATTTCATTTTTAATGTTATCGGATTTTAAGCCGACAGACAGATATTGAGTGGGAGGGGCAACCCAATTACCACATCACGGACTTAAGGAGGTGTGTCTCGTGGCTAAAAAAGTAATTAAAGTTGTAAAACTTCAAATTCCTGCTGGTAAAGCTAACCCAGCTCCACCGGTTGGTCCTGCATTAGGTCAAGCAGGTGTTAACATCATGGGATTCTGTAAGGAGTTCAACGCTCGTACTGCTGATCAAGCTGGTCTAATCATTCCGGTTGAAATTTCAGTATTCGAAGACCGTTCGTTCACTTTCATTACAAAAACTCCACCAGCTGCAGTATTACTTAAAGTAGCTGCTGGTATCCAATCTGGATCTGGTGAACCAAACCGTAAGAAAGTTGCAACGGTTAAACGTGATAAAGTTCGCGAAATCGCTGAACAAAAAATGCCAGACCTAAACGCTGCATCTGTAGAAGCTGCAATGTTAATGGTTGAAGGTACTGCACGAAGCATGGGTATTGTTATCGAAGACTAATCCCATCTTCAAAGACTTGATGATGCATTTGTTTTTGGAAGGTTGCTGCACTCTGTTGAGGGCGCAACCTTTATTCGTGGGAGGTTCATTCCGCTACAACCACAATCAAGGAGGAAATTAACAATGGCTAAAAAAGGTAAAAAGTTACAAGATGCGGCTAAATTAGTAGACCGTTCTAAATTATATGAAGCAACAGAAGCAATCGCTTTAGCTCAAAAAACAAGCACAGTAAACTTCGACGCTACTGTAGAAGTTGCTTTCAAATTAGGGATCGATACTCGTAAAAACGACCAACAAATCCGTGGTGCAGTAGTGCTTCCAAACGGTACTGGTAAAACACAACGCGTATTAGTATTCGCTAAAGGTGAAAAACTTAAAGAAGCAGAAGCTGCTGGCGCTGACTATGTAGGCGATGCAGAGTACATCACAAAAATCCAACAAGGTTGGTTTGAGTTCGATGTAATCGTTGCAACTCCAGATATGATGGGTGAAGTTGGTAAACTTGGTCGTGTATTAGGTCCTAAAGGTTTAATGCCAAACCCGAAAACTGGTACAGTTACATTTGACGTAACAAAAGCAATCGAAGAAATCAAAGCTGGTAAAGTAGAATACCGCGCTGACAAAGCTGGTATTATCCATGCTCCTATCGGTAAAGCTTCTTTCGAAACAGAAAAATTAGTAGAAAACTTCTTAACAGTATTCGATGTAGTACAAAAAGCTAAACCAGCTGCAGCTAAAGGTACTTACATGAAGTCTGTAAATGTTACAACTACAATGGGCCCAGCTGTTAAAGTTGACGCTTCTTCTGTTGTTGTTAAATAATATTAATTAAATTAGTTGACAACGCTCCGCTTACTTGGTAAGATTGGTGCTGTTGTGAATCATCCATTTGTACCGTAGACAGTAGGAGTGACTTGTCACTTAATGATCCTACCGAGGACATCGGAGTTCGGATTCTTTTAAGATGATGACTTTCTGCCCTTATGTCTACTTTGGCATAAGGGCTTTCTTTTGTCGGTATAAATGACTCATTCTAATAGGAGGTGTCATAAATGAGCAAAGCAGTTGAAACTAAAAAGGTTCAAGTACAAGAAATCGCTGATAAATTCTCTGCTGCTGCATCTGTAGTAGTAGTTGATTACCGCGGTTTAACCGTTGCTCAAGTTACAGAATTACGTAAACAACTTCGTGAAGCTGGCGTAGAGTTCAAAGTATACAAAAACACTTTAACTCGTCGTGCTGCAGAAGTTGCTGGTGTAGAAGCTATCAACGAATTCTTAACTGGTCCAAACGCTGTTGCGTTCTCTAACGAAGACGTAGTAGCTCCAGCAAAAATTATCAACGAGTTCGCTAAGAAAAACGAAGCGTTAGAAATTAAAGCTGGTATTATCGAAGGTGCAGTTGCATCTGAAGCTGACGTTAAAGCTCTTGCAGAACTTCCATCACGCGAAGGTCTACTTTCTATGCTTTTATCTGTACTTCAAGCTCCAATCCGCAACCTTGCGCTTGCAACAAAAGCGGTTGCAGAACAAAAAGAAGAACAAGGTGCTTAATTCACCCAAAACTTCTAATCTCGGCTTAACGGCCTAAACTTTAAATTATAAAACATTCCATAGGAGGAAATTAAAATGACAAAAGAGCAAATCTTAGAAGCTGTTAAAGCTATGACAGTTCTTGAATTAAACGATTTAGTAAAAGCTATCGAAGAAGAATTCGGTGTAACAGCAGCAGCTCCTGTAGCTGTAGTTGCAGGCGGTGCTGCAGCAGTTGAAGAAAAAACTGAATTTGATGTAGTATTAGCTAGCGCTGGTGCTGAAAAAATCAAAGTTATCAAAGTGGTACGCGAAATCACTGGTCTTGGCTTAAAAGAAGCTAAAGAAGTAGTAGATAACGCTCCTAAAGCTCTTAAAGAAGGCGCTTCTAAAGAAGAAGCTGAAGAAATCAAAGCTAAACTTGAAGAAGTTGGCGCAACTGTAGAAGTTAAATAATTTTAACTCTAGTTGTATGAAAAGCTCGTCAATGTGACGGGCTTTTCTTTTTAGAGATGGAAAAGCATAAAACTTTGTAGACATCCGCATAAAAAAGATAGTATTTTAATCAAAGTAAATAGAGATTATATTTCTGACTAATCATTTATAAATGAACGGAGGCGTGTTGTATTATGTCTGAACATTATTATTCCAACAAACCTCAAACGGAAAGCAAGCCACGCCAATGGAAGTTTACTTTACTAGGGTCTGTGTTTACATTTGAAACAGATGCGGGCGTATTTAGTAAAAGCGAAGTAGATTTTGGTTCCCGTGTATTAATCGATGCTTTTGAAATACCAGAAGCAACAGGTGATATATTGGATGTTGGTTGTGGCTATGGTCCGATTGGGTTGTCGATTGCAAAGGCGCATCCAGAGCGTTTCGTTCATATGATGGACGTTAATACCCGTGCTATTGCACTGGCTCAAAAGAATGCGCAATTGAACGGGATTCAAAATGTACGAATTTTTGAAAGTGATGGACTTGCTGCGGTTGGTGATTTAAAAGCGGCAGCGATTCTAACAAATCCGCCTATTCGTGCGGGGAAAGAGACGATTTTTAGATTTTACAATGAATCGTATGAAAAGTTAGTTGAAGCGGGTGAGCTTTGGGTTGTCATTCAAAAAAAGCAAGGGGCACCATCGACGGTAAGTTATTTAGAAGAAATGTTTTCAGAAGTAGATGTTGTTGAGAAGAAAAAAGGTTATTGGATTATTCGTGCGAAAAAATAGCGAACATAACTGTAAATATTGACTTGACAAATTGAATGTGATAACATAATAAAATGCAAAATTATTATTTTGAAGAAGTATGCCCTTTTGTATTAAAAAGTAGATTTTTAGGGCAGACTGCTCAAAAATAAGTTTAGTTTAACCGAAAATGAGATTCAACTTGTGTCTCGTTTTCTTTTTGTCTTTCGAAATCATACACCATTTGGTGGATTTTGCAAAGACCTATTATCGCTTTATTGAGGGGTGAATGAGTTGACAGGTCAACTAGTTCAGTACGGACAACACCGCCAGCGTAGAAGCTTTGCGCGTATTAATGAGGTGCTGGAGCTTCCGAACTTAATCGAAATTCAAACAGCATCTTATGAGTGGTTCCTTGAAGAAGGGTTGCGCGAGATGTTCCACGACATTTCTCCAATCGAAGATTTTACAGGTAATCTTTCACTTGAGTTTGTCGACTATACATTAGGTGAGCCTAAGTATGATGTTGATGAATGTAAAGAACGTGATGTAACTTTTGCTGCGCCATTACGCGTAAAAGTGCGTTTACACAACAAAGAAACAGATGAAGTAAAAGAGCAAGATGTGTTTATGGGTGATTTCCCATTAATGACAGAAACAGGAACGTTTATTATTAACGGTGCTGAGCGTGTTATCGTTTCGCAGTTAGTTCGTTCTCCAAGTGTTTACTTCCATGATAAAACGGACAAAAACGGTAAAAAAGGCTTCGGTGCTACGGTCATTCCGAACCGTGGAGCATGGCTTGAATACGAAACGGATGCAAAGGATGTTGTATACGTTCGTATCGATCGTACACGTAAACTGCCAGTCACTGTATTGTTACGTGCGTTAGGTTTTGGCTCGGATCAAGAAATTATCGATATTATCGGTGATAACGAGTACTTACGTAATACACTTGAAAAGGATAATACAGAGAGCACTGAAAAAGCGCTTCTTGAAATTTACGAGCGTCTACGTCCAGGTGAGCCGCCAACAGTTGAAAGTGCGAAAAGTTTACTTTACTCACGTTTCTTCGATGCAAAACGCTATGATTTAGCGAATGTTGGTCGCTATAAAATGAATAAAAAGCTGCACATTAAAAATCGTTTATTCAACCAAACGATTGCAGAAACATTAGCTGATCCAGAAACTGGTGAGGTTTTAGTTGAAAAGGGTACATTAATCGATCGTCGTACATTGGATAAATTAATACCTTATTTAGAAAAAGGTGTTGGTTTCCGTACGCTATCACAAGTAGGTGGCGTATTAGAGGATGATATTACGGTACAATCGATTAAAATTTATGCCCCAAATGATGAATCACAAAAAGAAATTAATGTAATTTCTAATGCATATATCGATGAAGAAGTAAAAAATCTTACACCAGCTGATATTTTAGCGTCGGTTTCATACTTCTTTGACTTATTATATGGTGTAGGTAATACGGATGATATCGACCATTTAGGTAACCGTCGTTTACGTTCTGTTGGTGAGCTACTGCAAAACCAATTCCGTATCGGTTTATCTCGTATGGAGCGTGTCGTACGTGAGCGTATGTCTATCAATGACACAGCAGCTATCGTACCACAACAGCTAATCAACATCCGTCCGGTGATTGCGTCGATTAAAGAGTTCTTTGGTAGCTCACAGTTATCGCAATTCATGGATCAAACAAACCCATTAGCAGAGTTAACGCACAAACGTCGTTTATCTGCATTAGGACCTGGTGGTTTAACACGTGAACGTGCTGGTATGGAAGTACGTGACGTTCACTACTCTCACTATGGCCGTATGTGTCCGATTGAAACGCCTGAGGGACCAAACATCGGTTTGATTAACTCGCTTTCATCGTTCGCAAAAGTAAACAAATTCGGCTTTATCGAAACGCCTTACCGTCGTGTAGACCCTGAAACTGGTCAAGTAACAGGGCAAATTAACTACTTAACGGCGGATGAAGAAGATAACTATGTAGTAGCGCAAGCGAACTCCATATTAAACCCAGATAAAACGTTTGCTAACGAAGAAGTAGTAGGACGTTTCCGTGGTGATAACACGGTGTTCAAACGTGAAGTCATTGACTACATGGATGTATCACCAAAGCAAGTCGTATCTGCTGCCACAGCTTGTATTCCGTTCTTAGAGAACGATGACTCAAACCGTGCGCTTATGGGTGCGAACATGCAACGTCAAGCGGTTCCGTTATTAAATCCAGAGGCACCATTTGTTGGTACTGGTATGGAACACGTTGACGCGCGTGACTCTGGTGCTGCTGTTGTCGCTAAATACCATGGGATTGTGGAGCATGTAGAAGCTCGTTCAATCCATGTCCGTACAATTGAAACAGTTGACGGCAAAGAGGTAAAAGGCGACTTAGTAAAATACAAATTACAAAAATTCATTCGTTCAAACCAAGGTACATCGTATAACCAACGCCCGATCGTAAAAGTGGGCGACCGTGTAAAACCACGTGATATTTTAGCTGACGGTCCATCAATGGAAAGCGGCGAATTAGCACTTGGTCGAAACGTACTTGTTGCGTTCATGACATGGGATGGTTTTAACTACGAGGATGCGGTTATTATGAGTGAGCGCCTTGTAAAAGACGATGTATATACATCTGTTCATATTGAAGAATATGAATCAGAGTCTCGTGATACAAAGCTAGGACCTGAAGAAATCACACGTGATATTCCAAACGTTGGGGAAGATGCACTGCGTAACTTAGACGAACGCGGGATCATCCGTATTGGTGCGGAAGTTCGCGATGGCGATATCTTAGTAGGGAAAGTAACGCCTAAAGGGGTTACAGAGTTAACAGCTGAAGAACGACTACTTCATGCAATCTTCGGTGAGAAAGCACGTGAAGTACGTGATACTTCATTAAAAGTACCTCACGGGGCTGGCGGTATCGTTCTAGATGTAAAAGTATTCAATCGTGAAGATGGCGATGAATTACCACCGGGTGTAAACCAATTAGTTCGTGTATATATTGTTCAAAAACGTAAAATTCGCGTTGGGGACAAAATGGCCGGACGTCACGGTAACAAAGGGGTTATCTCTCGCATCTTACCGGAAGAAGATATGCCGTTTATGCCAGATGGCACACCAGTTGACATTATGTTAAACCCACTTGGGGTACCTTCTCGTATGAACATCGGACAAGTATTAGAGCTACACTTAGGAATGGCTGCACGCTACTTAGGTGAATACATGGCTACGCCTGTATTTGACGGCGCTAATGAGGAAGATGTTTGGGATACGATGGAAGAAGCTGGTATGAACCGCGATGGTAAAACGATTCTTTATGATGGACGTTCAGGTGAGCCGTTTGACAACCGTGTATCTGTTGGTGTCATGTATATGATCAAACTAGCGCACATGGTTGACGATAAATTACATGCACGTTCAACGGGTCCATACTCATTAGTAACGCAACAACCGCTTGGTGGTAAAGCACAATTCGGTGGTCAGCGCTTTGGTGAGATGGAGGTATGGGCACTTGAAGCTTACGGTGCTGCTTACACATTACAAGAGATTTTAACTGTAAAATCAGATGATGTTGTAGGTCGTGTGAAAACATATGAAGCAATCGTAAAAGGTGAGAGTGTACCAGAACCAGGTGTACCAGAATCATTTAAAGTATTAATCAAAGAGCTTCAATCTTTAGGTATGGATGTTAAGATGTTAACAATCAATGATGAAGAGGTAGAGCTTCGTGATTTAGATGATGAAGACGATCTTCAACCGGCAGATGCATTAAATATTGCACCAGCTGCGGAAGAAGAGCCAGTAGAATCATTTGAATAATAAAATGTACTAAATGTTTTAGCAAAGTCATAAATTTCATGGGCAGGTATTGCCTGCCCACATTTATTACTGATGTAATTTTCCTGTGCAAAAAGTTTAATCGGATAGCGTTTAAACTTTTTTTGCCATTAAATGTCGAGCTACGGAAAAGTCATTAAAGGACTTATACTAAAGGGAGGTAGGCTCCTTGATAGACGTTAATGAATTTGAATATATGAAAATTGGTTTAGCTTCTCCAGACAAGATTCGCTCTTGGTCTTATGGTGAAGTGAAGAAGCCGGAAACAATCAACTACCGTACATTAAAACCAGAAAAAGATGGTCTTTTCTGTGAACGAATCTTTGGACCAACAAAAGATTGGGAATGTCACTGTGGTAAATACAAACGTGTTCGTTATAAAGGTGTAGTTTGTGATCGTTGTGGTGTTGAAGTAACACGTGCAAAGGTTCGTCGTGAGCGCATGGGGCATATTGAATTAGCTGCTCCTGTATCGCATATTTGGTACTTCAAAGGTATCCCAAGTCGTATGGGGCTGATTTTAGATATGTCACCACGTGCACTTGAGGAAGTCATTTACTTTGCATCTTATGTAGTAATTGATGCTGCAGGTACAAATTTAGAACATAAACAACTACTTTCTGAAAAAGAATACCGTGCATACCGTGAAAAATTCGGTAATACATTCGAAGCGGCGATGGGCGCAGAAGCGATTAAAAAGCTTCTTGAACAAATCGACTTAGAAGAAGAAACGGTTATGTTAAAAGAAGAGTTAAAAACTGCTCAAGGACAACGCCGTACACGTGCGATTAAACGCCTTGAAGTAGTAGAATCATTCCGTAACTCAGGCAATAAGCCATCTTGGATGATTCTTGATGTACTGCCTGTTATTCCACCTGAGCTTCGTCCAATGGTGCAATTAGATGGTGGTCGTTTCGCAACTTCTGACTTAAACGATTTATACCGTCGTGTTATTAACCGTAACAACCGTTTAAAACGTTTACTGGATCTTGGTGCACCAAGCATCATCGTACAAAACGAAAAACGTATGTTACAAGAAGCAGTAGATGCTTTAATTGATAACGGTCGTCGTGGTCGTCCAGTAACAGGTCCTGGTAACCGTCCATTAAAATCGCTTTCACACATGCTGAAAGGGAAACAAGGTCGTTTCCGTCAAAACTTACTTGGTAAACGTGTAGACTATTCTGGTCGTTCCGTTATCGTAGTAGGTCCAAACTTAAAAATGTACCAATGTGGTCTACCAAAAGAAATGGCGATTGAGTTATTCAAGCCTTTTGTTATGAAAGAACTGGTAGAACGTGGTCTTGCGCATAACATTAAGAGTGCAAAGCGTAAAATCGAGCGTATGCACAATGAAGTATGGGACGTTTTAGAAGACGTTATTCGTGAGCATCCGGTATTACTTAACCGTGCCCCGACGCTTCACCGTCTTGGTATTCAAGCATTCGAGCCGACATTAGTAGAAGGTCGTGCCATTCGTCTTCACCCATTAGTATGTACAGCTTATAACGCTGACTTCGATGGTGACCAAATGGCGGTACACGTACCATTATCAGCAGAAGCACAAGCAGAAGCTCGCCTACTTATGTTAGCAGCTCAAAACATCCTGAACCCGAAAGATGGTAAACCAGTTGTAACACCGTCTCAAGATATGGTATTAGGTAACTACTACTTAACGCTTGAGCGTGAAGGTGCACGTGGTGAAGGCGCTATCTTCTACGGTCCAGATGAAGTGTTAATTGCATATCAAACAGGTCATGTGCATTTACACACACGTATTGCGATTAAAGCTTCTTCATTAAACAACCCGACGTTTACGGAAGAGCAAAATAGCATGTTCTTATTAACGACTGTTGGTAAGGTAATCTTCAACGAAATTTTACCGGCATCGTTCCCTTACATTAATGAACCAACAGATACAAACTTAGAAGATAAAACACCTGAGAAGTATTTTGTGAAATTAACAATTGATGCAGAAGCACTTGCAGAGGTGGAAGCAACGGAAGGATATGCTTCATTATCAGAAGATGAACAAATCCAAGCGCAACGCCAAGCTATATTACGTAAGCATTTTGATTCGATTCCAGCTGTGCCACCATTCCGTAAGAAATTCTTAGGAAACGTTATCGCACAAGTATTTAAGCAGTTTAAAATTACTGAAACTTCTAAAATGCTTGACCGCATGAAAGACTTAGGTTTCAAATACTCAACTCGTGCTGGTATTACAGTAGGTGTATCGGATATCGAGGTATTACCTGATAAAGGTAAAATCCTTGAAGAAGCACAGGAAAAAGTAGACAAAGTGATGAAGCAATTCCGTCGTGGTTTAATCACAGAGGAAGAGCGCTATGATCGCGTAATCGAGATCTGGTCAAAAGCGAAGGATGTTATCCAAGGCAAGCTGATGGACTCTTTACAAAAAACAAACCCAATCTTCATGATGTCTGACTCTGGTGCCCGTGGTAACGCATCGAACTTTACACAGCTTGCTGGTATGCGTGGTCTGATGGCCAACCCAGCTGGTCGTATTATCGAGTTACCAATCAAATCTTCATTCCGTGAAGGTTTAACGGTATTAGAGTACTTCATCTCGACTCACGGTGCGCGTAAAGGTCTTGCCGATACAGCGTTAAAAACGGCCGACTCAGGTTACTTAACGCGTCGTCTAGTAGACGTTGCACAAGACGTAATCGTTCGTGAAGATGATTGTGGTACGGACCGTGGTTTAACAATCGGTGCGTTAATGGAAGGTAACGAGGTTATCGAAGCACTAGATGAGCGTATCGTAGGGCGTTATACGAAGAAAACAATCCTACACCCTGAAACAGGGGCAGTTGTTTTAGAACGTGATGGATTAATTACACAAGATATCGCAAAAGTTATTGAAGAAGCTGGTATCGAGCAAGTAACAATCCGTTCTGCATTCACATGTAATACAAAGCATGGAGTATGTAAAAAATGTTACGGTATGAACTTAGCTACTGGCGACGAAGTAGAAGTTGGGGAAGCGGTAGGTATTATCGCTGCTCAATCGATTGGTGAGCCAGGTACGCAGTTAACGATGCGTACATTCCATACAGGTGGGGTAGCCGGAAACGATATTACACAAGGTCTTCCACGTATCCAAGAGATTTTTGAGGCACGTAATCCGAAAGGGCAGGCGGTTATTTCTGAAATCTCAGGTTCGGTTACAGACATCGAAGAAATTCGCGAAGGCTTAAAAGAAATCACAATTACAGGTGAAGTAGAAACACGTAAATATCAGGCGCCATATAATTCACGTCTGAAAGTAGTGCTAGGTGATGAAGTGAAGCCTGGTCAAATTCTTACAGAAGGTTCTATCGATCCAAAACAATTATTAAAAGTAAAAGATGTAGCAACAGTTCAAGAGTATCTGTTGAAAGAAGTACAAAAAGTATACCGTATGCAAGGGGTAGAAATTGGTGACAAGCACATCGAAGTAATGGTTCGTCAAATGCTTCGTAAAGTGCGCGTAATTGAAGCGGGTGATACAGAGCTATTACCAGGTTCATTACTAGATGTGCATCAATTTGCTGAGGCAAACGTAGAGGCTGTTTTAAGTGGGAAAAACCCTGCAACATGTCGCCCAGTAATCCTCGGTATTACAAAAGCGTCTCTTGAAACAGAATCGTTCTTATCTGCTGCATCATTCCAAGAAACAACACGTGTGTTAACGGATGCAGCGATTAAAGGTAAGCGTGATGAGCTCCTTGGTCTGAAGGAAAACGTAATTATCGGTAAACTTGTTCCTGCAGGTACTGGTATGCAACGTTACCGTCAAATCCGCATTGCAGATGATATAGATGCAACGGAAGAAGAATTAACTGCATTTGAATAAATGATGTATTCCGGGTAGGCATGTTCCTACCCGGGATTTTTAAAGATATTAGTTGACACTCGGTATTAGGGATGATAATATATTCAAGGTTGATAGTTAACTGTCTGTACTTCGGAGGATATGAAAATGTCTTATGATAAAGTAACACAGGCTAGTCAAACAATCATAGGTACAAAGCAAGCAGTGAAAGCGATGCGTGCTGGACAAGTGACCAAAGTTTTTATTGCACTTGATGCAGACAGTTGGGTAACCGATCCGGCCATTCTTCTCGCGAAAGAAATCGGGATACCAGTTCATCTCGTTGAGTCGAAAAAAGAACTTGGGAAAGCTTGCGGCATTCAAGTTGGAGCTGCAGTTGTTGCGGTTACTGCGATGTAGTTTTTGTGTAAGATACACAAAGACTTTGTTTTTACCCAAAAAATGAACCACCTGGATGTGTGGTATTACAAGGATCCAATGAAGGGAGGAAAAATCGATGCCTACAATTAACCAATTGGTACGTAAGCCTCGTAAATCTAAAAGCACGAAATCAGACTCACCAGCGTTAAACAAAGGATATAACTCATTTAAAAAATCTTTAACTGATGTTAAATCTCCACAAAAACGTGGTGTTTGTACTCGTGTAGGTACTATGACGCCTAAAAAACCTAACTCAGCGTTACGTAAATACGCTCGTGTACGTTTAACTAACCAAATCGAGGTTACAGCTTACATTCCTGGTGAAGGCCACAACTTACAAGAGCACAGTGTTGTTCTTATCCGTGGCGGTCGTGTAAAAGACTTACCAGGGGTACGTTATCACATCGTTCGTGGTGCACTTGACACTGCTGGTGTTAACGGCCGTATGCAATCTCGTTCTCTATATGGTACAAAACGTCCAAAAGAGAAAAAATAATTTAAACTACAAATTCTAAAATAGATATTCATCTGAAAGGAGGAAAACACATGCCTCGTAAAGGTCCTGTTTCCAAACGTGACGTGTTACCAGATCCAATTTATAATTCAAAACTAGTAACTCGTTTAGTTAATAAAATGATGATTGACGGTAAAAAAGGTACTTCTCAAAAGATTTTATACGGTGCGTTCGAACTTGTTAAAGAACGTTCAGGTCAAGATCCTCTAGAAGTATTCGAAGCGGCATTAAACAATGTAATGCCAGTTCTTGAAGTACGCGCTCGTCGTGTTGGTGGTTCTAACTACCAAGTACCGGTTGAAGTTCGTCCAGAACGCCGTACAACTTTAGGTCTTCGTTACTTAGTGAACTACTCTCGTCTTCGTGGTGAAAAAACGATGGAAGAGCGTTTAGCTAATGAAATCTTAGATGCATCTAACAACACTGGTGCTTCAGTTAAGAAACGTGAAGATATGCACAAAATGGCAGAAGCGAACAAAGCATTCGCTCACTACCGCTGGTAATATAACCTATGTACTGACTCGTTTGGTCAGTACAAGGTTTTATATAGTCTACACCCAATATGGAAGGAGAAATTTCCTATGAAACGCGAATTCTCTTTAGAGAATACTCGTAATATTGGGATCATGGCTCACATTGATGCTGGTAAAACAACAACAACTGAGCGTATCCTTTATTACACTGGTAAGATTCACAAAATTGGTGAAACTCACGAAGGTGCTTCTCAAATGGACTGGATGGAGCAAGAGCAAGAACGTGGTATTACAATCACTTCTGCAGCAACAACAGCTCAATGGGCAGGTCACCGTGTAAACATCATCGATACTCCTGGACACGTAGACTTCACTGTAGAAGTAGAACGTTCTTTACGTGTACTTGATGGTGCGGTAACAGTTCTTGATGCTCAATCTGGTGTTGAGCCTCAAACTGAAACAGTATGGCGTCAAGCTACAACTTACGGCGTACCTCGTATCGTATTCATCAACAAAATGGATAAAATGGGTGCAGACTTCTTATATTCTGTAGGTACTTTACATGAGCGTTTACAAGCTAACGCTCACCCAATCCAATTACCAATCGGTGCTGAAGATGAGTTCAAAGCAATCATTGACTTAGTTGAAATGAAAGCTGTCTTCTACGGTAACGAAGAAGGTACTGCTGTAACTGAAGGCGAAATCCCAGCTGAATATATGGATCAAGCTGAAGAATACCGTGAGAAATTAATCGACGCTGTTGCAAGTGTTGATGAAGATCTTATGGAGAAATACTTAGAAGGTGAAGAAATTACTGTTGCTGAGCTTAAAGCGGCTATCCGTAAAGCGACAATCGCAGTAGAATTCTATCCTGTAATCTGTGGTACAGCATTCAAACACAAAGGTGTTCGTAAAATGCTTGACGCAGTAATCGACTACTTACCATCTCCGGTAGATGTACCAGCAATTAAAGGTACAAATCCTGATGGTGATGAAGAATTAGAACGTAAATCATCAGACGAAGAGCCATTCTCAGCTTTAGCATTTAAAGTTATGACTGACCCATTCGTAGGTAAATTAACGTTCTTCCGTGTGTACTCTGGTATCCTTGATTCAGGTTCATACGTACAAAACTCTACAAAAGGTAAACGTGAACGTGTAGGTCGTATTCTACAAATGCACGCGAACAGCCGTGAAGAAATTTCTAAAGTATTCGCTGGTGACATCGCTGCTGCTGTAGGTCTTAAAGATACGACTACTGGTGATACTCTATGTGACGAGAAAAACCTTGTTATCCTAGAGTCTATGGAATTCCCAGAGCCAGTTATCTCTTTATCTGTAGAACCAAAATCAAAAGCTGACCAAGATAAAATGGGTCAAGCTTTACAAAAATTACAAGAAGAAGATCCAACATTCCGTGCTCACACTGACCAAGAGACTGGTCAAACAATCATCTCAGGTATGGGTGAGTTACACTTAGACATCCTTGTTGACCGTATGAAACGTGAATTCAAAGTTGAATGTAACGTTGGTGCGCCAATGGTATCTTACCGTGAAACATTCCGTGGTTCTGCACAAGTTCAAGGTAAATTTACTCGTCAATCAGGTGGTCGTGGTCAATACGGTGACGTATGGATCGAGTTCTCTCCAAATGAAGAGGGAGCAGGCTTCGAATTCGAAAATGCTATCGTTGGTGGTGTAGTACCACGTGAATACATTCCAGCAGTTGAAGCAGGTCTTCGTGACTCGCTTGACCGCGGTGTAGTTGCTGGTTACCCATTAATCGACATCAAAGCGAAATTATTCGATGGTTCTTACCATGATGTTGACTCAAACGAAATGGCGTTCAAAATCGCTGCTTCTATGGCACTAAAAGCTGCTGCATCTAAATGTAGCCCAGTTATTTTAGAGCCAATGATGAAAGTAGAAGTTGTAATTCCAGAAGAGTACCTTGGTGATATCATGGGTAACATTACTGCTCGTCGCGGACGCGTTGAGGGTATGGAAGCTCGCGGTAACTCTCAAGTAGTACGTGCAATGGTTCCACTATCTGAAATGTTCGGATATGCTACAACTTTACGTTCAGCAACACAAGGTCGCGGTACATTCTCAATGGTATTCGATCATTATGAAGAAGTACCAAAGTCAATTGCTGAAGATATCATCAAAAAAAATAAAGGTGAATAATTGAATTTTCATCTTGTATCAAGTATAAATAACTTGTAAGCTATGATTGACATGGCAAGGAAGGGCCCTTACTTGCCATGCAGTTATAACATAAAAAAAATTAAAACATATATTTAGGAGGCTTTCTCTAATGGCTAAAGAAAAATTTGACCGTTCGAAAACGCATGCTAACATTGGTACAATCGGACACGTTGACCATGGTAAAACAACTTTAACTGCTGCTATCGCAACAGTATTATCTAAAAAAATGGGTGGCGAAGCTAAATCTTACGCTGACATCGATAACGCTCCAGAAGAAAAAGAGCGTGGTATTACAATCAACACTTCTCACGTAGAATATGAAACTGATACTCGTCACTATGCACACGTTGACTGTCCAGGACACGCTGACTATGTTAAAAACATGATCACTGGTGCTGCTCAAATGGACGGCGGTATCTTAGTAGTATCTGCTGCTGACGGCCCAATGCCACAAACTCGTGAGCACATCCTTTTATCTCGTCAAGTAGGTGTTCCTTACTTAGTAGTATTCATGAACAAATGTGATATGGTTGATGACGAAGAATTATTAGAATTAGTAGAAATGGAAATCCGTGACCTACTTTCTGAATATGACTTCCCAGGCGATGATATCCCTGTAATCAAAGGTTCTGCTCTTAAAGCTCTTGAAGGTGAAGCAGAATGGGAAGAAAAAATCGTTGAATTAATGGATGCTGTAGATTCTTACATCCCAACTCCAGAGCGTCAAACTGACAAACCATTCATGATGCCAGTAGAGGACGTATTCTCTATCACTGGTCGTGGTACAGTAGCAACTGGCCGTGTTGAACGTGGTCAAGTTAAAGTTGGTGACGTAATTGAGATCGTTGGTCTTCAAGAAGAAGCAAAATCTACAACTGTTACTGGTGTAGAAATGTTCCGTAAATTATTAGACTACGCTGAAGCTGGAGACAACATCGGTGCTTTACTTCGTGGTGTAGCTCGTGAAGATATCCAACGTGGTCAAGTATTAGCTAAACCAGGTTCAATTACTCCACACACAAACTTCAAAGCTGAAGTTTACGTTTTATCAAAAGAAGAGGGTGGCCGTCATACTCCATTCTTCTCTAACTACCGTCCTCAGTTCTACTTCCGTACAACTGACGTAACAGGTATCTGTAACTTACCAGAAGGCGTTGAAATGGTAATGCCTGGCGATAACATCGAAATGACAGTAGAACTTATCGCTCCAATCGCTCTTGAAGAAGGTACTAAATTCTCTATCCGTGAGGGTGGCCGTACTGTAGGCGCTGGCGTAGTTGCTTCTATCCAAAAATAATTTTAGCTAACGCTAATTTTCTAAAAACCTTGAGGGGACGCTCTCAAGGTTTTTTTGTTGTTTATGGAAAATATGCTTTTTATCAGGTGTGTTGATTATCAAAATATTTCCTGTATAGAAGCGTGTTTTTAAAAAAAAGTGATCAAAAATGACTTGCCCGTTGATTGAAGCGGAATCGGCGAGACTCCTACGGGAATAGCATGAGCTGAAGACCCGGCAGGAGCGAGGTACGAGCGACGAGGAGGCTGAAGCCATGCCCGTGGAAAGCGAGCCGAATGGAACGGAAATCAACGTTTCACACGATTCTATTAACAATAAAAGGAAAATAAGCGCGCTTGCCAATATATATATTAGCTTTTTAAAGGTATTGGCATTGCCCGATTCTAGTTAAAATACGTCCTGCTTATTTGTCTATAAGATTATAACCCTTTCAGTTATATAACAATTTTTATTATTTAAAGTTGTTATATAACTAAATCGAATAATGACTATTCAAAATATGTATTTCATTTCTAAAGGTGAATCGATTTATAATGAAGATACGCAAGGGGAGAGAGTTTTCTCTTATTAGTGAGTAGTCACAAGGGGGATTTATTTATGACAAATTATATTCAAGTAGGAAATCTTCAAGTAGCTTCTGAGCTTTATGATTTTGTAAATACAAAAGCACTTCCGGAAAGCGGTGTAGAGCAAGCGCAATTTTGGGCTGGATTGGATACATTAATTCACGATTTAGCACCGGAAAATAAAGCAATTTTGGCACGTCGCGATGAGCTACAAGAGTTAATTAATAACTGGCATAAGGAAAACAAAGAGAACTTTGATTTTAATGCATACAAATCATTTTTACAAGAAATTGGTTACCTTGAGCCAAAAGTGGAACCATTCAAAGTCTCAACTGAAAATGTAGATGATGCGATTGCTGTGCAAGCTGGTCCGCAATTAGTAGTACCAGTAAACAATGCTCGTTATGCTATCAACGCAGCGAATGCTCGTTGGGGAAGTTTATATGATGCGTTATATGGTACAGACGCAATTAGTGAAGAAGATGGTGCTGAAAAAGGCAAAGGCTATAACCCAGTTCGTGGGGAAAAGGTAATTGCTTACTCTAAAAATGTATTAGATCAAGCGGTGGCGCTGAAAGGTGCTTCACATACAGATGTAGTGAAATATGCGATTGTAGATGGCGAGTTAATCGCTACATTACAAAACGGTGACACAACGGGTCTTGAAGATGCTTCAAAATTAGTAGGCTATCAAGGAACACTTGAAGAGCCAACAGTTGTGTTATTAAAAAATAACGACTTACACATCGAGATTCAAATCGACCGTGCGCATCCTATTGGAAAGACGGATGCAGCAGGTGTGAAAGATATCGTATTAGAATCAGCTGTTACAACAATTATGGACTGTGAAGACTCTGTTGCAGCGGTTGATGCAGAAGATAAAGTATTAGTATACAGCAACTGGTTAGGTTTAATGAAAGGTGATTTAGTCGCTACGTTCCAAAAAGGTCCAAAAACAGTGGAACGTACATTAAATCCTGACCGCACATACACAGGATTAAACGGTGAAACAGTTACATTATCAGGTCGTTCATTAATGTTCGTTCGTAATGTAGGGCACTTAATGACAAACAGTGCTATTTTAGATAAAGATGGAAATGAAGTACCAGAAGGAATTTTAGATGGCGTCATGACAAGCTTGATCTCAAAACATGAGCTATTAGGTAATGGTCAACACAAAAATTCTCAAAAAGGCTCTATTTATATCGTAAAACCAAAAATGCACGGTCCACAAGAAGTGGCATTTGCCAATACATTATTTGGTCGCGTAGAAGACTTACTTGGCTTAGAGCGTTTCACATTAAAAATTGGTGTAATGGATGAAGAGCGTCGTACATCACTAAACTTAAAAGCATGTATTAAAGAAGTAAAAGACCGTGTTGTATTCATTAACACAGGCTTCCTAGATCGTACAGGTGATGAAATCCATACATCAATGGAAGTTGGTCCAATAATTCGCAAAAATGAAATCAAATCTTCTACTTGGTTACAAGCATATGAAAAATCAAACGTAGTAGTAGGCCTTGATGCGGGCTTACAAGGTCGCGCACAAATCGGTAAAGGTATGTGGGCAATGCCAGATTTAATGGCGGAAATGTTAAAGCAAAAAATCGGTCACCCACAAGCAGGGGCAAATACAGCTTGGGTGCCATCACCAACAGCTGCGACATTACACGCAACGCACTATCACCAAGTAAACGTAAAAGACGTACAAAAAGGTTTATCGAGCTCAGAAGACTTCACAGATTCGATTTTACAAATTCCGGTTTCACCAACAACAGACTGGAGTCCAGAGGAAATCCAACAAGAATTAGATAATAATGCGCAAGGTATTTTAGGCTATGTTGTACGTTGGGTAGAACAAGGGGTAGGTTGTTCGAAAGTACCTGACATCAACGACATCGGCCTGATGGAAGACCGTGCAACGCTTCGTATTTCTAGTCAGCACGTGGCAAACTGGTTACATCATGGTATTTGCACAGAAGAACAAGTTGTAGAAACAATGAAGCGTATGGCGAAAGTCGTAGATGAGCAAAATGCTGGCGATGCAACATACCGTCCAATGGCGCCAAATTACGAAGAATCCGTAGCATTCCAAGCAGCTTTTGAGTTAGTATTCAAAGGCTATGATCAACCAAACGGCTATACAGAGCCAATTTTACACAAAAAACGTTTGGAAGCAAAAGCGAAATACGGTAGTACAGTAAACGCTTAAGCAATACACTATTTAAAAAGACACAATCTCCGCTTTGAGATGTGTCTTTTTTGTTTAGTCAGAAATAAAATTATGTGCCAGTGCAATAAACTCCCGTACAGCATAGGATAAGTATTTATTTTTTTTCCACGCCAACCCTAGTTCTAAAAAGATATGTTCTTCATCAAATGGGATAGCGACAATGGTATCATCTTTTATTTTCTCGCAAATTTTTTTAGGGAGTAGAGCGATACCTAATTTAGCTGCGACCATTTCAATAATTAAATCCTTCTGTGATGTTTCACATGCAATGGTAGGGAAGAAGCCATTTTTGGCACACTCTTCAATAATACGATCATATAAGGTGAAGTCTTTACGATAAATGACAAATGTTTCTTTTTCAAGCTCAGATAATTTGATAAAAGGACGAGCCGCAAGTGGATGATCCCGATGAACAATTAACATTAGCGGGTCCTTTAGTATACTGATTGTTTCTAACTGATTATTGGCTACACACAAATTGCAAATAAGACCGATATCTAATTCACCTGCTTCCACCCCTTGGCGAATTTTTTTTGTCCCCACTTCTGATAAGATAATTTCGATATAAGGGTATTGTTCCTTATACTGACTTACTAATTTTGTGAAAAACTCTGCACCGACAATCGGTGGAATACCGATACGGATTTGTCCTTTTTTTAAATCCATTAAGTCGGTTAACTCGGAGCGTAAATTTTTAAATGCTTCTAATACTTGCTTCGCATTCACTAATACCGCTTGCCCTGCATCTGTTAGCTCTAACTGCTTAGATGAGCGATAGAATAACGGCACACCTAGCTCGGCTTCTAAATTTTGAATGGCTTTACTAATAGAAGGCTGTGATACATGTAAAGTAGAAGCAGCTTTTGTAAAACTTAGGTGTTTCGCAACCTCTGCAAAATATTCAATTTGACGAATGTCCAAAACAAGCCCTCCTTATAAACGGAAATAGATTAATTGTTATAGCAATATAAAAAATATTTCGTATAAAACTATTTATATGAATTCATAATGAGTAAATCTCTAAATATATAATACCATTTAAGTAACCGTTGCTTTCCGCTCCGGCACTCGCTTTCCACGGGCGAGATCAAGCCTCCTCGTCGCTCATACTTCGGTGCTCCTGTTGCTACGCTTTCGTCGCAAATAAATTTCCTGCGGGGTCTTGATTGTCTCGCTTTTCCCGTAGGAGTCTTGCGCCTTCGCTACAAGTAACTATTGTTTCATAAAATAATCGGTTGCTTAAAAATAATGAAACATTCTAATTCATTAGGGTAGAGGGTGGGCGATTATACATGCAAATAGAAAGAAAATGATTTCTTTTTGAGAAGAGAAATGTTTTTCTAGCATATCGAGAAGTATTCACTTTTTGCCGTAGTGCGCCATAGCCACAGGAGCCAAGATTTTCTTTGCGACGAAAGTGCAACGTCAGGAGCAGGAACAGGAGATCCAAACAGGCCACGCCTGTTTTAGCTCCTGTGTAGGCTGTGGCAAAGCGCGGAGGCTACGATTATGCTTTAACTTAATATCTTTTACTATCACACTGGTATTTTTAGGATGTATTTTTGCTCATTACGAGTATGAATGTAAAACACAATTACTAATCATTATACAATTAATCTGAAATATTAGAAATCAACAACGGAAGCGTTATACTTTGTAATTTTGTTACATACTTGTCTATATTGATATTTTACAAAAAGTGTATAATGAAATAGATGCACATTTGTTGAGAGGAGCGAAAGACGTGAAAGTATATTTAATAGAAGATGATGAATCGATTTTTGAAGTCATTAAGGAACGCTTCGCGCAATGGTCAATTGATGTAATCGGACCATCCAACTTTCAGCATGTACTGGACGATTTTTTAGCGGAGCAGCCGCAGCTTGTCATTATTGATATTCAGTTACCGGCTTTTGACGGCTTTCATTGGTGCCGCGAAATACGAGCCATTTCAAAGGTACCGATTTTATTTTTATCCTCCCGAGATCACCCGATGGATATGGTGATGGCGATGCAAATGGGGGCCGATGATTTTGTGCAAAAGCCCTTTCATATGGAAGTACTATTAGCAAAAGTACAGGCATTACTTCGGCGTACATATGATTATCAAGAGCAACCAACTGAAATACTTCGATGGAACGATGCCCTCATTGATTATGATCGTGCAACGGTTGAATATAATGGGAAGCACATTGAATTAACGAAAAATGAACTGTTTATTTTGAAGGTGTTGCTCAAATCGAGTGGACAAATTGTGTCACGTGATGAATTGATGCGGCAGCTTTGGGATGATGAACGCTTCGTCAACGATAATACATTAACCGTCAATGTAAATCGACTACGCCAACGACTTGAAGAAATTGGGTTAGAAGATGTCATTGTGACGAAAAAAGGGCTAGGCTATATGGCGGTGTCACAATGATATGGTTATTTTTGAAAGAACGACTTGCATGGATTGCTTTTTTTATCTGTCTGCAACTATGGATGAATATTTTATTCTTTTTAGATGATGGATTTTCGGATGTGTCGATACGGTACATCAATCTGATAAACGTATTGCTTTTCCTCATTTTCTTTAGCTGGCGTTATGTAAAAGAATTAAAGCAGTTGCGCACTTTTTGTAGTGGGGCTGCAATAGAGGATGAAGTTTCACCGTTTCAGCAGCAAATGTTACAGCATGTCAATAAAACAATACATGAACTAGAGCAACAAATGAACAAGCAAAAGCTAGATGCATTAGAGCGACATGATGAAATTCTTGCGTGGGTACATGAAATGAAGTCCCCGATGACCGCGCTAAAGCTAATGACCGATCAAATAGAGCAGGGGACATTAAAAGAGCGTATAGAATATGAATGGCTCCGCATTTATCTATTACTTGATCAGCAGCTTCATGCGACACGGCTATCGACGATTGAAAAGGATAACCGCTTAGAGAAAGTTGTATTGCAATCGGTGATCTATAAAGAAATACGTGAATTGCGTTCTTGGTGCTTAGAAAAAGGAATTGGGATTGAAATAGGTGAGTTGGAGGAAGTAGTTACAACCGATGCCAAATGGCTGGCTTTTATTTTTAGACAAATTTTTTCGAATGCAGTGAAGTACAGTAAACCAAATACGGAAATTCATATTTACACAGAACAAGATACACAAGGGCATGTCTGTTTGTATGTGCAAGATGCAGGTTGTGGCATTGCAGCGGAAGATTTACCACGTGTATTTCAAAAATCGTATACGGGGACTATTGGTCGAGAAACGATGGCTGCAACAGGAATGGGCCTCTATTTAGCCAAACAATCTGCCGAGAAATTAGGGATTCAGCTACGAATGACGTCACAAGTAAATGTGGGGACAACGGTGACCATTCAGTTCCCAATGGACAATGAATATCATAAATCGTACGGTATGTGACGAAAATGTCATGTACCGTTTTTATTTGTCATGTAAAACGCACGAAACGAATGTATGAACAAGATAAAATAAAAGCAACAAGTTGAAGTAAAGGATGAGAGAGATGCCCATTTTAATCGCAAGGAAAATCCGTAAAACGTATGGTAAACGTGCATTACAACAGGAAGTATTAAAGGGAATTGATTTAGAAGTAAATAAAGGAGAGTTCGTCGGCATTATGGGTCCTTCTGGATCAGGGAAAACGACGTTATTAAATGTATTATGTTCGATTGATGCTGTTTCAGAAGGACTAGTGGAAATCAACGGACAAAAATTACAAGGGATGAAGGAAAAAGTGCTCGCAAACTTCCGACGTGAGCAGCTAGGCTTCATATTCCAGGATTATAATTTACTCGACACATTAACAGTGAAGGAAAATATTTTGCTTCCGCTGTCTATCAGTAAAATTCCAAAGGCAGCCGCAGAAGCGAGATTTAAAGAGCTTGTGAGGATTTTAGGGATTGAAGATATTGTCGGTAAATACCCAAATGAAATTTCAGGAGGACAAAAGCAACGAACGTCTGCAGCACGTGCACTCATTTCTAATCCTTCTATTATATTTGCTGACGAACCGACTGGAGCGCTAGATTCTAAATCGGCTACGGCGCTACTTGCAAACTTAGAGAAGATTAATAAAGAAAAGCAGGCAACGATTATGATGGTGACACATGATGCCGTCGCAGCAAGCTTTTGTAGTCGCGTGCTATTTTTAAAGGACGGGCAAATTTATACGGAGCTTTATAAAGGTGAGAAATCGCGTAATGAGTTTTTCCAACAAATCTTGAATACGCAAAGTGTGCTAGGTGGTGATGGCTATGACGCTTAGCCAACTTGTCCTGCGTAGTATGCAAAAAAATATTAAGCATTACTATTTATACTTTTTTGCGCTTATTTTTAGTGTCACGCTCTATTTTTCATTTATTACGTTGCAATTTAATGACTCGGTGTTAAAAGCTACAGAAAAAAGTGGTACAGCTACAGCTGGATTTGAAGCAGCATCGTACTTACTGTATTTTATCGTGACGTTTTTCGTGTTATATGCCAATCATTTATTTATGAAGCGTCGCAGTAAAGAAATCGGACTGTATCAGTTAATCGGGATGACAAAAGGGTTAATTGTTCGATTAATTGCATTAGAAAATATGCTTTTATTTGTCGGAGCAGTTGTGATTGGGATGGGCGCTGGTTTTTTAAGCTCTCGGATTTTTGCCATGATTTTATTGAAGGTACTCGACTACGATACAGTTGTCAGCATGACCTTTAGTACGGAGGCAATTGTTCGGACAGCGCTTATTTTTGGGGTATTATTACTCGTCATTTTAATTCAAATGGCATTTATCATTCGTCGTGTGTCGTTATTATCATTATTTACAGCGTCTAAACAGGCTGACGAGCGCGTGAAGCGTTTTAGCCCAGTACAAATGATTGTTGGGGCGATTGGTATTGGACTCATTGTGT
This sequence comes from Lysinibacillus sp. LZ02, assembly GCF_050613145.1. Taxonomy (GTDB): domain Bacteria; phylum Bacillota; class Bacilli; order Bacillales_A; family Planococcaceae; genus Lysinibacillus_B. Next base: position 4,074,728 of record NZ_CP192507.1, on the reverse strand, counting down.
ACGGCTATTATGCTTCGACAAAGCTATTTGATTTAGAAAGTGCAAGCAATTTATTTTTAAATATGATCATCATTTTAGTAACGACTATAGGTGGTACATTTTTAGTATTCCGCTTCTCCGTATCGTTTGTCATGAATTTAATTCGCCTCAAGAAAAATGGCCATTTAAGCTCAGTGGATGTACTTGCAGTGACGCCGATTATGCATCGGATGAAGGGGAATGCAAAGTCATTAACGCTAATTACAGTACTTACAGCGGTGTCTCTAGCGATTACAACACTTTCGTATATCACTTATTATTCGGCAGCTAGTCAGGCTAGAGTGACTTCACCTACCGATTTTACCGTGTTTGATGAGGAAGGGGAAAAGTTTTTAGCGGCGCTTGAAATGAATGACATTCCGTATGAAACAACAACTTACCGCTTAAAGCAGGTAAAGGTCAATGTGAGTGAAATAGTGGATGTCAATTTAAAAAATAGCCCGCTCATAAATTTAGATGCTGAAACAACGGTTATACCACTTTCTGATTTTCAGCAAATCGTACCAGAGTATACTACTCTTTCTGAGGGGGAAGTGTTAGTGACCAATCATGTAGGTACGTTGGCACAAATGCTTCCTATCAAAGTAGATAGCGTACCAACTGTACAGGCAGATGAACAGCTTTTTGAAATGCGTATTACAGAAGTACGGGAAGATTTATTGGGCGGATCAGCCATCGGTGGTGGCGCACCAATCTTTATCGTAACAGATATGCAATTTGCTGCATTGCCAACAGTAGCAACGATGCCTTTTGCAAAGCAAATTTCTGTTGAGGTGACAGAAGAATATGAAGAACGTGCAGAATCGCTTTACCAAGCAATGAACATGAACAACCTTTCAAAGGAAGTTCATGATGAAAGTGGTGAAAAAGTTGTTGAAACCATTTACCAACCTTCATTTGAACAAGCTCGTAGTGGAACGATTAAATCGATGGGGGTAGTGATTTTCACAACGGCCTTCCTCGGTTTAGCCTTCTTACTGGCAACAGGGAGTATTTTATACTTTAAGCAAATGTCGGAGGCGGATGAGGAGCTACCATCGTATACAATTTTACGTAAAATCGGCTTCTCGCAGCAGGACATTATGCGAGGGATTTATAAAAAGCAGGCGTTTAACTTCGGTGTGCCGTTGTTCATTGGGTTACTGCATAGTTATTTTGCGGTGAAGTCAGGCTGGTTTTTATTTGGCTCAGAATTAGTTGCCCCATTACTGATCACAATGAGCTTGTATATTGCGATGTATATGCTATTTGCTGTATTGTCCATCAGTTATTACAAAAAGGTGATTAAGCAATCTTTATAGATAAGAGGGGCATCTGAAAAGGCATTTTGATGCGACCACTGTAGGAGCAATATTTTTCAAGTAGATACTTATTAAGAAGAGGGTGTCCAGAAAACTTTCTGGACGCCCATTTCTAATGAACGCGAAAGGAATGTATACGTTTTATGAGTATCTGCGGAAATGCTTATTTCGAATTGCGTAAAACTTATAAATAAATCCATACACTCTTCCTATTTAATATAGTTACTCCTGTTAGAAATGAAGCTTGCTTGTTTGCGTTTAGTATTCCGAATATTTCATCTACAACGCTTTGCTCCCTTTTTGGTTGCTTTCGGTTTCATACTCTTATATACTAGGTAACGGCTCAAAAAGAGCGAATGCATATAAAGATATAATGTTATAGATAATAAAAAAAGAATTTTGCTAAAACACTTGCGAACTTCTTTTTTATTGTATATAATGTTGAATGTTGGTCTTTGACTGCGATGAAGCGAGAGGTTGCCGACACACCCGGCCGCTTTGCCATGGCGAGTGTGTGGGAAATTTTCGTGGAGAATGTCTAGAAAATAGGCGAGAAGGAGGGAAAATTATGGCAAAACAAAAGATTCGTATTCGTTTAAAAGCGTATGATCACCGTATTCTTGATCAATCTGCTGAAAAAATCGTAGAAACAGCTAAACGTTCAGGTGCTAGCGTGTCAGGTCCGATTCCGTTACCAACTGAAAAGTCTGTGTACACAATCCTACGTGCTGTTCACAAGTACAAAGATTCTCGTGAGCAATTCGAAATGCGTACGCATAAACGTCTAATCGATATCGTTAACCCAACACCACAAACTGTTGATGCGTTAATGAAACTTGACTTACCATCTGGCGTTGATATCGAAATCAAACTTTAATGGTAAAAACAAATATAACTTTTCAAAATTTATAGGAGGTGTGACGAATGGCTAAAGGAATCTTAGGTAGAAAAATTGGCATGACTCAAGTTTTCGCTGAAAACGGTGATTTAATCCCAGTAACAGTAATCGAAGCTTCTGCAAACGTAGTTCTTCAAAAGAAAACTGTTGAAACTGACGGTTACGAAGCAATTCAAGTTGGTTTCGAAGACAAACGCGAAAAGCTTGCTAACAAACCAGCAAAAGGTCATGTAGCTAAAGCAAATACTGCTCCTAAGCGCTTCATTCGTGAGTTCCGCAACGTTAACGTGGCAGAATACGAAGTTGGTCAAGAAGTCAAAGTAGAAATTTTCGCAGAAGGCGATGTAGTTGATGTAACAGGTGTGACTAAAGGTAAAGGTTTCCAAGGTGCTATTAAGCGTCACGGACAATCTCGTGGTCCTATGTCTCACGGTTCTCGTTACCACCGTCGTGTTGGTTCAATGGGTCCTGTTGCTCCGAACCGCGTATTCAAACAAAAGAAATTACCTGGTCAAATGGGTGGTAATGTTGTAACAATCCAAAACCTTGAAATCGTTAAGGTTGATGCTGAACGCAACTTATTACTAGTTAAAGGTAATGTTCCTGGTTCTAAAAAAGCTCTTGTTGCAGTAAAAACTGCAGTAAAATCTAAATAATTCTCTGAAGAAAGGAGGACACAGGAATGACAAAGGTGTCTGTACTTAGTCAAACAGGTGCTTCAGTTGGCGAAATCGAATTAAACGATGCGATCTTCGGAATCGAGCCAAACGAAGCAGTATTATTCGACGCAGTAATCGCTCAACGCGCTTCTCTACGTCAAGGTAATCACAAAGTTAAAAACCGTTCTGAAGTTGCTGGTGGTGGTCGTAAGCCATGGCGTCAAAAAGGAACTGGTCGTGCTCGTCAAGGTTCGATCCGCTCTCCACAATGGCGCGGTGGTGGTATCGTATTCGGTCCAACTCCACGTAGCTACTCTTACAAATTACCGAAGAAAGTTCGTCGCTTAGCTCTTAAATCAGCTTTATCAGCTAAAGTGTTAGAACAAAACTTCTTAGTTCTTGATGCATTAAACTTAGATGCACCAAAAACAAAAGATTTCGCTGCTATTTTAAAAGCATTAGAAATCAACAAAAAAGCTCTTTTCGTAACAGCTGAGCTTAACGAAAACGTAGCATTATCTGCACGTAACATCCCTGGTGTTACTGTTTTAACTGCAGCTGGAATCAACGTTCTTGATCTTTTAGGTCACGAAAAAGTTGTATTCACTAAAGATGCAGTAACTAAAGTTGAGGAGGTGCTTGGATAATGGAAGCACGTGATATCATCAAACGTCCGGTCATTACTGAGCGTTCTTCTGAAATTATGGCAGAGAAAAAGTATACTTTCGAAGTAGACACTCGCGCTAACAAAACTCAAGTTAAAGATGCAATTGAAGAAATCTTCGGCGTTCAAGTTGAGAAAGTAAACATCATGAACTACAAAGGTAAATTCAAACGCGTTGGTAAATTTGGTGGTTACACTAACAAACGTCGTAAAGCGATCGTTAAATTAACTGCTGATTCAAAAGAAATCGAATTATTCGAAATCTAATCCAATTCGGGTTAAATTGCACAATATAAAAGGAGGGAAAACACATGGCGATTAAAAAGTATAAACCAACATCAAATGGTCGTCGTAACATGACGTCATCTGACTTTGCTGAAATCACAACTAATAAGCCTGAAAAGTCTTTATTAGCACCAATTAAACGCAAAGCTGGTCGCAACAACCAAGGTAAAATTACTGTTCGTCATCATGGTGGTGGTCATAAGAAGCAATACCGCGTAATCGACTTCAAACGTCTTAAAGACGGCATTCCAGGACGCGTTGCTACTATCGAATATGATCCAAACCGCTCTGCGAATATCGCATTAATCAACTACGCTGACGGTGAAAAACGTTACATCTTAGCTCCGAAAGGTCTTGAAGTAGGTCAAACGATTTACTCTGGTCCAGAGGCTGACATTAAAGTAGGTAACGCATTACCATTAGCAAACATTCCAATGGGTACAACAGTACACAACATCGAGTTAAAACCTGGTAAAGGTGGACAATTAGTACGTTCTGCTGGTACTTCTGCACAAGTACTTGGTCGTGAAGGTAAATATGTAATCGTTCGTCTTCAATCTGGTGAAGTTCGTTTAGTATTAGCTACTTGCCGTGCTACAATCGGTCAAGTTGGTAACGAGCAACACGAACTTATTAACATCGGTAAAGCAGGTCGCTCTCGTTGGTTAGGTAAACGCCCAACTGTACGTGGTTCTGTAATGAACCCTAACGATCACCCACACGGTGGTGGTGAAGGACGTTCTCCAATCGGACGTAAATCTCCAATGACACCATGGGGTAAACCAGCTCTTGGTTATAAAACACGCAAAAAGAAAAATAAAACTTCTAAGTTTATTATTCGTAGTCGTAAAAAATAATGTGGTTAAACTACGGTTCGCACGGAGAGCCGTGGTGGAATCACGGAGGGAGGTTCCTAAATGGGTCGCAGCTTAAAGAAAGGACCTTTTGTCGATGACCACCTAATGAAAAAGGTGGAAGCGCAAGAGGCTTCTGAGAAAAAACAAGTGATTAAAACTTGGTCTCGCCGTTCTACTATTTTCCCGAACTTCATCGGTTTAACGATCGCTGTATACGACGGACGTAAACACGTACCTGTATACATCACTGAAGATATGGTAGGTCACAAACTTGGTGAGTTCGCACCGACACGTGCTTATAAAGGTCACGGTGCAGATGACAAGAAAACAAGACGCTAATTTTGAGAGGAGGTAAATCCTAATGACACAAGCTAAAGCTATCGCTCGTACAGTTCGTATCGCTCCTCGTAAAGTACGTCTAGTTGTAGACTTAATCCGAGGTAAGCAAGTTGGTGAAGCAGTTGCAATTTTACGTCATACTCCAAAAGCGGCGTCTCCAGTCGTTGAGAAAGTATTAAAATCTGCAGTTGCTAACGCCGAACACAACTATGAGTTAGACATTAACAACTTAGTTGTTTCTGAAGTTTTTGTTGACGAAGGTCCAACATTAAAACGTTTCCGTCCACGTGCTCAAGGACGTGCAAGCGCAATTAACAAACGCACAAGCCACATCACTGTAGTGGTATCTGAGAAGAAGGAGGTTTAATCCGTGGGTCAAAAAGTACATCCAATAGGACTACGCGTTGGTGTTATTCGTGACTGGGAGTCAAAATGGTACGCTGAAAAAGACTATGCTGATCTTTTACACGAAGACATCAAAGTTCGTAAATATATCGAGACTTCACTGAAAGATGCATCTGTATCTAAAGTTGAAATCGAACGCGCTGCAAACCGCGTAAACATCACAATTCACACTGCGAAACCAGGTATGGTAATCGGTAAAGGCGGTACGGAAGTTGAAAACTTACGTAAATACTTATCTGATTTAACTGGCAAGCGTGTACACATCAACATCGTTGAAATCAAAAAAGCGGATTTAGATGCTCGTTTAGTAGCTGAAAATATCGCTCGTCAACTTGAGAACCGCGTATCTTTCCGTCGTGCTCAAAAGCAAGCAATCCAACGCTCAATGCGCGCTGGTGCAAAAGGTATCAAAACTCAAGTATCTGGTCGTTTAGGTGGCGCTGATATCGCGCGTGCTGAACACTATTCTGAAGGAACTGTTCCACTTCATACTTTACGTGCTGACATCGACTATGCACACGCTGAAGCTGATACTACTTATGGTAAGTTAGGTGTTAAAGTATGGATCTACCGTGGTGAAGTCCTTCCGACTAAGAAGAACTCTGGGGAAGGAGGCAAATAATTATGTTATTACCAAAACGCGTAAAATATCGTCGTGAACACCGTGGTAACATGCGTGGCGAAGCGAAAGGCGGTAAAGAAGTAGTTTTCGGTGAGTGGGGCTTACAAGCTACTACAGCATCTTGGATTACAAACCGTCAAATCGAATCTGCCCGTATTGCTATGACACGTTACATGAAACGTGGCGGTAAAGTTTGGATTAAAATCTTCCCGCATAAGCCTTACACTAAAAAGCCTCTAGAAGTCCGCATGGGTTCTGGTAAAGGTTCTCCTGAAGGCTGGGTAGCAGTAGTAAAACCAGGAAAAGTAATGTTCGAAATTGCTGGCGTATCTGAAGAAATCGCACGCGAAGCACTTCGTTTAGCATCACACAAACTTCCTGTTAAATGTAAGATCGTAAAACGTCAAGAAACTGGTGGTGAATCTAATGAAAGCTAATGAAATCCGTGACCTTGCCACTTCTGAAATTGAATTAAAAGTGAAATCACTGAAAGAAGAGCTTTTCAACCTTCGCTTCCAATTGGCGACTGGTCAATTAGAAAACACAGCTCGCATTCGTGAAGTTCGTAAAGCGATTGCGCGTATGAAAACTGTGATTCGTGAAAGAGAAATCAGTGCACAATAAAACTGATAAAGGAGGTTTTCAGGCATGACTGAGCGTAATCAACGCAAAGTTTACACTGGCCGTGTTGTTTCTGACAAAATGGACAAAACAGTTACTGTTCTTGTTGAAACTTACAAGAAGCACAAATTATACGGTAAGCGTGTAAAGTACTCTAAAAAGTTTAAAGCTCATGATGAGTTAAACACAGCGAAAATCGGTGATATCGTACGTATCATGGAAACTCGCCCGCTATCAGCTACTAAACGTTTCCGCGTAGTGGAAGTTGTAGAAAAAGCGGTTATTATCTAATAACTATTTCGGAAATAAACCAAATTCCGGAGGGAGGTAACCTAAGTGATCCAACAAGAAAGTCGTATGAAAGTTGCTGACAACTCAGGTGCACGTGAAGTATTAACAATTAAAGTACTTGGTGGTTCTGGACGTAAAACTGCTAACATCGGCGATATCGTCGTATGTACAGTTAAGAAAGCAACACCAGGTGGCGTTGTCAAGAAAGGTGACGTTGTTAAGGCTGTTATCGTTCGCACAAAATCGGGTGTACGTCGTAAAGACGGTACTTATATCAAATTTGACGAGAACGCTTGCGTAATCATCAAAGATGATAAGTCTCCACGCGGAACTCGTATTTTCGGACCTGTTGCACGTGAATTACGTGATAGCAACTTCATGAAGATCGTTTCTCTAGCTCCAGAAGTTCTTTAATTTCATGACAGTACCAATCAAGGAGGTGCGACACATAATGCATGTTAAAAAGGGCGACAAAGTAAAAGTAATTACTGGTAAAGATAAAGGTAAAGAGGGCGTTATCTTAGCTGCTTATCCTAAACAAGACCGCGTTCTTGTTGAAGGTGTAAACATCGTTAAGAAACACGTTAAACCTAACCAACTTAACCCACAAGGTGGTATTGTATCTCAAGAAGCTGCAATCCACGTTTCGAACGTAATGCTAATCGATCCAAAATCTGGCGAGCCGACTCGTGTAGGTTACAAAATCGAAAACGGCAAAAAAGTTCGTGTTGCAAAAAAATCCGGTGTAGTAATCGACTAATAAGTAAACCATGAAGGGAGGTAAAACTACATGAGCCGCCTTAAAGAAAAATATTTAAATGAAGTTTCTCCAGCTCTTATGAGCAAATTCGGATATAAATCAGTTATGCAATTGCCAAAAGTTGAGAAAATCGTAATCAACATGGGTGTTGGTGACGCAGTTCAAAACTCTAAAGCTCTAGATGCAGCTGTTGAAGAATTAACAATTATCACTGGTCAAAAACCAGTAGTAACTAAAGCGAAAAAATCGATCGCAGGTTTCCGTCTACGTGAAGGTATGCCTATCGGTGCTAAAGTTACATTACGCGGTGAGCGTATGTATGAATTCTTGGATAAATTAATCGCTATCGCACTTCCACGTGTACGTGACTTCCGTGGTGTTTCTAAAAAAGCATTCGATGGTCGCGGTAACTACACTTTAGGTGTGAAAGAGCAACTAATTTTCCCTGAAATCGATTACGATAAAGTTTCGAAAGTACGCGGTATGGACATCGTGATCGTAACGACTGCGAATTCTGATGAAGAAGCTCGCGAGTTATTGACACAATTCGGTATGCCGTTCCAAAAGTAATTAAATCAAGGAGGGCGAAAACGTGGCTAAAAAATCAATGATCGTTAAACAACAACGTAAGCAAAAGTTTAAAGTTCAAGAATATACACGCTGTGAACGCTGTGGTCGTCCACATTCTGTATACCGCAAATTTAAACTTTGCCGTATTTGTTTCCGTGAACTTGCATATAAGGGACAAATTCCTGGCGTTAAAAAAGCCAGCTGGTAATCCCCTAATTTGGGAAGGAGGTAAATTTTCATGACAATGACTGATCCGATTGCAGATATGCTTACTCGCATCCGTAATGCGAACATGGTTCGTCACGAGAAGTTAGAGGTTCCGGCTTCTAACCTTAAAAAACAAATCGCTGAAATCTTAAAGCGTGAAGGTTTCATCCGTGACGTAGAGTACGTAGAGGACAACAAGCAAGGTATCATCCGTATCTTCTTAAAATACGGTAAAGATAACGAGCGTGTTATCACTGGCTTAAAACGTATTTCTAAACCAGGTTTACGCGTATACGCTAAAACTGATGAAGTGCCAAAAGTATTAAACGGTCTTGGTATCGCTTTAGTATCAACTTCACAAGGTTTATTAACTGACAAAGAAGCTCGCGCTAAAAAAGTTGGCGGAGAAATCTTAGCATACGTTTGGTAATTAGCAACAAAAAGAATGGAGGTGCAACTAAATGTCTCGCGTAGGTAAAAAACTTATCGAGGTACCTGCAGGTGTAACTGTTGCGGTCGCTGCTGACAACACAGTTACAGTGAAAGGTCCTAAAGGCGAATTAACTCGTCAATTCCATCAAGATATGAAAATCGAGCAAGAAGGCAACATCGTAACTGTTGTTCGTCCTTCTGAGTCTAAAGAACACCGTACAAACCACGGTACAACTCGTGCGTTACTAGCTAACATGGTAACTGGTGTTTCTGAAGGTTTCTCACGCTCTCTAGAACTTATCGGTGTTGGTTACCGTGCTCAATTACAAGGTAAAAAGCTTGTACTGAACGTAGGTTACTCTCATCCAGTAGAGTTCACACCAGAAGAAGGCTTAGAGATCGAAGTTCCTTCAAACACGAAGATTATCGTAAAAGGTATTTCTAAAGAACGCGTTGGTGCATTAGCATCTAACATTCGTGACGTTCGTCCACCAGAGCCATACAAAGGTAAAGGTATCCGTTACGAAGGCGAATTCGTTCGTCGTAAAGAAGGTAAAACAGGTAAATAATGCTGCATAAGCATTAGAAAGGAGTGACCTCTATGATTACGAAACAAGATAAAAATCAAGTTCGTAAGAAACGTCATGGGCGTGTTCGTGCTAAAATCTCTGGTACTGCTGTACGTCCTCGTTTAAACGTATTCCGTTCAAACAAGAACATTTATGCACAACTTATCGATGACGTAGCTGGCGTAACTTTAGTTTCTGCTAACACTCAAGAAAAAGAATTCGAGGGTGCTGGTTCAAACGTAGAAGCAGCTGCGAAAATCGGTGAAATCATCGCAAAACGCGCTGTTGAAAAAAATATTACTACTGTGGTATTTGACCGTGGTGGTTACTTATATCATGGACGTGTAAAAGCTTTAGCTGAAGCTGCACGTGAAAACGGCTTAGAATTTTAATAAGAAGGAGGGACATACTTCATGAGTCGCATTGACGCAAACAAATTAGAACTTGAAGAACGCGTAGTTACAATTAACCGTGTTGCTAAAGTTGTTAAAGGTGGTCGTCGCTTCCGCTTCACTGCATTAGTTGTAGTTGGAGATAAAAACGGTCATGTAGGTTTCGGTACTGGTAAAGCACAAGAGGTACCAGACGCAATCCGCAAAGCTGTTGAAGACGCGAAGAAAAACTTAATCGAAGTACCACGCGTAGGTGGAACTACTCCACACTTAGTGCAAGGTCGCTTCGGTGCAGGTTCAATCTTAATTAAACCTGCAGCTCCTGGTACAGGGGTTATCGCTGGTGGTCCAGTACGTGCCGTACTAGAACTTGCTGGTATTACTGATATTCTTTCAAAATCTCTAGGTTCAAACACACCAATCAACATGGTGCGTGCAACTGTAGCAGGTTTAGCTGAATTAAAACGCGCAGAGGACGTTGCAAAGCTACGCGGTAAATCAGTGGAAGAATTATTAGGATAAGGGGGGAATTATAATGGCTAAATTACAAATCACCCTTACTAAATCTGTGATCGGTACTAAACCGGCACAACGTAAAACGATTGAAGCTTTAGGTTTACGTAAAACAAACCAAACTGTTGAACAAGCTGACAACGCAGCTATTCGCGGTATGTTAACAAAAGTAGCTCACTTAGTTACTGTAAAAGAAATTTAATTTCAACAACATTGAACAAGGAGGTGCCATCTAGTATGAAACTTCATGAGTTAAAACCAGCAGAAGGATCTCGTAAAGAACGTAACCGTGTTGGTCGTGGTATCGGTTCTGGTAACGGTAAAACTGCAGGTAAAGGTCATAAAGGTCAAAACGCTCGTTCAGGCGGCGGCGTTCGTCCAGGATTTGAGGGGGGTCAAAACCCACTTTTCCGTCGTTTACCGAAACGCGGCTTTACGAACATCAACCGTAAAGAGTACGCTATCGTTAACCTTGATGCATTAAACCGTTTCGAAGATGGTGCAGAAGTAACACCTGCATTATTAGTAGAAACTGGTGTAGTGAGTAACGAGAAAGCAGGCATTAAAGTTTTAGGTAACGGAACTTTAAATGTGAAGCTGACTGTAAAAGCTCACAAATTCTCAGCTTCTGCTAAAGAAGCAATCGAGAATGCTGGCGGAACAACTGAGGTGATTTAATGTTTCAGACGATCTCTAACTTTATGCGCGTTCGAGATATACGAAATAAAATCATCTTCACACTTTTAATGTTAATCGTTTTTCGTATCGGGACGTTTATCCCGGTACCAAACGTTGACGCAAATGTATTAAAGGCGACTGACGAGTTTAGTCTTGTTGGCTTCCTCAATACATTTGGCGGTGGTGCACTGTCTAACTTCTCTATCTTTGCGATGGGGATTATGCCGTACATCACAGCCTCAATTATTGTTCAGTTATTGCAAATGGACGTTGTACCAAAGTTTGCAGAGTGGGCAAAGCAAGGTGAAGTAGGGCGACGTAAACTCGCGCAATTCACTCGTTACTTTACGATCGTGCTTGGCTTTATTCAATCATTTGCGATGTCGTTTGGTTTCAACCAATTCTACGGTGGATCATTGATTACAGATACAAGCATTGAATCTTATTTAACAATTGCCATTGTACTGACAGCTGGGACAGCATTCCTTCTGTGGTTAGCTGAGCAAATTACTGCACATGGTGTTGGTAATGGTATTTCCATTATTATCTTCGCTGGTATTGCTGCCGCGATTCCAAATGCAGTAAACCAAGTATATGCACAACAAATTGAAGGTGCTGGTGAACAGTTATTCATTAACATTGCCATTTTAGCCCTTTTAGTTTTAGTGCTATTAGCTATTGTTGTAGGGGTTATTTACGTACAACAAGCGTTACGTAAAATTCCGATTCAATACGCAAAACGAGTTGCCGGTCGTGGTCAGGCGGTTGGTGGGCAACAAACGCACTTACCGTTAAAAGTAAATGCTGCAGGGGTTATTCCGGTAATCTTCGCAGTAGCGTTCCTTGTAACACCGCAAACGCTTGCTACATTCTTTGGTCAAAATAGTGTAACGACTTGGATTACAAATAATTTGACGTATACACATCCTATTGGTTTTGTAGTCTATGTTACGCTGATCATTGCATTCACATACTTCTATGCATTCATTCAAGTGAATCCTGAAAATGTGGCTGACAACTTGAAAAAACAAGGCGCATACATTCCAGGCATTCGCCCAGGGAATGATACGCAAACTTATTTAACAAAAGTTCTTTACCGTTTAACTTTCGTAGGGGCAATTTTCCTTGTTGTCATCTCAGCTATCCCGATTCTATTTATTAACTTTATGAACCTTCCTGCTTCAGTGCAGATTGGTGGTACGAGTTTAATTATCGTAGTCGGTGTAGCGTTAGAGACAATGAAGCAACTAGAATCGCAACTAGTGAAACGTCATTATAAAGGCTTTATGAAATAATGCAGGTTTAGGGAAACGTTTTTGTTTCCTTAACCAGCTATCACAGTAGATAAGTTTTGTTACAGGGGGAGAAATTACGTATGAATATCGTTTTAATGGGTCTACCTGGTGCAGGTAAAGGCACTCAGGCAGAGAAAATTGTTGAGAAGTACGCAATCCCTCATATTTCTACAGGCGATATGTTTCGTGCTGCAATTAAAGACGGCACAGAATTAGGCTTACAAGCTAAATCGTTTATGGATCAAGGGCAATTAGTTCCTGATGAAGTAACGATTGGTATCGTGCGTGAGCGACTTTCACAATCGGATTGCGAAAAAGGATTCTTATTAGATGGATTCCCACGTACAGTTCCGCAAGCGGAAGCGCTAGATAACATTTTAGAAGCGCTTGGTCGTCCGGTTGAGCATACAATCAACATCCAAGTTGACAAAGATGAACTAGTAGCACGCCTAAGTGGTCGTCGTATTTGTAAATCTTGTGGTGCATCTTATCACCTCGTTTTCAATCCTCCAAAAGAGGAAGGGAAATGTGATAAAGATGGCGGCGAGCTTTATACACGTGCGGATGATAATCCTGAAACGGTAACAAACCGTCTGGAAGTAAATATGAATCAAGCACAACCTTTACTTGATTTTTATCAAGCGAAAGGCGTTTTAACGAATATTGATGGACAGCAGGATATTGAAAAAGTATTCGCTGATCTTGACGCTCTATTACAGGGCATCCGCAGCTGATACCTGACCGGGCGCTAGATACGCTTCTGCGTAAGGTCAAAAGCGGAGGCAACAGGAAAACTAATTTTTTGAGAGTTGCAAAAGCATATTGTGCCCGGTATATATCTTTATAGACGAAATTGAGCGCTACGGCGTGTGGACGCTTCGGAAAAAAGGTATAATGGGTTTCGTGGAAGCATCTGTGTAAATGGGTGGGGGTAGCCCATCCTAGACATTCCGGCTATCGTATGAACATAAGGAAGACAGTTCCTTAACCGGACCTGTTCTATTCCGTGGATTGTGTGAAGCGAAACCAGACGAGCGTCTTTCAAACATCTCTCATACAATCCGGACATATGTTAATGGGTTGCTTCTTACTAGAAGAAAACAGTTGCTTTGATTCTCAAGGGAATCAGAAATTGCATATAGAAGGGAGCTAAGGGTTGATGGCGAAAGACGATGTAATTGAAGTCGAAGGGACAGTTGTTGAGACTTTGCCAAACGCGATGTTTAAGGTAGAATTAGAAAATGGGCACACGGTGCTTGCACACGTTTCTGGAAAGATTCGTATGCACTTTATTCGTATCCTACCTGGAGATAAGGTTACTATTGAGTTATCTCCTTATGATTTAACTCGCGGTCGTATCACATACCGTTTTAAATAATCTTTTGCACTCCGGACTATTAAGGAGGTTAGGTTAGATGAAAGTGAGACCATCTGTGAAACCGATCTGCGAAAAATGTAAAGTAATTCGCCGACGCGGTAAAGTAATGGTAATCTGTGAAAATCCTAAACACAAACAAAAACAAGGGTAATATTTAAGGAGGTGCACAACGTACATGGCACGTATTGCTGGTGTTGACATTCCTCGCGACAAACGCGTGGTAATTTCATTAACTTACATTTACGGTATTGGTAAAACGACTTCTCAAAAAGTATTAGCGGCAGCTGGTATTGACGAAAATATCCGCGTACGCGATCTTTCAGAAGATCAGTTAAACCAAATCCGTGAACAATTAGACACATATAAAACTGAAGGTGATTTACGCCGTGAAATTTCATTAAACATCAAACGTTTAATGGAGATCGCTTCATTCCGTGGTATCCGTCACCGTCGTGGTTTACCAGTTCGTGGTCAAAATACGAAGAACAACGCGCGTACGCGTAAAGGTCCTCGTAAGACTGTAGCGAACAAGAAAAAATAATTAAGTAAAGGAGGTTCCTTCTTAACATGGCTCGTAAACAACAAACTCGTAAACGTCGTGTGAAAAAGAATATCGAAGCTGGTATCGCACACATTCGTTCTACATTCAACAATACAATCGTAACGATTACAGATATGCAAGGTAACGCTGTTTCTTGGTCTTCAGCTGGTTCACTTGGTTTCCGTGGTTCACGTAAATCAACTCCATTTGCTGCTCAAATGGCTGCAGAAACTGCTGCGAAAGCATCCCTTGAACATGGTCTGAAAACGTTGGAAGTAACTGTTAAAGGTCCTGGTGCTGGTCGTGAAGCTGCAATTCGTGCACTTCAAGCTGCTGGTTTAGAAGTAACTGCTATTAAAGACGTTACTCCAGTTCCACATAACGGTTGCCGTCCGCCAAAACGTCGTCGCGTGTAGTGGGTGCAACTTAAGGATATTCCTTAGGTAACATCATTTCTTGTGCAAAAGTCTTGTGCAATTTTAAAAGGTCAGTATTTGACCGGATACTATGATGGTATAACCTATACATTCGATGTTTTGAAGGAGGGTAAATTGAAATGATCGAAATTGAAAAACCAAAGATTGAAACGATCAGCGATGATGCCAAGCATGGTAAATTTGTTGTAGAACCGTTAGAACGCGGATATGGAAACACTTTGGGTAATTCACTACGTCGTATCCTTCTATCTTCATTACCAGGGGCGGCTGTAACATCAGTGCAAATTGATGGCGTATTACACGAATTCTCTACTGTAGAAGGTGTAGTAGAAGATGTTGCTTCAATCATTTTAAACATCAAAAAGCTAGCTTTAAAAATCTACTCTGACGAAGAAAAAGTCATTGAGATTGATGTAAAAGGTGAAGGCGTAGTTACTGCTGCTGACATTACACATGACAGTGATGTAGAAATTTTAAATCCAGATCTATATATTGCAACAATTGCTAAAAACGGTCATCTACGTATGCGTATGTATGCGCAAAGAGGTCGTGGTTACACTCCTGCTGATCAAAACAAACGTGAGGATCTTCCTATCGGCGTGATCCCGATCGACTCTATTTACACTCCAGTTTCACGCGTCAACTTCCAAGTGGAGAACACTCGCGTTGGACAGAACTCTGACTACGATAAGTTATCACTTGATGTGTGGACAGATGGTAGCATCGGTCCAAAAGAGGCGATTTCGCTTGGAGCGAAAATCTTAACAGAGCATTTAAACATTTTCGTAGGCATGACGAATGAAGCGCAAACTGCTGAAATCATGGTCGAAAAAGAAGAAGATCAAAAAGAAAAAGTTTTAGAGATGACTATCGAAGAACTAGATCTTTCTGTTCGTTCTTACAACTGTTTAAAGCGTGCTGGTATCAACACGGTACTAGAGCTTGCTAATAAATCAGAAGACGACATGATGAAAGTTCGCAACCTTGGTCGCAAGTCTTTAGAAGAAGTTAAAGCGAAGTTAGAAGAGCTTGGTTTAGGATTACGTAAAGAAGACTAAGCACATTTTACAATATATAAGCTAGATCAGAGATATTTATAAAGGAGGGAAACATCCATGGGTTACAGAAAACTTGGCCGTACAAGTTCTCAACGTAAAGCGATGTTACGTGACTTAGCTACTGACTTAATCATCAATGAGCGCATCGAAACGACTGAAGCTCGCGCGAAGGAAGTTCGTAAAGCTGTTGAAAAAATGATTACTTTAGGTAAACGCGGTGATTTACATGCTCGTCGTCAAGCGGCTGCATTCATCCGTCGTGAGCTAGTAACGAAAACTGATGAAGAAGGTAACGAAACAACTTCATTCGCACTTCAAAAGTTATTTGATGAGGTTGCTCCACGTTACGCTGAGCGTCAAGGTGGCTATACTCGCATCCTTAAAGTAGGTCCTCGTCGTGGAGACGGCGCACCTGTAGTTGTGATTGAATTAGTTTAATCGTAAACTTGGGTTAGGGGGTGCCTAGTTCACCTGTTGAACGGCACTCCCTTTTTTAAATAAAAGATTTATACGACAATAAATAAGCTGAGCGTTACGATGAGCGGTGGATTTTCCAGGCGTCTCGTCTAGCTCTCGCACCTCATTCACAATGAATAAGCGGAAATGAGCAGCCGTCTTGTTCGATTTAATGTAGTGATAAGCGCATTTCTCTGAATGAGGTGCGCGCTTTTTTATTCTTTAAAAAGTGCAGCTTAATACATATATAAAAATAAAGTACGTTTTAGACAAACGTGCTTTATTTTTATATATGAACCGTACCCGGATATAGTTTTCTGAAAAAAGGTAGCAAACATATATAAAAAAGTGTAATTTTATTAGTAGAGCAGAGAAGTAAGGAGCGGAGAACATGACAGAAATTTTATCGTTTAATAACGTAACGTTTTCATATACACCTGACGTTCCTGATGCACGCAAAGCAGTACAAGATGTCACATTTGCTGTGAATGAAGGCGAATGGATTGCCATTGTTGGGCATAATGGGTCAGGAAAATCAACGCTTGCTAAGTTGATGAGTGGTCTGTTATTTCCTCAAGCAGGAGAAGTGCGCATTATGCGTGAAGTGTTAACGGAGGAAAACTTATGGGAGATACGTTCTCATATGGGTATGGTGTTTCAAAATCCAGATAACCAATTTGTAGGCGCTACGGTACAAGATGATGTAGCTTTTTCCCTTGAGAATAATGGCGTACCCTATAAGGAAATGGTAGAGCGTGTACACGGGTCGTTAAAACAAGTAAAAATGGATAACTTCCTTAATCATGAGCCTCATCATTTATCAGGTGGGCAAAAGCAACGTGTAGCCATTGCAGGCGCACTTGCGATGCATCCTAAAATTTTAATTTTAGATGAAGCAACATCTATGCTAGATCCACAAGGGCGTGAAGAAGTATTACAAACCGTACAGGCACTTCGCGCAAAAATTGGCTTAACAGTACTATCGATTACACATGATTTAGAAGAAGCGATGCTTGCGGACCATGTGTTATTTATGAATGATGGGAAAAAATATGCCGAAGGAACACCAGCGGAAATTTTTGCGCTAGGTGATCAACTCGTCGAACTGGGGTTAGACTTACCATTTGCAATGAAAATGACGAAGCTACTACAAGTGCAAGGTGTACAGCTTGTAGGACAACATATGACAGAAGAAGAGCTGGTGAATGACTTATGGACATCAAACTTCAACAAGTAGGCTATGCGTACTCTAAAGGTACACCATTTGAAAAGTACGCACTTTACGATGTCGATTTAGCGATTACTTCAGGCACATATCAAGCCATTATCGGTCATACGGGCTCGGGTAAATCTACCATCCTACAGCACTTTAATGGGCTATTAAAGCCTTCTACAGGAGAGGTGCATATTGGTGACCGTGTGATTGAAGCAGGGAAAAAAGCAAGGGAATTAAAGCCAATTCGCCAAAAGGTCGGGATTGTGTTCCAATTTCCAGAGCATCAATTATTCGAAGAAACCGTATTAAAAGACATCATGTTCGGTCCGATGAATTTTGGTGTATCCGAACAAGAAGCAGAGCGTCGTGCACGAGAGTTAATCAAGCTTGTAGGTCTTCCGGAAATGGTACTTGAAAAATCGCCATTTGATTTATCAGGTGGACAAATGCGACGTGTAGCGATTGCAGGGGTACTTGCTATGGAACCGGAAGTCATTGTATTAGATGAACCAACTGCCGGTCTTGATCCGCGCGGGCAAAAAGAAATTATGGACATGTTTTACAAGCTGCATAAAGAACGTGGTTTAACAACGATACTTGTGACACACAGTATGGAGGATGCGGCACGCTACGCCGATCAGCTTGCCATTATGCATGAAGGACGTTGTGTACTCACAGAAACGCCGCGTGAGCTATTTGCAGATGCGGAAACATTGAATGAGTACCGGTTAGAGTTACCGCGTATTGTCAAGTTCCAGCAACGTGTCGAGAAAATGATGAATACGAAGCTAGCAAAAGTATGCTTAACAGAAGAGGAACTAGCACAACAGATTGCGCTTGTTGTAAAGGAGCGTGATCGTTCATGATGGAAAAAATGATTTTTGGGCGTTATATTCCGGGCGATTCCTTTGTGCATCGTTTAGATCCACGTTCAAAATTGATGTTTGTATTTGCTTTTATTGTCATCGTATTTTTAGCCAATAACGTCATGACGTATGGTTTATTATTAGCATTTACAGCTGTTGTGATCTTTATGAGCCGCATTCGTCTTTATTTCTTAATCAATGGGTTAAAGCCTGTGATTCTTTTAATGATTTTCACTTTCCTATTGCATATTTTGTTTACGCGTGAAGGGAATATCATTGTTGATGTAGGGTTCCTTAAAATTTATGAGGAAGGCTTAAAGCAGGGGATTTTCATCTCGATTCGTTTCTTAGTTCTTGTGTTTGTGACGTCTATTTTAACGCTAACAACGTCGCCGATTTCGATTACGGACGGTATTGAGACCTTATTAAATCCGCTGAAGAAGGTCAAGGTGCCTGTACATGAGTTAGCGTTGATGATGTCGATTTCACTTCGTTTCATTCCGACGTTAATGGATGAAACAGATAAAATTATGAAGGCACAAATGGCACGTGGCTCCGATTTAAGTGCAGGGCCGTTAAAAGATCGCTTAAAGGCGATTATTCCATTGCTTGTCCCGCTATTTGTCAGTGCATTTAAGCGTGCCGAAGATTTAGCAACAGCAATGGAAGTACGCGGCTATCGTGGGGGCGAAGGACGTACACGTTACCGCCAGTTAAAATGGGATTCAGGTGATACACTCGCATTATTATCACTTGTAGTGATGGCAGCAGTACTTGTGTATTTCCGTAACTAGGAGTGTTGTATGAGAAGGTTAAAGGCGACAATTAGCTATGATGGCACGAACTTTGCAGGCTATCAAGTACAACCTGGAGAGCGTACCGTACAGTTAGAGCTGGAGAAAGTATTGTCGGTGATGCATAAGGGAGAGCAAGTGAAGGTCACAGCAAGTGGACGTACGGATGCGCGTGTCCATGCTACAGGACAAGTCATTCACTTTGATACACCGCTTGCGATTCCTTGCGATAAGTATAGGAAGGCGTTAAATGTGCAGCTGCCTCGAGATATACGCGTCCATATCATAGAAGAAGTAGCAAGTGAGTTCCATGCACGCTATAGTGTGAGTGGAAAGCGTTATCGCTATATTTGGAACTGTGAAGCGATTCCAAGTCCGTTTCGTCGCTTTTATGCAGTCGAAACAAACGGTGTCAAGCCGGATGTGGAAGCGATGAAAGAGGCGGCACAGGCGGTAATCGGTACGCATGATTTTTCTGCTTTTTGCGCGGCGAATACGAGTGTGATAGATAAAGTGCGTACGGTTTATCGTGTAGAGCTTACTTGGCAAGGTGAGGAACTGCATATGACGATAGAAGGCAATGGCTTTTTATACAATATGGTTCGAATTATTGCTGGTACATTGTGGGAAGTAGGTATCGGTAAAAGAAATACAGAAAATGTTAAAGAGATGATTGCCAGTATGGATCGTGGAAAAGCAGGTAAAACCGCGCCAGCACACGGTTTGTACCTCGAAAAGGTGTTTTACGAGAGCTAGTACAACTTCTCCAGGTGTTTAATTAAATCTCTTGACTTATCATGTAATCCATTATATGATGATGTATGGTATTTTCATTACCAACCACAAATAAGCCCCGAAAACTTATAGTGTAGACTAATGAAAAATAACGGTAATAACTATCGATTAGGAGGATATATTCATGCGTACAACATTCATGGCTAAAGGTCACGAAGTAGAGCGTAAATGGTTAGTAGTTGACGCAGAAGGCCAAACTCTTGGACGTTTAGCTTCTGAAGTAGCTGCAATTTTACGCGGTAAACATAAACCAACTTTCACACCAAACGTTGACACTGGTGATCACGTAATCATCATCAACGCTGACAAAATTGAGTTAACAGGTAACAAATTAGAAGGTAAAATTTACTACCGTCACACTCAATTCGCAGGCGGTTTAAAACAACGTACTGCTGGTGAAATGAAAGAAAAATACCCAACTCAAATGATTGAGTTAGCAGTTAAAGGTATGCTTCCTAAAAACTCTTTAGGTCGCAAAATGTTCGGTAAACTTAACGTTTACACTGGAGCAGAGCACCCACACGCTGCACAAAAACCGGAAAGCTATACGCTTCGCGGATAATATAATATAAGAGGAGGATATACCCTTGGCACAAGTTCAATATATCGGCACAGGTCGTCGTAAAAGCTCAGTAGCTCGCGTACGTTTAGTACCAGGCGAAGGCAAAATTGTTATCAACAAACGCGATGTTGAAGATTACGTTCCATTCGCAACATTACGTGAAGTAATTAAACAACCATTAGTAGCAACTGAAACTTTAGGTAGCTATGATATCCACGTAAACGTAAACGGTGGTGGTTTCACTGGTCAAGCTGGTGCAATCCGTCACGGTATCGCACGTGCATTATTACAAGTTGACCCAGATTTCCGCCCAGCGTTAAAATCTGCTGGTTTACTTACTCGTGACGCTCGTATGAAAGAACGTAAAAAATACGGTCTTAAAGGCGCTCGTCGTGCACCTCAGTTCTCAAAACGTTAATTTTACGCATACAGAACTTCCAACCTCTCAAGGCTTTTGTCTTGGGAGGTTTTTTCTATTAGTTCAGATTAATTGTATTGTTGGTTTTTAGGGTGAGAAAAATACAATGTTTGTGTAATTGCATCATCTTGTATGAAGTGTAAGAGTAGTAGTATGAGACAATAAAAGTTATCCGTATGTAATTATAGGAGATGTTTGTTTGGGATTCATTATTTTAAGAAGCTGTAGCGCCATTATAACGATTATTATTTTAATACTTTTATGGAAGAGTCCTTCTGCATGGGAAGAAAAGAAAGCATCAAAGAGGATTACGAACCTTGTATTGTATGGTGGTTAATTGGTCTTGATGTTATCTTGTTTGTTTTAATGACGGTTGTTAAAGGCGGCTAAATATTCGATATTTGCAATACTAAGTGTGTCTAGATATTTATTTCATTTGAAGTGAAATAAAGCTTAAACTTTGAAAGGAGCTATCCAAGCGGAGTAGGATGGCTCCTTTATGTTTGCTAAAAAATAGCGTGTATTAGTATGGTATTAATCAACCTCACTCAAATCCATTAACTGAGTACCAATTCGGTTCATATTTGTGTAGGCGTCATTCATTTCATGCATGCTGGCTGTATACTGCTGTGTAAAGGCAACGATTTGTGTGGTCGATTCATTTACATAACTCATCGCCTGTTTAATATTATCAAGCTCTTTAGTAATATTTTCCGCACTTGCCGTACTACTTTGCGCCATTTTTTGAATTTCCTCTGCCACGACGGCGAAGCCTTTGCCATGAATGCCTGAGCGTGCTGCCTCAATAGAAGCATTTAACCCTAAAATTTGTGATTTCCTTGAAATATCTTTCACTGTATTTACAATCGAGTTAATTTGTTGGATATCATGATTCATTGTATGGGCAAACGCCGATAAGTCTTCCATGCGCTTTGATACATGAGTGCTAGCCTGTGTTAATTCCTCTGTTGTAGCAGACATTTGCTGTACAGCACTTGAAAGCTCTGTGGCTACAATCCGCATATGGTGCACACGGTCATTCGAAATCACGCCAGTAACGACCCCAACAACTTTGCCCTCGTCATAAATAGGGCTGGCGGAGGCGATATAGGCAAATCCAAATAGTTCTGCCCCGCGTTCTTCTCGGAGAAATTTTCTGCTTTTCATTGCGCGGACACTTGTTGTGTTTTTGTGCATGTCAATGGTTTCCCCGACTCTAATATTTAAATCGACCATTTTCCCGCGTTTATACCCCACTACTTTTTCTGTATCGAAAATGAGTACACAAGCATCTTCTGGATAGGTTGCTTGATAAATATCAATTGAATCCACAACGGCTTTTAATTTGCTATTCATGCGATCCCCCTCATTCCTATATTCATCTAGTAAAAATATACAAAAAATCTACTAATTCTACTATATAATAAAAACCGCGCTTTAAATATGGAATATTGCAATTTTGTATATGGGGACACATTCAGATTGAAATATATCATTGTATAATCGAATACATTTGTATACGATTGTATTCAAGGGGTGATGTACATGAGAAAAGAGCATGAAGAGGAATTTGCTAGAGAAGAATGCAGACATGGTGGGCGAAAAAGAGGGCACCGTGGTGCACAAACATTTCGACGTGGTAGAGCGCTTTCCTTCTATCAGCAATTGGTTATTAAGCAAGATACATTAAAAAAACAATTAGAATCTGTGGAATTACAATCCATTCACCCAATTATTGCAGGTGAATTGAAGGCGACGGAAGCGATTATGAATGATTTTAAAGCGGCTTTTGCGTTAGATGAAATAATCGAAGAAACAGTAGAAGAGTAACATTGGTGATACAGGTAATATACAAAGTGAGTTGCTTGTAACAATCCAATCTCTCAAGCGAAAGTTTGAGGGATTTTTTCACGTGAAACATTTTAGAATGAAAAGGAGGTTAGTACTTTGCAAGCTGTTTTGAAGTTAACAAAGTATTTAAAGCCGTATATCGCATTTGCTATTATTGCACCACTTATGATGCTTTTAGAAGTCGCGATGGATTTAGTGCAACCAGCCATCTTACAGTTGATTATTGATAATGGCATTGCACAACATGATACGGCTTATATTGTAACAATGTTTAGCCTAATGATTGTGGCAGCAGTTTTCGGCTTGATTGGCGGTATAGGTTGTTCCATTTATGCCTCACGGGTAGCCGTCAATTTTGCCGCGGATATACGACATGATTTATATGAAACGATTACATATTTTTCGAATAGTAGTAAGGATCAATTTACGCTCGGTAAGCTCATTACAAATTTAACGAGCGATGTAGAAATGCTTCAGCGTGCACTGACGATGTTATTGAAGATCTTTGTGCGTGGCCCGATGTTATTTGTTGGTGCTATTGTGATGGTGTATTTCACAGCGCGGGAGCTATTTTCTATTTTACTCGTTGTCGTACCCATTTTAGCTATTTGTGTGTACTTCTTTACGATGATTTCAGGTAAGCTATTTCACCGTGTACAAAAGGTTGTGGACCAAGTAAATACAAAAGTACAGGAAAATTTAGCGGGCATCCGAGTAGTAAAAGCATACAACTGTAAAAATCATCAGATTGCCCAGTTTGCTGAAGTCAATACGCAGCTGATGAAACGCAGTATTCATGCAGATCAAATCATTGGGATTTTAGCCCCGTTATCGATGTTTGTGATTAATATGGGGATCGTTGCAGCATTATGGCTGGGCGCCATTAAAGTAGAAAACAATACGATTCAAATTGGCGTTATTTTAGCATTTACGAACTACTTAATGATGGTGATGAATGGTTTAATGAGTTCCTCTATGGTACTTATACAGCTTGCGCGTGCTGTACCTAGCGCAGAGCGTATCGTTTCCGTACTAGAAGAAACGACTGAAGTGAACAGTCCTGAGCAACCAGTGAATCATTCGGTACGTGGCGATATAGCTTTTGAAAATGTCAGCTTTTCTTATAATAAAGACACAGAACCCGTACTAAAGGAGCTGTCCTTTTCTGTGAAGGCAGGAGAAACAGTCGGGATTATCGGTATGACCGGTAGTGGAAAGTCAACGCTTGTCAAAATGATTCCGCGTTTATTTGATGCTAATCAAGGAACGATAAAAATTGACGGGATTCCCATTCAACAATACGATTTACAACAGCTCCGTGAATCGATTGGATTTGCCCCGCAAAAGGCAACGTTATTTTCCAAAACGATTGCTGACAATATTCGCTACGGAGAGGAAGCCGCAACAAATGTTCAAATTGCAGAAAGTTTGCTTGCTGCTTGTGCAAGCGAGTTTGTAGAGAAGTTACCAGCAGGTATAGAACATACATTAACACAAGGGGCAACGAATTTATCGGGTGGACAAAAACAACGTCTCGCCATGGCGCGCGCGTTTATTCGTAAGCCGGCTATCCTTATTTTAGATGATGTTACAAGTGCAGTTGATAGTATTTCCGAAAAGAAAATTCAACAAGCAATCCAAGCAGAGTTTGCGGATGCAACGAAATTTATCGTGTCATCGAAAGTTTCTTCCATTCGTCATGCAAATCAAATTTTTGTAATGGATGACGGGCGAATTACTGCCAGTGGAACACATGAGGCATTACTCGCAACAAGTGATTTATATCAACAAATTGTACGCACACAAATAGAAAAGGGGGGACGGTAAGTGAATAAACGACCAGGCGGACCGCCACCACCAATGGGTCATCCAGGCGGACGGTTTAATGGACCTGTCGTAAAGCCAAAAAATCAAAAACAGACACTCCTCCGTATATGGAGCTATTTGCGTCAGCAAAAATTAGGGATGCTTTTAGCGACATTTCTAGTCATTATTGGTTCATTACTTGGCTTAATAGGTCCGTACTTAGTCGGTGTCATTACGGATGAATACATCTTAAAGTTAGATGTGAGTGGTGCGATTCGCATGTCCATCATGCTAGCGACTATCTATACCGTGTATTCATTATTCACGTGGTTACAGTTTTATGTGATGATCCGTGTTTCACAGAAAACAATTCGCCAATTACGCCAACAATTGTTTGCAAAGCTACAAAACTTACCGTTATCGTTTTTCGACAAGCGTAAGCAAGGCGATTTAATGAGTCGTATGACAAACGATATTGATAACTTAAATGCAGCATTATCGCAAAGTGTTATACAAATTATTTCTTCGTTCCTAACAATTATTGGGACGGCTTTTGTGCTTTTCTATTTGAATTGGATGCTAGCGATTGTGACATTAACGGTTATTCCGTTAATCGTATGGGTAACAAAGCAAATTATTAAGCGTAGTAGTGTTAATTTCGTAGCGCGGCAACGTGATTTAGGACAGCTAAATGGTTATATAGAAGAAACCATTTCCAATTCGGATATTACAACGCTGTTTGGGAAAGAAAAGAAAACCGTAGCAGAGTTTACAGAAGTGAATGAACGGCTACGTACATCTGCTATGCGTGCAGATATTGTTTCTGGCTTTATGGGTCCGATTAATAACTTCATGAATAACTTTGGCACAGGATTAGTCATTGGTGTAGGTGCCATTTTAGCGGTGAAAGGTGATGTCACAATTGGTGTGATTGCTTCTGTTGTAGTCTATACGCGTCAATTTTTCCGTCCGATTAATCAGTTATCCAACTTGTTAAATACATTCCAGTCAGCTATTGCTGGTTCTGAGCGCGTCTTCGAGATTTTAGACGAAAAAGAAGAAGTGGCAGACAAGTTAGATGCGAAAGAAAAGAGTCGCTTTAACGGGGATATTCAGTTTGAACAAGTAGCATTCGAATATGAAACAGGCAAGCCCATTTTACGTGGCATTGATTTCACAGCGAGAGCGGGTGAGGTGGTAGCGATTGTCGGTCCAACTGGCTCAGGCAAAACAACGATTATTCAGCTCCTTACTCGTTTTTATGATACGACAGGGGGCAGAATTTTGTTGGATGGTGAGCCGATTACGCATTATAAAATGGCCAATGTCCGTGATCATGTCGGTGTTGTATTGCAAGATACGTACTTATTCTCCGGTACAGTACGTGAAAACATTCGATTCGGTAAACTCGACGCAACAGATGAAGAAGTAGAGCAGGCAGCGAAAATTGCTTGTGCCCATAATTTTATTAAATATTTACCACAGCAATATGACACATTACTAACAAGCGGTGGTATGAATTTAAGTCAGGGACAACGACAGCTGATTGCGATTGCTCGTGCCGTTTTAGAAGACCCCGATATTTTAATTCTTGATGAAGCAACATCAAGTGTGGATACAATGACAGAATTACACATTCAAAAAGGCTTAAATAATTTAATGAAGGGGCGTACAAGCTTTGTGATTGCCCACCGATTAAAAACAATTGAAAATGCAGACACAATTCTGGTGATAAAAGATGGGCAAATTTTAGAATCAGGTAATCACAATTCATTAATGAAGAAACAGGGTTTTTACGCAACATTACAAAATCATCTGGCAATGGAATAATGCATAGACTCACTCTCTTTTACGTATAGTATGGAAAAAGGAGAGTGGACATGTGCGACGTTGGTTAGCAGTACTTGTATTACTATGTACTTGTATGCTCGTCGTTGTGTATGAAACAAGTGCATCGGACAGGCGCTTTTTCTTACCGGAGCCTCTAGGCGGGGTGACAATCGTGCTTGATGCTGGGCATGGCGGAATAGATGGTGGGGCGTCGAATGGCGATCTCATCGAAAAGGACGTCACACTTGCAATTACACAAAAGCTAGCAAGACAGCTAAAGCGTCTTGGAGCGGAAGTTGTGATGACACGTACAACAGAAGGGGATGTCATTAGCGAGCATAAACCAGGTGAAGAGTATCCAACACTGCGAGAGCGTAAAAAGCAAGATATTTTCTTAAGACAGTCGATTGTTGCAAGCACACAACCGGATTTATTTATCACAGTCCATGCTAATGCCATTCCAGATAGTCAGTGGCGTGGTGCGCAAGTGTTTTATCATAAAACAGGACATGAGCAAAGCCAATACTTAGCTAAAGCGATTCAATTATCGATTCGAGAAGATTTAGGAAACACAAACAGGGAAGCACTCGCGATTGAGCAAGTATATTTACTGAAAAAAACGGAAGTACCTGCTGTATTAGTGGAGACAGGCTTCTTGAGCAACCCGGAAGAAAGTGCGTTACTTGCGGATAAAAACTATCAAGAAAAAATGGCCATCGCCATCGCCGAAGGTATTGAAAACTATTTTGATATGTCGTATGAGTGAAGCAACTCACAGTACTACTAGAAGTGCAGTGTGATATACTAGCAATGGATATAAAATTTGGGGGAGTGTATGAATTTGATGAACGAACAACAAGTCAGAGAACTATTGGGGCAACTAGAAGATCCTTTTTTACATAGAACGTTAGAGCAAACAGGCGGCATTTTAAGCGTAACAATTAAGGAAGACAAGCAATTTGTTAGCGTAAAAATTGCCATTGCAAAAACAAACACACCAGAACAAATGACACTTCAAATGAAAATTGTTGAGGTATTAAAAGCAAATGGTGCAGCTTCAGTAGGTATTCGTTTTGAAGAATTATCGCCAGAAGTATTAGATTCATTCCGCGGCCAAGCGACAGAAGCAGAGGCGCAAGACATTTTATCGCCATTATCTAAAGTACAATTTATTGCCATTGCCTCTGGTAAAGGTGGCGTAGGGAAATCGACAGTGTCAGTCAATATGGCAGTAGCGCTGTCTCGTCTAGGTAAAAAAGTAGGTTTAATCGATGCGGATATTTACGGATTTAGCGTACCAGATATGATGGGCATTACAGAAATGCCAGTTGTAAAAAATGACCGTATCTATCCTGTAGAGCGCATGGGTGTAAAAGTCATTTCAATGGGCTTCTTCGTAGAAAATAATGCACCAATCGTATGGCGTGGACCAATGCTAGGAAAAGTATTAGATCAGTTCTTCCGTGATGTAGAGTGGGGCGATCTGGATTACTTATTATTAGATTTACCACCAGGTACAGGGGATGTAGCACTTGATTTACATCAAATGTTGCCAGCTTCAAAAGAAATCGTTGTCACAACACCTCATCCAACAGCAGCATTTGTTGCAGCGCGCGCGGGTGCGATGGCATTACAAACAAACCATGAAATTCTTGGTGTAATCGAAAATATGGCGTGGTTCGAGTCAAAACTAACAGGTGAACGCGAATACGTATTTGGTCAAGGCGGAGGTCCAAAATTAGCGGAAGAGCTACGCACAGATTTACTTGGTCAAATTCCTTTAGGTCAACCAGACTGGGCAGATGAGGATTTTGCACCATCTGTTTATGCTGAAGACCACCCAACAGGTCAAATCTATTTAGAAATCGCTGGGCGTATCGTTGAAAGATTGACGAAATAATGGCATTAAAGAGGAGGTGTCACTTTGGACACCTCCTTTTCATATAAAGATAAGAAAGTATAAACTTTTTCAAATTGAAAGGGTGTCTAGCCCCAGCGCCTCGTGACGTGTCGAAAGTCTCTTTGAGCCTGTCTCCAACGCATGTCAGGGCTAGAGAGGGCGCGGTATGTGGATACCCATTAAACTTATAATGCTCTATCCACTAAAAAAGTAGCAATTCAAATGAATCGCTACTTTTCCTTTTTCAAGACAATAATCCTCAATTGTTAGTAGATAGTAAAGACATGAATAATGGACATCGGATTACGTTCTAAGATTGGTGATTATTAACCACCGCCGCCACTGTCTTTTCCACCACTTTCATCTTTACTGCCACCAGATTCGCCTGCTTTAGAGCTACCTTCCTCTTCACTTTTCCGAATCAACTCTTGCCATTTAGATTGCATTAATGGATTTTCAATCGTTTCTTTTACAACGTCCTCCATCTGTTTTCGAAGTTCAGTCCCTTTTAAAATGGACTCGAATTGTTTTTGCATATCTGGTTGGTCAAAAAATTGGATTAATGTTTTTTGATATTCGGCATCGTTCATTAAGGTTTTCATTAATTTTTCTTGCTGTTCCTGCATGCTTTTGGCTAATGTTTCTTTAAACTTAGGGTCTTCAAATGTCTTTTTCCAAAAATCCTCCGCTTCTTTTGAGAGGAGTGTGTTTTTCATAGCCGTATCGACTTCGCTGTGTTCAAGCACAAGTAGTTCGCGAAAACTTTGATCTTGAAGTAATTGTCGTATTGCTTTTTTTCCTTCTTCTGTTTGCAATGCGTCTACCATAATTTTCTTTACTTCTTCATATGATAACGTCGACGTATTTTCGCCTGAACAACTAACTAACACTAAAGCTACCCAACATAAGATGAATAGTCGCCGCATAAGTCCCTTCCTTTCCGTGAAAGCGCTCTTTCAATTATTGTTCACATTTCGGGGAATAATATGTATGGAATCACATCATCATTAGCTTTTTTACAAAAGCATTGTTAAAATAAGATGAGGAAATTGAATAAACGGAGGACAATTTGTCGTGACGATACGAAATTGGTTTAAGTTTTTTGTAATAGCTATGCTAATTGGCGGTGGTGTCACAGCAGTGGCAAGCCTTTTTATACGCTGGAATTTCTTTCAACCATATTTAGTCGCAGGTGAATTCGGCGAATTTATTGCTGCCTTTACATGGATGATTTTACTTGGTTTTACGATGAGTGTAATTGCGCAAGCTGGTTTTTTTGCTTATCTCACACTACATCAAATTGGTGTCGGTGTTTTTAAAACGTTAACACTTTGGAACTGGGTACAATTACTTTTAATTATCATTGTCTTAGTGGATTTAGTGATTTTCCGCTTTGCACCAGATGCTAAATCTGTAGGGGATTGGCTATTCTACATAGGTCTATTAGTGTTTTTAGTAGGCGCGGCGATTGCAACTGCTATTAAAAAAGTGAACATGACTGGCAAAAAGCATGTATTGATTTCAGCGATATTCTTTATGATTGTCATTACATCATTAGAATGGATTATTGCGTTAATGGGGCGTCAAGACAATATTAATATGTATGTTGCTCTATTATTATTCCCACTTGTCGCAGTAAATGCGTATCAGTTATTAATGTTACCGAAGTATAATGAAAAATCAGAGCAAGATCGTAAAAAATTAGAGGAGCGCCGCAAAGCACGGAAGCAAACAGCGCAACAATCTTAATAATGAAGAGAGACTGACCACAACTTCTGGTCAGTCTTTTTTTTAAAGAGAAAAGTATAAACTTTTTCAAATTGAAAGAGTATCTATCTTCAGCGCATGTCGGGGCTAGAGAGGGAGCTTGCGCTTTTCTTTAAGGATAGCGTTTTGTTTTAAGCGAATAACCAAATAGACTTTCTTCTATAGAAAGAAAGTGTTGTTTAGCCACCCAATCCGAGAATTGAGTAAAATCTACATTTGTCTCCTTATATACAGGCAAAGATAATATCGTTCCTTTTTCCAGCTTCTTAGGTAACACATTGTTGCGAACAACAAGAGAAGGGGCAATCATATTAATTTGCTGTTCAAATAATGTGCGTTTTAATGTGTCTTCATACATATAGCCTTTTAACATAAACCATAATGGCTTGTTGTCGAATGCATTTTCATAAACAGCTATATCCTGCTCAACCGTTTCAAGTGTTTCCCCTAATAACCCAGTAGCACGTTGATAGGTATTTAATAATTCTACAAGATGGTCCGCTCGTTCAATAAGATCGGCGTCTAACAAAAAGAGTGTATTACGACTGTTTGGGGAAGTAATGAATTCTACTAGTCCATCATGTTCAAAATCTAATTCTATTATCAGAACCTGTCCATTATTTCCTTTTACAATTACATTGGGCTCCTCTGTCATTAAAAATACCGGAATACGAATGTCTTGAAGAGAATAATAAGCAGCTAATGATAGCGTAAATAAACCTAATAATATCAGTACCTTTCGCATGGTTGGCATGCTCCTTTTTTTGCGCGGATTTTAAAAAGAAATGAGTTTCTCAAAAAAACTTATGAAATAGTGTTGACGAATATGAGTAGGTGGTGCTAATATAAGTAAGTCGCTAAGACATGAAGAAAGTTTTAAAGAAAATCATTGACTTAATAAAAAGTTGATGGTAAGATACTAAAAGTCACTATCGAAAGCAGATAATGATAAAAAACTTTCAAAAAAGTTGTTGACATGAAATTAGGTTAGTGTTAAGATATAAAAGTTGCTGTTGAAGTAACTTAACAAAATGAACTTTGAAAACTGAACAAGCAAAACGTTAACAATAAATGTTTCTAAATAAGAAACAAAATTTTGGACATCAAACATGATGCCAGCAAATTTGAGCTTACTCAAATTCTTTTTATGGAGAGTTTGATCCTGGCTCAGGACGAACGCTGGCGGCGTGCCTAATACATGCAAGTCGAGCGGACTTTCATTTGATGCTTGCATCAGATGAAAGTTAGCGGCGGACGGGTGAGTAACACGTGGGCAACCTGCCCTGTAGTTTGGGATAACTCCGGGAAACCGGGGCTAATACCGAATAATACTTTCTAATACATGTTAGAAAGTTGAAAGATGGTTCTGCTATCGCTACAGGATGGGCCCGCGGCGCATTAGCTAGTTGGTGAGGTAACGGCTCACCAAGGCGACGATGCGTAGCCGACCTGAGAGGGTGATCGGCCACACTGGGACTGAGACACGGCCCAGACTCCTACGGGAGGCAGCAGTAGGGAATCTTCCACAATGGGCGAAAGCCTGATGGAGCAACGCCGCGTGAGTGAAGAAGGATTTCGGTTCGTAAAACTCTGTTGTAAGGGAAGAACAAGTACAGTAGTAACTGGCTGTACCTTGACGGTACCTTATTAGAAAGCCACGGCTAACTACGTGCCAGCAGCCGCGGTAATACGTAGGTGGCAAGCGTTGTCCGGAATTATTGGGCGTAAAGCGCGCGCAGGCGGTCCTTTAAGTCTGATGTGAAAGCCCACGGCTCAACCGTGGAGGGTCATTGGAAACTGGGGGACTTGAGTGCAGAAGAGGAAAGTGGAATTCCAAGTGTAGCGGTGAAATGCGTAGAGATTTGGAGGAACACCAGTGGCGAAGGCGACTTTCTGGTCTGTAACTGACGCTGAGGCGCGAAAGCGTGGGGAGCAAACAGGATTAGATACCCTGGTAGTCCACGCCGTAAACGATGAGTGCTAAGTGTTAGGGGGTTTCCGCCCCTTAGTGCTGCAGCTAACGCATTAAGCACTCCGCCTGGGGAGTACGGTCGCAAGACTGAAACTCAAAGGAATTGACGGGGGCCCGCACAAGCGGTGGAGCATGTGGTTTAATTCGAAGCAACGCGAAGAACCTTACCAGGTCTTGACATCCCGGTGACCACTATGGAGACATAGTTTTCCCTTCGGGGACAACGGTGACAGGTGGTGCATGGTTGTCGTCAGCTCGTGTCGTGAGATGTTGGGTTAAGTCCCGCAACGAGCGCAACCCTTGATCTTAGTTGCCATCATTCAGTTGGGCACTCTAAGGTGACTGCCGGTGACAAACCGGAGGAAGGTGGGGATGACGTCAAATCATCATGCCCCTTATGACCTGGGCTACACACGTGCTACAATGGACGGTACAAACGGTTGCCAACCCGCGAGGGGGAGCTAATCCGATAAAACCGTTCTCAGTTCGGATTGTAGGCTGCAACTCGCCTACATGAAGCCGGAATCGCTAGTAATCGCGGATCAGCATGCCGCGGTGAATACGTTCCCGGGCCTTGTACACACCGCCCGTCACACCACGAGAGTTTGTAACACCCGAAGTCGGTGAGGTAACCTTTTGGAGCCAGCCGCCGAAGGTGGGATAGATGATTGGGGTGAAGTCGTAACAAGGTAGCCGTATCGGAAGGTGCGGCTGGATCACCTCCTTTCTAAGGATATTTTCGGAATACTGACATGGTCAGTAGTTAACGTTTTGCGTTCAGTTTTGAAAGTTTATGACTTTCTAAATACCTTGCTCCTGACGCTTGCGCTATCGTCGCAAAGCTGCATGTAGCAAATACACTGATGCATATCACGATGTGATGGAAGTCAGTAGCTTTGTTCTTTGAAAACTGGATAAAACGACATTGAAAGCAAACACAAATTTCTATTTTAAATAGATAAGAGTCAAAACAAGTCAAGTAACATTGACGTGTCAACTTAAAATCTTGAACGTTGTTCAAGTATAACTTGGTTAAGTTATTAAGGGCGCACGGTGGATGCCTTGGCACTAGGAGTCGATGAAGGACGGCACTAACACCGATATGCCTCGGGGAGCTGTAAGTAAGCTTTGATCCGGGGATTTCCGAATGGGGGAACCCACTACGTTTAATCGCGTAGTACCTTTACGTGAATTCATAGCGTACTGGAGACAGACCCAGGGAACTGAAACATCTAAGTACCTGGAGGAAGAGAAAGAAAATTCGATTCCCTGAGTAGCGGCGAGCGAAACGGGAAGAGCCCAAACCAAGAGGCTTGCCTCTTGGGGTTGTAGGACACTCTATACGGAGTTACAAAGGCATGTATTAGGCGAAGCGACTTGGAAAGGTCCGCCAGAGCAGGTAATAGCCCTGTAGTCGAAAGTACATGCCCTCCAGAGTGGATCCTGAGTACGGCGGAACACGTGAAATTCCGTCGGAATCCGGGAGGACCATCTCCCAAGGCTAAATACTACCTAGTGACCGATAGTGAACCAGTACCGTGAGGGAAAGGTGAAAAGCACCCCGGGAGGGGAGTGAAAGAGAACCTGAAACCGTGTGCCTACAAGTAGTTAGAGCCCGTTAATGGGTGATAGCGTGCCTTTTGTAGAATGAACCGGCGAGTTACGATTACGTGCGAGGTTAAGTTGTGAAGACGGAGCCGCAGCGAAAGCGAGTCTGAATAGGGCGATGTAGTACGTGGTCGTAGACCCGAAACCAGGTGATCTACCCATGTCCAGGGTGAAGGTGAGGTAACACTCACTGGAGGCCCGAACCCACGCACGTTGAAAAGTGCGGGGATGAGGTGTGGGTAGCGGAGAAATTCCAATCGAACCTGGAGATAGCTGGTTCTCTCCGAAATAGCTTTAGGGCTAGCCTCGTGATGAGAATACCGGAGGTAGAGCACTGTTTGGACTAGGGGGGCATCTCGCTTTACCGAATTCAGACAAACTCCGAATGCCGGATATTTATGCACGGGAGTCAGACTGCGAGTGATAAGATCCGTAGTCAAAAGGGAAACAGCCCAGACCACCAGCTAAGGTCCCAAAGTAATCGTTAAGTGGAAAAGGATGTGGCGTTGCTTAGACAACCAGGATGTTGGCTTAGAAGCAGCCATCATTTAAAGAGTGCGTAATAGCTCACTGGTCGAGTGACGCTGCGCCGAAAATGTATCGGGGCTAAACGATTCACCGAAGCTGTGGATTCACACCATTGGTGTGAGTGGTAGGAGAGCGTTCTAACTGCGCTGAAGTCAGACCGGAAGGACTGGTGGAGCGGTTAGAAGTGAGAATGCCGGTATGAGTAGCGAAAGACAGGTGAGAATCCTGTCCACCGTATGACTAAGGTTTCCTGAGGAAGGCTCGTCCGCTCAGGGTTAGTCGGGACCTAAGCCGAGGCCGACAGGCGTAGGCGATGGACAACAGGTTGATATTCCTGTACTACCTCCCCACCGTTTGAGAAATGGGGGGACGCAGAAGGGTAGGGTAAGCAGAGCGTTGGTTGTCTCTGTTCAAGCAGTAAGGTGTGTACGTAGGCAAATCCGCGTACTAATACATTGAGCTGTGATGACGAGTCCGTATGGACGAAGTTCCTGATCTCACGCTGCCAAGAAAAGCCTCTATCGAGGTGGGAGGTACCCGTACCGCAAACCGACACAGGTAGTCGAGGAGAGAATCCTAAGGTGTGCGAGAGAACTCTCGTTAAGGAACTCGGCAAAATGACCCCGTAACTTCGGGAGAAGGGGTGCTCTGGTAGGGTGAAAGCCCGAGAGAGCCGCAGTGAATAGGCCCAGGCGACTGTTTAGCAAAAACACAGGTCTCTGCAAAACCGTAAGGTGACGTATAGGGGCTGACGCCTGCCCGGTGCTGGAAGGTTAAGAGGAGTGGTTAGCGCAAGCGAAGCTATGAATTGAAGCCCCAGTAAACGGCGGCCGTAACTATAACGGTCCTAAGGTAGCGAAATTCCTTGTCGGGTAAGTTCCGACCCGCACGAAAGGCGTAACGATCTGGGCACTGTCTCAACGAGAGACTCGGTGAAATTATAGTACCTGTGAAGATGCAGGTTACCCGCGACAGGACGGAAAGACCCCGTGGAGCTTTACTGTAGCTTGATATTGAAATTTGGTGCAACTTGTACAGGATAGGTAGGAGCCAGAGAAACCGGAGCGCTAGCTTCGGTGGAGGCGTCGGTGGGATACTACCCTGGTTGTACTGAATTTCTAACCCATGCCCCTTAGCGGGGTAGGAGACAGTGTCAGGCGGACAGTTTGACTGGGGCGGTCGCCTCCTAAAAGGTAACGGAGGCGCCCAAAGGTTCCCTCAGAATGGTTGGAAATCATTCGTAGAGTGTAAAGGCACAAGGGAGCTTGACTGCGAGACCTACAAGTCGAGCAGGGTCGAAAGACGGGCTTAGTGATCCGGTGGTTCCGCATGGAAGGGCCATCGCTCAACGGATAAAAGCTACCCCGGGGATAACAGGCTTATCTCCCCCAAGAGTCCACATCGACGGGGAGGTTTGGCACCTCGATGTCGGCTCATCGCATCCTGGGGCTGTAGTCGGTCCCAAGGGTTGGGCTGTTCGCCCATTAAAGCGGTACGCGAGCTGGGTTCAGAACGTCGTGAGACAGTTCGGTCCCTATCCGTCGTGGGCGTAGGAAATTTGAGAGGAGCTGTCCTTAGTACGAGAGGACCGGGATGGACATACCGCTGGTGTACCAGTTGTCGTGCCAACGGCATCGCTGGGTAGCTATGTATGGACGGGATAAGTGCTGAAAGCATCTAAGCATGAAGCCCCCCTCAAGATGAGATTTCCCATTACGCAAGTAAGTAAGACCCCTGAAAGACGATCAGGTAGATAGGTTCGAGGTGGAAGTGTGGCGACACATGGAGCTGACGAATACTAATCGGTCGAGGACTTAACCACATTTTGTAAATTGCACAATGCACCGTTTATCCAGTTTTGAAAGAACAACTTCTTTCTTAAAAGAGAGCTTCAAGACACAAGTAGTACAAGGAAGCAAATGAGTGAATGAAGGAGCGTACCTATGTACGTGACTGATTGAACGAATGTAGCTGACGCAGTAATACGCCGTGTATTGGAGGTCGACCATAGTCTAGTGATGATGGCAAAGAGGTCACACCCGTTCCCATACCGAACACGGAAGTTAAGCTCTTTAGCGCCGATGGTAGTTGGGGGCTTCCCCCTGTGAGAGTAGGACATCGCTAGGCGCAAAAAGTCGCTACTAATTCAGTTAGTAGTGGCTTTTTTTATTGTTTAAGAAATCATAAAATGTCGTATTGTAGGTAATAGTTGTTGGAAAAGGGCATGTACGTCTAGGCGAAAGTGCCATCCCCTTATGACAATTTGACTCTCTCCTACATATGACTAGCGTGCTACTTGTTAGGCTTCTTCACCCGTGTCTGGGATTAGCAGGCGCTTTTATTTTTTTAAAAATAAAATTTTTTAATTGATGAACCATTATGAATAATATTAACCGGTACGAAGTAATTATTAGTACCGGTTTTTTATTTTATGGTTACTATCTTATAACGAACAAATGTACAAACATACAATGCGTGTCGATTTATCTCTTATTGTTAAAGAAAACATCAGAATATGTTGATTTCTGCTATAGCTGATTCGCTTTCCGCAGGCAAGGCCTCAACTAATAGGATGATTATTTGCGGGAAATGAAGTAGAAAAATAGACGGACAAAATAATAGCTTAAAAATGGTTGCGGAAGAGTTAGCTATAAAAGGTATTTCTTCTATTCGATTTGATAAACGCGGAGTAGGAGATAATGCAGGACTGATTACATCGGAGGAAGAAGTAACATTTGAGTCATTCGTAGAAGATGTGAAACAATTGGTGAAATATGCGAAGGAAGATGAGCGTTTTTCGAGTGTTCATATCATTGGGCATAGTGAGGGTGCATTAATCGGTATGTTAGCTACACAGGCAGGAAATGTAGATTCTTATATTTCAATAGCAGGTGCTGGTAGACCAATCGATGAGCTATTATTGGAACAGTTACAAGGATCACTTTCTGATGATTTATTAGCTGAATCAGAGCGTATTTTAGCCACTTTAAAGGAAGGGGAAATCGTAACGGATGTACCGACAGAACTCACTGCTATCTTTAGATCTTCTGTACAACCGTATATGATTTCATTGTTAAAATATCATCCTGTGCAAGTGATTAGTGAACTAGATGTACCTATTCTAGTCGTGCAGGGATCAGCAGATATTCAGGCGAGTGAAATAGACGCGCAAGCGTTAAAAGCAGGGAATGAGCAGGCTCAACTTGTGATGATCAAAGGGATGAATCATGTACTGAAAATAGCTCCAGCCAATCGGGAAACCAATATAGCCACATACAATGAATCAGAGCGACCATTAGCAGATACACTCATTGATACATTGGTACAATTCATCTTACAATAAGGGCACGGCATTTAAAAATCAACCTAACATTTTTGGATGTTAGGTTGATTTTTATTTTTATAGAGCAGCCGTTTTTTGGCGTAGTTCGATACGGCGAATTTTACCGGAAGTTGTTTTCGGTAATTCTTTTAGGAACTCAATGCTACGTGGATATTTATACGGTGCAGTTAACGTTTTCACATGCTCCTGAAGCTCCTTAATTAGTGACTCTTCATCGGCTCCCTGATAGCTTTCCTTTAAAACAATATACGCTTTTACGATGCTACCACGAATTTCGTCTGGCGCAGCGACAACAGCACATTCTTGTACCGCTTCATGCTTGTTTAGTGCATCTTCCACTTCAAATGGTCCAATCGTATATCCAGAAGAAATGATAATGTCATCACCACGTCCTTCAAACCAGAAGTAGCCCTCTGCATCATAGCTTGCTTGGTCCCCAGTAATGTACCAGTCACCACGGAAAGCAGCCTGAGTGCGCTCGCGGTCGCGATAGTATTCTTTAAATAGAGCTGGACAAGACTTGTGCACAGCAATATCGCCTACTTCTCCTGGTGCTACTACTTCCCCGTTTTCATCAATAATTTTTACGTTATTGCCTGGTGTTGGTCGTCCCATCGAGCCTGGGCGTAATTCCATATTTTGCATTGTTCCGATTAACAATGTATTTTCTGTTTGGCCATAACCATCCCGCACTTTTAAGTTAAATAACTTCATAAATGTATCAATGACTGGGCGATTTAGTGGTTCCCCTGCTGAAACAGCACTTCGAAGGGAGGATAAATCATACTCGTTTAAGCTGTCAAGTTTCGCCATAATACGGTATTCAGTTGGTGTACAACATAGCACATGAATTTTTTCATCTTGAATAAGTTGGAGGTATTTCT
The DNA here is from genome assembly GCF_050613145.1 of Lysinibacillus sp. LZ02. GTDB lineage: Bacteria > Bacillota > Bacilli > Bacillales_A > Planococcaceae > Lysinibacillus_B. The sequence continues at coordinate 4,036,321 of NZ_CP192507.1, read as the reverse complement.
CTGCTTCAAACCCTCCGTAATACACGAAAGCTGTTGCCCCTAACATAATTGTTGATAGGAACGGACTCCAAATCCACTTTTGCCAACCTGGAGCAGCCGTTGCCCAAACGAGATCTCCTTCATGGACACCTAACCAATTAGAAGCAGCTGTACGTACATGAGCATAGCCCCAACCATGAGAATGTACAACGCCTTTAGGTTTGCCAGTAGTACCCGATGTATAAGAAAGGAATGCCATATCATCTCTTAAAGTAGGAGCAGCTTCAAATTCAGTACTTTGTTGTGCTGCTAGTGTATTTAAATTTGTCCAACCTTCCTCTTCTTCACCAATAATTAATTTTAATACAGGATTAGCACCTTGGATTTTATTTACTTCAGTAGTAAATGCATCATAAGCAATGACTGCTTTTGCTGAAGCATGTTCAATACGATACTCTAAATCACTTGCTCTTAACATTTCAGAACAAGCAATCGGTACAATGCCAGCCTTTAAGCAGGCTAAATATACATTGTAAGCCTCTGGTAATCGAGGTACGATGATTAACACGCGATCCCCACGTTCAATATTTAACGATGTTAAAGCATTAGCATATTGATTCATATTTTCAATCAGTTGTTTATATGAAATGATGCGTCGATTACCCGTTGCATCAATCCAACGAATGGCTTGACGATTTTCATCTTTTTTATACTTCTCCAGCTCTTCGGTAATATTGTATTGCTCTGGTGCAAGTAAATTTACTTTTACATTTGTCTCTGTCATAAAAATCCTCCTTAGTCCATTCCAATTCGATATTTCTGAATATTAAATTTATTAAAGCTTGATATTTATTGTACACATCATAGTAAAATAAGGTCAAGAGAAAATTGGTATAATGTAGAATTATATAAACATAATTTAGAATTATAGTGTTATTGAAAAATATTTAAGGGTGTATATTTCTTACGCAGAAGACATTGAAATAAAAAATCAGAAAATCCTTGCTTTACTCGAAAAGCGGCTGTATAATTTTCAATGTACTTAAGCTTGATAGAGTAAATTAAAATAATAGCGTTCCGAAGTAGCTCAGTGGTAGAGCAACCGGCTGTTAACCGGTTGGTCGTAGGTTCGAGTCCTACCTTCGGAGCCATTTTTTTTTGCCTTTTTTTATATCCTTCATAAGCCTTTCTCCATTTTCTACACAGATGAAATAGATGATCCCTTTCTAATAAACTTCATTTTATTTACATATTTTATTAATATTTCTCCACTTACTATCATATACTAATTATTGCTTGCATAAATAGAATGTAAAGACATGTGTAATAACAATTATTTTGGAATAATTTAATGTATGTTATATCTTCTATTCGAATTATTCGGGAGGGGAATTACTTAGAAAAAAAACGAAAAAACGAGAATAATATATTGTAAAATAATCGAAAAATGTATTTATTTTTAAAATATAGATTGACAAAGTTATTTTAGATAAAGTAATATTCAGGAAAATATAGTAAGTTAAAATGGTTTCGGTTTCGACCAAATAAAGGGGGAGTTTTAATGGAGCCTATTTTAGAGATTGAAAATGTCTCTTTGCAATTTGGTGGCGTTAAAGCGTTAGATAGCGTCACGTACCATATAAACCAAGGTGAGATATTTTCACTTATTGGTCCTAATGGAGCTGGAAAGACGAGTATGTTAAATTGCATTAGTGGATTATATCAGCCGACAACTGGCTCCATTCGTTACAAAGGGCAAGAGATTATCAATATGAAACCGTATAATCGAACGACGCTCGGTATGGCGCGTGCCTTCCAAAATATTGCCTTATTTGCACATATGTCAGTGCTTGATAATTTAAAGCTTGGCAGACATTCTCTGATGAATTCAGGGATTATTGACGGAGGCTTTTACGTAGGGAAAGCTTCCAAAGAAGAAATTCAACATCGCCAAAAGGTAGAGGAAGTAATTGAGTTTTTAGAATTGCAGGATATACGCCATACGCCAGTAGGTACGCTATCGTACGGACTACAAAAACGCGTGGAAGTTGGGCGAGCATTAGCGCTTAATCCGGAGCTAATTCTATTAGATGAGCCAATGGCAGGTATGAATAATGCTGAAAAGGATATGATGTCTCGATTCATACTAGATATGCATGAGGTGATGGGAACGACAGTAGTGTTGATTGAACACGACTTAGGGGTCGTAATGAGCTTGTCAGATCACATCGCCGTGTTGGATTTTGGAAAGCTGATTGGATTTGGGACACCAAAAGAAATACAGCAAAATCCAGATGTTATTAAAGCATATATCGGTGAAGAAACCGTTATTTAAGGGGGAGAGACTGAATGGTCATTCATAAAACATTGCCTACTCTGTTAGCAGAACGAGCAAAAAATGAGCCAAATGCAGTTGCGCTAAGGCAAAAACATTTAGGTATATGGAATGAAGTTACGTGGCAAGATTATTTGAAAAATGTCGAATTGTTAGCAGTTACACTATCGTATGAGCTTGGATTTCAAAGTGGTGAAACACTGGCCATTATTGGTGAAAATCGACCACAATGGCTATATGCTCAAATGTCGGCACAGTTACTTGGGGGAATTTCAGTAGGGATTTATCAAGAATCTTTATCCGATCAAGTTGAATTTTACTTGAATGATTGTAAAGCGAGAATTGTCATTGTTGAAGACCAAGAACAAGTAGATAAATTACTAGAAATAGAGGCTAAAATTCCGCTTGTTGAGCACATTATTTATTACAACAAGCAAGGATTACGTCATTATAAGCATCATAAACTCATTTTTTTAGACGATTTAATGGAAAAAGGGGAAGCTTTGTTAAAGAGTAACGCCAATTTTTATGAAGAACAGGCAAGAGACCTTGATACACATAGCCCAGCTGTCATTGCATATAGCGCAGCAACATCGGGGAGACCTAAAGGGGCCGTTCTGACACATTTTAACTTAATTAATGCAGCGAAAAATTTAAGTGAACTGGAGGACATGAAGAAAAAAGACGACTACTTCTCATTCTTGCCATTGTCATGGGTTAATGAAAAAGTCGTGAGTACCGTTGTTCCATTACTTATTGGATTCGTTGTTAATTTCCCTGAAAAGCCGCATACAGTAATGGTCGATTTACGAGAGATCGGACCACAAACATTGCTTGCACCACCTCGTGTCTACCAGTCGTTAATGTCGAATTTTGAGATTCGTATGGAAGGTGCTAGTTGGTTTAAAAGAAAAGTATATAACCTCTTTAAAAAGTATGGGGATAAAAAAGCGGTGGCTGATGCAAATAATCAAATATTATCAGGCATCGATAAATTGATGTACTTTTTAGGGGATGCCATTATTTTTAGTGCTATTCGTGATCATTTAGGACTAGCGCGACTGAGAAGAGCGTATGTCGCAGGGGCAGCACTACAATCAGATGCATTCCATTTCTATCATAGTATTGGTGTGAATTTAAAACAGACATATGGTGGTACAGAGGTTGCAGGGATTGCATTTGTTCAGCCGGATCGCCAAATTAAGGCGGGGAGCTCTGGTGTACCGATACCGAATACAGAAGTGAAAATCGGAGAAGACGGCGCGATTTACATGAAAAATAATGCTATTTTCTCTGCATATTTGCATGAGGAAGATCAAAAAGAAGTAATTGATGGTTGGTTATGTTTAGGGGATAACGGTTATCTCGATGAGCAAGGACACCTTCACATTTTAGACCGCAAAGAAGATATTATTACGAATACAGCTGGTGAAGTTATTTATCCAAGATTAGTAGAAAACGAGTTAAAATCAAGTCCTTATATTCAAGAAGCCGTGTGCCTCGGTAAAGATAAGCCATATATGACAGCTATTTTAAATATTGATATGAATAGCGTCGGTCGATGGGCAGATAAAAACCGCATTGTATATACAGAATATTCAGACCTCTCAAGAAATCCGAAAGTTGTTGAATTAATTGAACAACAAGTAGAACAGTTAATGAGTAAATTACCACAGCACAATCGAGTGAAAAAGTTCTCCATTTTACACAAACAATTTACCGCAGATCAAGGTGAGCTAACACGTACGTTAAAAATTCGCAGAAACTTTGTTGAACAGAAATATAAAGCGTTAATTGATGGCATGTACTCGGATACGCAGGAAGTATCAATCGCTAATTCACACACTGAATCAGTGGAGGAAAAAGTGAGTCTTCGTGTTATTCAATTAAAACTGAAGCAAGGGGTGGCATGATGACGTTTTTTTTACAGATGCTTAGTAACGGAATCGTAGTAGGGAGTATCTATGGATTAGTAGCGCTCGGATTTGTTCTTATTTATAGAGCGAGTGGAGCACTGAACTTAGCAAATGGTGAATTTGTTATTATTGGTCCGTATGTTTGTTTAGTCATCATGACAGTTTACGAAGTACCGTTTATCTTTGCGCTACTTCTAACACTAATATTTAGTGCAATACTAGGGCTGGTAGTAGAGCGATTAGTTGTAAGACCGCTACAAAATGCACCGACCATTTCAGTAATTATGGCGACGATTGGTTTATCGAGCTTGTTAGCTGGTGCAGTGCATATGATTTGGGGGCATTCAACGCGTGTATTCCCGCCAAATGTATTTCCATCAACACCATTAAAAATGGGTGGCGTCATTATCACACCCGTATACCTATGGTCATTTATCGTAGTCATTGCCCTACTCATTGCTTTCTCATTATTCTTCAAATTTTCGAAGATCGGAATTGCTATGCGTGCAGTAGCAGAAGATCATGCAGCAGCCTCTTCTATGGGCATTAGCGTTAAGTTTATTTATGCAATGACATGGATGATTGCATCGATTGTAGCAGCAATTGGTGGTGTACTATTAGGAAATATTAGCGGTGTTAGTCCGACAATGTCAGCAATTGGTTTAACTGTATTACCAGTAGTAATTCTAGGTGGTTTAGATAGCGTTCTAGGTGCAATTGTTGGTGGTTTCCTAATTGGTATTCTACAAAATATTGCGGGTGGTTATTTAGATCCATTAGTAGGTGGTGGCGTGAAGGACGTTGTACCGTTCATCATCGTGCTATTAATCTTAATGTTAAAGCCACATGGGTTATTTGGTAGCAAAGGCATAGAGAGGGTGTGATTGGGTGAGGAATTTATTTGTTCGAGAAAGTGGAAACTACAAAACGTCTTATGTGAATGATATGAAATTATTTGGAACGACGGCCGAAAAGGTGAAAATGACAATCATCGTAGCCATTATTCTGCTTGTTCCGCTCATTGCATCAAATTATTGGGTAGGATTACTAACGCTATGTGCTATCGCAGCAATTGGTGCAATTGGTCTTAATATTTTAACTGGATTTACGGGACAGATTTCGATTGGTGTAGGTGCCTTTTTAGGCGTAGGCGGTTATACATCGGCTATTATTACATCGACTTTTGGACTAAGCTTTTGGATTTCGCTACCGTTAGCAGGTCTTATAACGGCTATTATTGGTGGTATTTTCGGGTTACCAGCGTTACGTTTAAAAGGATTGTACTTAGCAATCGCTACATTAGCGGCACAAGTAATTATTTTATTTGTTATTAGTCGCTGGGATAGTGTGACAGGTGGTACAGCCGGAATGGTACTGAGTCGTCCAGAAATCGGTCCATTTAAATTCAGTACAAATACTTCATATTATTACCTATCTGTTATTGTACTGTTCTTAACGATTTTATATGCTACAAATTTATTGAGAACACGAGTAGGACGAGCGTTTTTAGCTATTCGCGATCGCGATATTGCAGCACAAATTATGGGTATCAATTTATTCCAATATAAAGTGTTAGCTTTTGCCGTTAGCTCATTTTTCGTAGGTATTGCGGGGGCTTTACTTGCCCATTACACAATGATTGTAAGTCCAGAAAATTATAGTATTGGTATTTCGATTGAATACTTAGCGATGATTTTAATTGGTGGCTTAGGAAGTGTATTTGGCTCCATTTTAGGTGCTGTATTCATCACGCTTTTACCTGTATTTTTAAGCTCGGCAGTAGATGTTTTATCGACGATTATGCCGTCGATGTATCAGCTGTTCTCAGCATTTAAGGAGTTTGTTTTCGGTTTAGCAATTATCCTGTTTTTAATTTTTGAACCAGGTGGCTTAGCTCATATTTGGCTGAATATTAAAAAGTATTTTAAATTATGGCCATTTTCTTATTAAGTCATCCACTGTTCAAGATTAAATAAATAAATACATTTATCACAACAAGGGGGAATTTTTGTGAAGAAAAGAGGCAGTAAGTATTTATGGATGTTAATGGGGGCGCTATTGTTGCTTGTTTTAGCAGCATGTTCGTCAGACGACGCATCTACAGACAGCGATGTAGATAGCTCAAGTGGTTCAGATGGAGACAATGGGAATCGTACGGTTGTCATTGGGGGGCTATATGATATTACAGGCGGTACTGGTGATGTAGGAACTCCATACGCTGAAGGGGAAAAAGCGTATTTTGAGTATATTACGGAAAATAACTTGGTTGAAGGATTAAACTTAAAATTAGTAGGTAAGGATTATGCTTACCAAATTCCAGAAGCACAAAAAATTTATCAAGAGTTACGTGATAAAGAAAATGTATCGGCTGTACTTGGTTGGGGAACTGGTGATACAGAAGCGTTACGTCAACAAGTGGCAACGGATGAATTACCATACTTCTCAGCTTCTTATTCAGAAAACTTAAAAAATTTAGAAGAAAGTCCATTTAACTTCTTAATTGCAGCTTCTTATTCTGATCAAGGGCGCGCTATTTTAAAATGGATTAAAGAAAACCATGAAGGTGACAATCCAACAGTAGCGTTACTATACAATGATACAGCGTTTGGTCGCTCACCAGTTGAAGATATTAAAGCGTATGGTAAAGAAATTGGTGTTGAAATTGTGGATGAGCAAGTAATTGATGTGAAGGCGACAGAAGCCCAATCTCAATTATTAAATATGGAAAAGAAAAATCCAGACTACGCAATTATTCAACAAACTTGGAATGCTACAGCTACGATTTTACGTGATGCTAAAACATTAGGCATTGATACGCAATTCTTTGGCTTAAACTGGGCAACTGGTGAAGGTGTGATTGATATTGTAGGTGCTGATGTTGCAGAAGGTTACAAAGGTATTTTAGGACATGCTTTCCCATATGAAGATTTTGCGGGAATGGCAGATATTAAAAAATACTTAGAGTCAAAAGGAAAAACAATTGAAGATATTAACCAAAAGTTCGTTCAAGGTTGGAGTGCAGCAAAAGTAATGGTAGCAGGTATTCAAGCTGCTGCTGAAAAACATCCTGATGGTGATTTAACAGGTACTCAAATTCGTGAAGGTTTAGAGTCTTTACAAGATTTCGATTTAGGTGGTTTAGGTGCAAATTTAACATTTAGCGCGGACAACCATGCTGGTACTGAAAAAGTACGTTTAGGTGTGGTGAAAAACGGTAAGTGGGAGCAGTTAGAAGACTACTTTAGCTACAAAGATTAATATGTATAAACGGTAACTGATGGAAGGGTGGCTTACATGCTCCAAGTAAATAATTTAGAAGTTGTTTATCAAAAAATTATTTTAGCTTTAAAAGGGATGTCACTCCATGTACCAGAAGGGAAAATCGTCGCTTTACTTGGTAGTAACGGAGCCGGTAAGTCGACGACATTGAAGTCCATTTCAGGTCTGCTTGCTGGTGAAGGCGGTCAAATTACAGATGGGACAATTGAGTTCCAAGGAAAGAAAATCAACGGAGTGACAGCGGATGCACTTGTTAAACAAGGGATTTTCTTAAGTATGGAAGGGCGACGTATTTTTAAAGACTTAACGGTTGAAGAAAATTTAATGGCAGGTGCGTACACGCGCAAAGACCGCTCTAACATCAAAGCAGATATTGAAAAAATATACGGCTATTTCCCAAAACTGAAAATGTTACAATCTCGAAAAGCCGGGTTTTTATCTGGTGGTGAACAGCAAATGTTAGCTATTGGTCGAGGATTGATGGCTAAGCCGAAGCTACTATTACTAGATGAACCTTCATTGGGGATTGCGCCATTACTCGTAAAAGAAATCTTCCAAAATATTAAAAAGATTAATGAAGAAGAAGGGATGTCTATACTAGTAGTTGAGCAAAATGCAAATGTTGCCTTATCCATTGCACATTACGGCTATATTATGGAAAATGGTCGAGTAGTGATGCAGGGAGATGCAGCTAGCTTATTATCCAATACAGAGATTAGTGAGCATTATTTAGGCATCGGGAAAGAAGAAGAGAAAAACTATAAGGAAGCAAAATCTTATAGACGACGTCAACGTGTAGTGTGGTAAATACGCTTTTTATGATTAGGGAGGCTACCCATGTAGACAGGCCTCTCTATTCATAGAGAAAATTTAGAGGGATATGGGGAGAGCTTCCCTATTCCTCTTATTGTGTTTTTTATAAAAGTAAGTACTTAATATATGTAGAAACTCATAACGAAATGATTGTAGATATGTGACAAAGAAGATGGTAGGGCAAAGGCAGGTTTTGTACGTGGCCATTTAATTTAAAAATAGTTATAAAAAATACTTGCGAAGTATAAAAAACGATGATAATATAAGTCTTGTCTTATTCAGAAAAAATTAGCAAATGGGCCCGTTGGTCAAGTGGTTAAGACACCGCCCTTTCACGGCGGTAACACGGGTTCGAATCCCGTACGGGTCACCACTTAATAAAATAATGTATAACACTTTACCTGAACATGGAGGATTAGCTCAGCTGGGAGAGCACCTGCCTTACAAGCAGGGGGTCGGCGGTTCGAGCCCGTCATCCTCCACCATAAGTGTTATATGCTGGAGGGGTAGCGAAGTGGCTAAACGCGGCGGACTGTAAATCCGCTCCTTCGGGTTCGGCGGTTCGAATCCGTCCCCCTCCACCATCTTTTATAAAATGATTGGGGTATAGCCAAGCGGTAAGGCAACGGATTTTGATTCCGTCATGCCTAGGTTCGAATCCTAGTACCCCAGCCATTTTTTTATTTGTCCTGTAAATAGTAGCAGGCAAGAAGATTGATATCCTTCATACCTTATGTATTATTTAATAAAACAATCCGATCCTTTACTCCGTATGAGTAAAGGATTTTTTTCTAATACGATAGTAACTTGAAATATGAAAGTGGAAAACTTTACAATAAAGTAGACTGGCACAATTTGTTTTTGAGCCATTTTTTCAAAAAACATTTTGTTATAATAAAAGTGAAACTTTATTGGACGTGGAACGTAAATCATATAACAGAAGGTGGAGAGGGTAGACAATGGATGCGTTGGTGAATAAAAGAATAAAGCAAGTGCTTAAAGGTGATCAAAACGCATATGCAGACATTGTGAACCTCTATCAGCACAAATTGTACCAAATATGTTACCGGATGCTCGGTAATAAACAAGAGTCAGAAGATATCGCACAAGAAGCGTTCGTACGTGCCTATATTAATTTACATTCTTATGACCAAAAAAGAAAATTTTCGACTTGGTTATACCGTATTGCAACGAATCTGTGTATCGATCGTATTCGAAAAAAGAAACCGGATTATTATTTAGATGCAGAGGTAGCAGGAACAGATGGGCTCGATATGTACTCGCAAATTGCAGCAGATGAACAATTACCGGAAGATGTTGTTGCGCAAATGGAATTGCAAGAACGTATTCAGTATGAAATTAGTCGATTACCCGATAAATATCGTTCAGTTATAGTGCTGAAATATATAGAAGAATTATCTCTTCAAGAGATTAGTGAAATTCTTGATATGCCACTAGGAACCGTAAAAACCCGAATTCACCGTGGTCGTGAAGCACTGCGAAAACAGCTAAACAATTTATAGGAGGAGATTCGCATGAGTACGTGTTCAAAACAGTATGTAGAATATATGCACGAGTACTTAGACGGGGATATTAGCCGTGAGCATGAACAGCAGTTAAAGAAGCATTTGCAAATGTGTGAAGAGTGTCAACAACATATGCACGAGCTTAGTGACACGATTGCGTTCATTAAGAGCGCTACCCACATTACGGCGCCTCCTAGATTTGAGGAAGATGTAATGAGTCGCTTACCAAAAAGAAAAAATACAGTAGGCATTCAGAGGTGGTTACGCAAACATCCGATCATTGTAGCTGCAGCCGTGTTTTTCTTATTTATGAGTGCAACATTATTAGGTAGTTATTCAAACGATAATCAATTCTCTGTGACGAAACAACCGAACTTAATTGTGGAGGGGGAAACGGTTATTGTACCTGCTGGAGAGGTCGTAAAAGGCGATATCGTCGTGAAAAACGGGACCATTGTGATTGAAGGAGAAGTAGATGGCAATGTAACGGTGATTAATGGCGATTACATGGCATCTACAGCAGTCGTAACAGGTCAAATCCAAGAGGTTGATGAAGTATTTGAGTGGCTTTGGTATGAGATGAAGCAAATATTTAATAGTTTTATTTCACTTTTTAAGTCTGAAAATAGTCATAATGAGAGCCAGGAATGATTATTCTTGGCTTTTTTCTTGTTGTTAAGGAAATGATAAAATTTCGCATTGTGGATAATGGTTGTTGAAAAGAGCATCTACGTCTAGGCGAAAGCGCCATCCCCTCGCGACGCTTCGACTCCCTCCTACGTGTGGCAAGCACACTTGTCGGGATTCTCCAGCGCGTGTCGGGGATTAGCAGGCGCTTTAGCGCTTTTGTTCTAATACAGGGAACCATTTAACAAAAAATGACGTTCTATAGAAAATGAAGAAGTCTACTCGATTGGGTAGACTTTTTGCTCTCTAAAAAGTCAATCATTACACAAATATGATATACTTTAAAGTGTATATGTATTAGCTAGAAAAGTGGGGGATGCCACATGCAAATAATCGAACAATTTACAGATTTGACACCTGTAAATGTTGTTTTTAGCTTTTTGGACGTACTGCTTGTTTGGTACGTGATTTATAAAACGTTAACCCTCATTAAAGGAACGAAAGCCGTTCAATTATTAAAAGGGATATTTGTCATTATCATCGCAAAAATTGCGACTGAAATCTTTGGGCTTAATACCCTTGATTGGCTACTAGAAGAGATTATTGATTGGGGTTTCCTAGCGATTATCATTATCTTCCAGCCAGAAATTCGTCGTGCACTTGAGCAACTTGGACGAGGAAAGTTATTCCAACGCACGACAAATCAGCAAGATGAAGAACAAACCCGCCTAATCGAAGCGATGAAGAAATCTGTGAGCTATATGGCGAAGCGTCGTATTGGTGCACTGATCTCCATTGAAAAAGAAACAGGTTTAACAGAGTATATTGAAACAGGCATCAAAATGAATGCGGATATGTCGTCCGAATTACTCATTAATATCTTCATTCCGAATACACCGCTCCATGATGGGGCAGTCATTATGCAAAAGGACAAAATTACAGCGGCTGCTTGTTATTTACCTTTGTCGGAAAGTGCCTTTATCTCCAAAGAACTTGGGACGCGTCACCGAGCGGCCCTTGGGTTAAGTGAGGTAACGGATGCCATTGTCATTATTGTGTCAGAAGAGACAGGTGCGATTAGTATTGCATTCGACGGTAAAATTGACCGTAACTTAACGATTGATGAGTTTACGGTAAAGTTACGTAAACTATGGTTTGGGTCTGAACAAGAGTCCAACTTAAACTTAGCCTCTAAGTTGAATTGGGGAGGTAAGAAGAATGGATAGAGTGTTTAACAGTGTTTGGGCACTGCGAATTGTTGCTCTAGTGTTATCGCTAGCCTTATTCTTATATGTCAAATCAGAACTGGAGACGGCAGGACGTGAAGCAGCCCCTTCCGATGAAGTCGATGTTTTATATAATGTGCCACTTGAAGTGTATTATGATGATGAGGACTTAATCGTCACAGGGGTACCGGAAACGGTAAATGTCACAATTAGTGGAAATTCGAAGCTGATTAGACAAGCAAAAATCACGCAAGATTATGTTGTATTCGTTGATTTAAATTCACTGATGATTGGTGAGCATCATGTAACCATTCAAAATGAAGGCTTCTCAGAAAAATTAAAAGTCTCGATTGATCCAGGCGCACTAAATATTTCGATAGAAGAGCGTGTAACACGTGAATTCCGAGTAGAACCAGAAATGAATAAACGCCTCATTGCAGAAGACTACGACTTAAAGGGTATGACTGTTGACCCAACCACAGTCGTAGTTACTGGTGCTAAAAGTGCTATTGAAAATATTAGTTATGTGAAGGCAACGGTAACTGGTGAGCAAGGTATTAAAAATTCCTTCCAGCAAGAAGCGAATGTAAAAGTGTTAAACGCTGAGCTGAATCGTCTTGATGTTGCTGTTCAACCGGAAAAAGTGAAGGTAAAAGTAGAAATTGAAGAATATAGTCGTGATGTACCGATTAAAATTAAACAAATAGGGCAATTGAAAGAAGGTATTTCCATAGAGAAGCTTTCGGTTGAGCCAGTGAAATTAAAAGTGTATGGGAAAAAAGCAGTGATTGACGAGTTAAAGGAATTAGTCGTAGAATTTGACGTGTCAGACTTAGAAGAGTCCGGATCGTATGAAGGGAAAATAAAAGTACCAGAAAAGGTGACGGCGGAAGAAAATTCCGTTATCATTCATGCGGATGTTAAGAAAGAGTTAGTAGAGACTGCTGACGAGTCGACAGAGGTTGGGACAGGTCAGCAAGCAGAGGATAGTACTGAGTAATTGGCTGTGCATTTGCCAAACGGAAAATTCCTATAAAGATGGTCATAGCCATAACAACAGGGATGTCTAGTATTGAAGGAGAGAATAAAATGGGTAAATATTTCGGAACAGATGGCGTCCGTGGAGTCGCTAATAGTGAATTGACGCCGGAGTTTGCATTCAAACTTGGACGTGTTGGAGGATACGTATTAACGAAAGATGCAAAAGAACGCCCGAAAGTTTTAATTGGACGAGACACACGTATTTCTGGTGAAATGTTAGAGGGAGCATTAGTTGCAGGTCTTCTATCAATTGGAGCAGAAGTCATGCGCTTAGGCGTAATTAGTACACCGGGTGTTGCCTATCTGACACGTGTCATGAATGCACAAGCAGGTGTTATGATTTCAGCATCACATAATCCAGTAGAAGATAACGGTATTAAGTTTTTTGGTCCAGATGGCTTTAAACTAACAGATGATCAAGAAGCAGAAATTGAAAGTTTACTTGATGCAGAAGAAGATACATTACCACGTCCAACAGGTGGCGATATCGGTTCAGTAACTGATTATTTTGAAGGTGGACAAAAATATATTTCCTATTTAAAACAAACAGTAGATGAGGAATTCCTAGGTATTCATGTAGCACTAGACTGTGCACATGGTGCAACAAGTCAGCTTGCTACACACTTATTTGCTGATTTAGAAGCCGATATTTCAACAATGGGTGCTTCACCAGACGGCTTAAACATTAATGATGGTGTTGGTTCAACACATCCAGAAAAGCTCGCTGATTTTGTATTAGAGCGTGGGGCAGATATTGGTCTTGCGTTTGATGGTGATGGTGACCGTTTAATCGCCGTAGATGAAAGAGGTCAAATTGTTGATGGCGATCAAATTATGTTCATTATCGGAAAATACTTGCATGCGAAAGGGCGCCTGAAAAAGGGAACCGTTGTATCGACTGTGATGAGTAATATGGGCTTCTATAAAGCATTAGAAGCAAACGAGATGACAAGTGTGCAAACAGCTGTTGGCGACCGTTATGTAGTCGAGGAAATGCGTGCAAACGATTATAATCTTGGCGGTGAGCAATCCGGTCACATTGTATTTTTAGATTTTAATACAACGGGTGACGGTTTACTAACAGGGATTCAATTAGTAAATATTATGAAAGTAACAGGTAAGCGTCTATCAGAGCTTGCAAGCGAGATGACGATCTTCCCCCAAAAGCTTGTCAATGTACGTGTGACGGACAAGCATGCCGTAACACAAAATGACCGTATTGCTGCTGTCATTGCAGCAGTGGAAGCGGAGATGGCAGGCAATGGGCGTGTATTAGTACGACCTTCTGGTACAGAGCCACTTGTACGTGTTATGGTAGAAGCCTCTACTGTTGTTGCTTGTGAAGAATACGTGAACCGCATTGCAACTGTCGTAAAAGCTGAAATGGGCTTAACTGAATAGATACTACAATAAAACCGTCTTTTCTGTAGGAAGGGCGGTTTTCCTTATGAGAAATGAGTAGATTTTAGGCCCACAAACATACACGCCAAGGCAACTCATCAGGCAGTATGGCATATACTAGTATCAATCGCCAAAAGAAATTAAGGCTGTATACCCCCTGTAGATAGAAGAAAACTTGTTTACAAGAAGCAATAATTTTACGCTAGTATGTCATATACTAGCGCATTTATCCCGCATTAACGGGCATTAAGACTCCCACCTCAAGGCTTAAGAAAAATCGAGAAGTATAGGTGGGAGATCAACTGGCCGTAAAAGCCCGATTGGTTCAACTAACAATCAGTGGAGGGTGAGGGCCGACTAAAATACGTCACATCCGTGTGACGACGTCGGCATTAGCACGTCCTGTACGTCAAAACCCCCACTGATTGAAGTTTCACTTTATTTTTGGCGATGATTTGACGAATGTACTTGTTTTATGTATGATGAGTATGCTTGCAAAAGATTGTTAGTAAATTCCAAGATAATGATATGTGTAAGCATGCGCGATTAAAGGAGGATGGAAGACGCGCAATAGAAGTACAAAGGAAAACAATGATAGCGCCTGAGCTAAGGAAATCGGACGGCAAAGTAATCCTTAGTTGACGAGGTGGAGGTTTATCGAAAATTCGGCGGATGCCTCCCGACCGCAAGTGCCCGGTTGTTATATTCGTTTTAAAACAGCAAAGCAATTTGCTGCACAGAGAAACGAATCGGCACACATAAAAAATAATAAAAATAAGCTACAGCGCTCGTAATATAATCGTTAGTCAGAACGATTTTTTAGCGGATACGTAATCTGCATAAGAAAAAGCAGGATAGAAATTTAAGCATGCTTTTCGACATGGGCTTACGCGTAGTTTAGTTTCGCATTGTCTTTTTCTATAGAAAGTTTCGGATTTTTGATTTTTCTGTTCGAAGTTTGTGCATTATAAATATAATTGATGTATGGGAGTAGAGAGAAAAGGCTTATTTTGTTGTTGCTAAATACGTGCCGTTGTAGCGAACGGAGGATTTATTTTATGTGTGGAATTGTAGGATATAACGGATTATTAGATGCAAAGGAAATTTTGCTAAAAGGATTAGAGAAATTAGAGTATCGTGGGTACGATTCAGCCGGTATTGCTGTTCACAATGAAGACGGTGTCACAATTTTCAAGGAAAAGGGCCGAATTGCAGATCTTCGTAATGCAGTAAACGATGATGTGATGGCACATATCGGAATCGGTCATACACGCTGGGCAACACATGGTGTACCGAATAAATTAAATGCACACCCGCACCAATCAGTGTCAGGTCGTTTTACACTTGTACACAACGGGGTCATTGAAAACTATCACTTACTGAAAAAAGCGTATTTAAAAGGCATTCAGCTGCAATCAGATACAGATACAGAAGTCATTGTGCAGTTAATTGATTTGTTTTCAAAAGAAGGATTATCGACGGTAGAGGCATTTCGAAAAACATTAAGCCTTGTACACGGTTCTTATGCATTAGCGCTACTTGATAACGAGGATACAGGCACAATTTATGTGGCGAAAAATAAATCACCTTTACTAGTCGGGGTTGGTGATAGCTTTAATGTCGTTGCTTCAGATGCCATGGCGATGCTACAAGTGACAGACTTATTCATCGAGCTTCATGATAAAGAAGTAGTCATTGTGAAAAAGGAAAGTGTTGAAATTTCAACGCTAGACGGTCGCAAAGTAGAGCGTAAGCCGTTCAAGGCAGAGTTAGATGCAAGTGATATTGAAAAGGGCACATACCCGCACTATATGTTAAAGGAAATGGATGAGCAGCCAGGCGTTGTGCGTAAAATCATCCAAGCATACGAACAAGACGGTGAACTAGCGATTAATGCAGACATTTTAACGGCATTACAAGCAGCAGACCGCATTTATATTATTGCAGCAGGCACAAGCTACCATGCAGGGCTTGTTGGAAAAGAATACTTTGAGAAAATTGCGGGTATTCCAGTAGAAGTACACATTTCAAGTGAGTTCGGCTATAACATGCCGCTTCTTTCTGAGAAACCATTATTCATCTTCATTTCACAATCTGGCGAAACAGCGGATAGTCGCCAAGTACTTGTGAAAATTACAGAGTTGGGTCATCCAACATTAACGGTAACGAATGTACCAGGTTCAACGCTTTCTCGTGAAGCAGACTATACACTTTTATTACATGCAGGTCCTGAGATTGCCGTTGCTTCTACGAAAGCGTATGTAGCACAAATTGCTGTGCTGGCGATTGCTGCTTATGTCACAGGGAAAGCGCGCGGCAAAGCGATTGACTTTGACTTAAAGCAAGAACTTGCGATTGCCGCAAACGGTATTCAGTCTATTGTTGATTCAAAAGAAGTGATGGAAGAAATCGCAGAAGATTATTTAAAAATCGCACGCAACGCATTTTTCATCGGTCGTAACGTGGACTTCTGTGTCAGCTTAGAAGGCGCATTGAAGCTAAAAGAAATTTCATATATTCAAGCAGAAGGTTTTGCCGGCGGTGAGCTTAAGCACGGTACAATTGCGCTCATCGAGGAAGGCACGCCAGTCTTTGCCATTGTTACACAAGAGCAAGTCGCACTCAACATTCGTGGGAATGTTAAAGAAGTTGTAGCACGTGGCGCCAATGCATGTATTATCGCGATGGAAGGCATGGAGGAAGAAGGCGACACGCTCATCATCCCGCGTGTTCACCCATTATTAACACCATTAGTATCGGTTGTCCCATTACAGCTTATCAGCTACTATGCCGCTCTACACCGCCGCTGCGACGTCGATAAACCGCGGAATTTAGCCAAGTCGGTGACGGTTGAATAGTGCTAGGGTAATTTTATAAAAAATTTGTAGGTTTGAAATAAAGTTGCGATGTTTATAAAAAAGATACGATGTTTTGAATAAAGTTGCACCGTTTTACCCCTTTGGATATTTTTGTCTAAAGGGGTGTTTTTATGTCTAAAAGAAGAAGAGTCAAAGATAGTTAAATCATCTTCAATTAATCTTATAGTTAAATCAATGTTATTATAGAATGGTTAAGTAGTTTAAACGATAATCTAAAAAAAATTGAATTGGGAAACACATTGCAGTTATATAATTAATTCACTGATGAGAGTATTTACTAGTGGCTAACTAGTTAACAATTGAAAGAAGGTATAGTATGAAAATTGATATTCCAAAAATTCCATTAGATTTAACTGAGAGAAATTTTAGTGATATTTTTTATGAAGAGGACCCTATACATGAAATGTGTATAATTACCGGCTCAGATTTCACAAATGAATCTGTAGATAGAGTACAGCTATATAGTTCAGTAATAAAAAATTGCACGTTCACTAATACAGATTTTAGTAATATTGATATTTTAGATGTTCGATTTGAAAATTGTGATTTATCTAATGTAAACTTGAGCAAATCTTCAATTCATAGAGTTGAATTTATTAATAGTAAATTACTTGGGAATAATTTTTCAGAAGCATCAATAGGAAATGTTAAATTCGAGAACTCGATTTTAAACATGTCTACCTTTGGAACTTCAAAGCTTGAAAAAGTTATATTTAAAGAGGTTTATTTGCAAAACGCTGACTTTTTTGATTGTAAACTTAAAAAAGTTGAATTTAAATTATGTAACATAAATGAAGCCAACTTTGAAGACACATCCCTAAAAGGAGTAGACATTAGTTCATCTAATTTTGATGCACTTACGGTTTCCGTAGATGATTTAAAAGGATGCATAGTATCAACAAATCAAGCTATACAATTTTCAACCCTAATGGGGTTAATTATCAAAGATTAGCATTACTGTTTAATTAGGTATTTTTATATGAAAAGAAAAAGGTTATGATGATAAGTCACGAGATTGAACACTTTAGAATAAACACAAAGAGAAGGAGTAAAACCCTTCTCTCAAACTATAGACAAAGCCAATTTTTCCGGCTTTGTCTATTATTTATAAAAAATTTGATAAGCAATGCTATTAGCTTTAATGTTAGTAGGACTTCTTATGTTATTAACGCCGCCGAATAATGGAAGAAGGTTTGGAAACAATACCCCTAAAAAGGGGGCAGGAAAATGAAAAAAATAGTTTTTGTTGTCTTACTTTTGTTAATTTCAGTTGGTGCTGTTGAGAAAATATCTGCTCGTTCATTACAATCAACCGAAGAGACATTTGAAGCCGATGAACAAGAATTATCTATAAAGCAAGCGATTGAATTAGCATATCCGCCTGCATTGAAATGGAATGAAAATGCTCAGTTATTGCAGGCAATAAATATAGATTTAGATCAGCCAGGAAAGTCAATTGGAAGCAATGGTAAAAGAAAATATTGGAACATTTTATTTGGTGTACCAGATACTAATAAGGCTTTTTTAGTAACCATTCACGAGGGAAAAATAGACCATACAAGTGATTTAACGAGGAATGGTTCTTCTCCTTACCCGAAAAAAGAGTTTATACAAATGGAAGATATTAAGTATGATTCACCAGAGTTACTAGAAAAAGCATTGAAAATAGGTGGTATTTACCCCGGGAAAGATTGGGCTAAAGGTTATGATTTTATGCTTATAAAAGACGCAGAGAGAAATATGGATCTCATAATAGTGATAGGTTGGAATAGTGACCAGACAGAAATGAAAGCTGCGGGCTTTAATGCCACAACAGGAGAATATATTCAACCGAGTTCGTAAGTTCCGTTCTTTATTAAGCTAACGTTTTGATCAAACTATATTATAAACAGTAACTTTCGAAAAAAATAATCCTCCAATTGTTAGACTGTTTCTAATGATTGGAGGGCATTTTATTTTAATGAGTTGAAACCGATTTTCTTTTTCTAGCAAAATAAAGAAATACTAATTGGCATAATAAAATGAAAACAAAAGCTACGCCTAATACTATAAATGCAACTAACCGTAATTCAGGGGTTTGTTCTAATCCAGCACCGTCTACCTTCCTCACAGCAATAAACATTGCCACAGCACCAAATAATACTAACCATAAAAAACTGGTTGCCCACCATAATTTCATCATGATCCCACCTCCGCAAAGTGTTATTAAATATATTTACGATAAGATGTTTGAGTGGTTTCGAAATATTGGTATTTAAAAATGATTAGCTTTCTTCTAATATAAAATCAACGTCTTCCCTCTACTTTTTAATCAAACTTTACTTCAGCACTACAACATGTTAGCAGATAATAAAGTTATTTAATTCTTATTGAACGAAGGGGCAGGTTAGTTTAACTAGAAAAGCAGAGATTTCAAAGATTCTATACAAGACTGGGTGTTGTTTCTAAAAATATTTTGAAATGCAAAGCAGTGGGAAAACGAATGTTTCCCACTGCTCATTCCGTTAATTAGTTGTTTTTTCATTTTAGTAGGTGATTTTATCCCAACCGCATTAACGGAAAAATCACTTTCCGGTGCTTCTCTTGCATTCCGAAAAAAGAGCATATCCCAACCAAATTAGAGCTAACCCCATCGGTACCGCCAATATCCTATCGAATGGATGAGGGATTATTGCAGCAGCAAAGGTTACCACAGCAGCAGAGGAAAGTAGAGCACCTGCCATGCGTGGCAAGACGCTAGCACGAAAGATTGCGATACCAAACAAGAGTCCACCAAGGGAATATAGAACTGCCGCTATTGGTGCTAATACTGGAAAAATACCAAGATCCACCGCGCTTTTCGTTCCACCAAAGATGCCCAATATACCCTCAACAAACTTCGGAGCATCACTTGTGAGTAGCGGCAAAACAAAAGCTTCATTGAAACTAAAATTCATTGAAATTACCCAAAATAGACTAAAAAAAACAAATCCGATTAGCCCGAGCCAACCTGCTTCTTCGACTTGTCTAGTATAGATCCCTATAATGCCTATGAGGCTGAAAAGGGACATTATACTAGTTAAGCATGCAATTACTACCCATAAGCCTGTATTGACAGAAGCTATATTATCCGCTGGGTGGATGAACTGAATGCTGATGTATAGAATCCCTGCCAATATGGCAAAAAAGCCTGCCCATCGTATTAAACTCTTTCCTGTTACTTTCCGCTTACTTTCCTTTTGGTTATTCATATGCTCTCCTCCATTTTTATTCCTTGATACAAACAACTTAACACGTTAAATTTACTTTCACTTTCCCAATCTTGCTGTAATGTAGGCTTAATTTAATTTCTTTAAGTCGTACAAGGTCCTCTGAATTTTAACTGTATTGTCATTTTGGGTTGTTAATATTAAAAAAGTAGTACATTCCATTTATTGAAGTACCGAAATTCTTATAGTAAATTAGGTATGTAAGAACTTAAAAAATACTTGAAGTAAGGTGATTATATGGAACATTATGAAGTAATTGAAAGTTCTTTATTGTATATTGAAAATAATTTACAGCAGCCATTATCATTGGAGTCTGTTTCAAATACCTTTAATATGTCTAAATACTATTTTCATAGACTTTTTTCTGCTCTAATGGGCTGTTCATTAAACCAATACATACTATCTAGAAGATTAAATACATCTGTAAAATTAATTCAAAACGAAAACCTATCATTAACAGATATTGCGTATCAATTAAACTTTGGAACCCCATCGTCCTTCACTCGTGCTTTTAAAAACCAATACGGTATAGCCCCAAGCGTTCTAAGAAAGAAAGAAAAGACCTTAACCCTAGTTGATATTCCTCCAGTAATTAAAAGACCAATTAAAAACATCAATGGGGATATCGTTACCGATTTTACCCTAACAGATTTCGAGACAATTCGATTAAGTGGTATAGCATTTGAAGTTGATTTAGCAACAAGTAATTACAAGGAAAAGATTCGATCGCATTCTAAAATGCTGGTAGACAGCATTGATGAAACGATAAGTAGTTCATGTTATGTCATCTATTCAAACTGCCAACCGAATTCAACTAAATTCAAGGTTCTATGCGGGATTCCACAAAATATAAAAATCGATAAACCAAATTATTTCACAGTGGATGTCCAACCATTTTTTTGTGCTAAATTTAACTATTTCGGTGATCTACTTGATATAGGGGATGTCTTCATTACTGACTTCGCAAGATTTTTAAAAATCTCTAAACAAGAAACGGAGGATTCTGATATTGAACTGATTCAAGTATTTGAGAACATTCATAACCTTGATTCAGCCTATCACATATTCGTACCAATCAAAAAACTTCCTATTGATTCTGTGCACTGACCTAAAAAATGAGGCAAATAAAAAATGCCTTTCGTTTAAAACGGGTATTAAGCCCATTATTACAACGCGAAGGTGTTTTACTATGAGCATAAGCGTGAGTTATTTTGTTTGGTTAGCAATCCATCCATAAAGTATGCTGTATCATTACGTAAAATTATGTAAGGGGGAACGATGATGATAAGGAAGTTAGATAGTGATGACCACCAAGCCGTGATGGCACTGATTCGTCATAAACCGGCAGAAAATTTATTTATCATTGGTGATATTGAGGCGTTTGGATACGATTCAGACATTCAAGACATATGGGGACAATTTGAAGAGGAACAATTGATCGCTGTCATGTTACGTTATAACCAAAACTATATACCATACAGTGAAACAGCTTATGATGTACAAGGTTTTGCAGATATTATCAATCAAAATCCTGGGCGTATCGAGGTTAGTGGCTTAAAGCACTTAATTGAGCCTTTGCATCCGTTGATTCACAGGTCAGTTCGAAAGTATAGTGAAACCTATTATGCGAAATGTACAAAACTAAGTACCAAAATAGTTGAAGAACAGTTTCAGCATACACATTATTTGCAACCATCAGCATATCAAGAAAATATTGAAATGCTCCAATCTATACCCGAATTTGCAACAGGGAATTTTAGTGTAGAAGCAAGAGAACGGGCTGAAACATATAAAACGGGTCGCACATATATTGTACGAGATTCAGATGGTGTTATGGTTGCATCGGCATCTACGACTGCGGAAAATTCACAGTCTGCTATGATTGTAGGAGTAGGGACGAAACCCGGCTATGAAAAAAGAGGTTTTGCCACATTATGTATGGAAAAGCTCTGCAGTGAATTATTAGCAGAGGGAAAATCATTGTGTTTGTTTTATGATAACCCGGCGGCCGGAAGTATTTACAAACGACTAGGGTTTGTAGACATCGGGATGTGGACGATGATTCGATATGAGGCGTATTGATTAGTTAACAGAAGAGCGGTCACTAATATAAAATTGTAATCCCCCTATATTTTGAGCAATCTTGGTTCAAAACATAGGGGGACTTTTAATGATGAAATCTATCTTTTTGCCTATGATTAAAAATTCTTTTTAAAATAAGGTGTTTTTTTCAATATGATACAAACTGGAATGGCAATGATAATGCCTAATACGTTTTGTGTAAGGTCACCAGGGATTGAAGCTAATGGGGCAACCCAGTTGTTGTATAGAATTCCTTCGCCGATGTAGTAAACCGCAATCATCACAGGAATGGACACGATCATTGCTACTAAATTTAATGCGATGTTGTCACCTTTGTGTCCTTTTGACCAAGCAATTTTACCAACGATGAAGCCTTGTAAAGCACGCGCCACAATCGTAATCGGTGCCCAGATCATCCAGCCGCCGACGATATCAAATAACCCCATGCCAATTGCACCAGCTAAAGCACCTTTTTTCGGACCGAATAAAATAGAGGCAATAAAAAGCATTGCTGTACCTAAATGTACTAAACCACCTTTTGATAAAATGGGTAGCTTAATATTTAAATAGACTGTCGACACGAATACAAGTGTAGCTAACATCGCTGTAATAACTAAATCAAATGTTTTCTGACGCGGTTTAGAATAAGTTTGTGTATTTTGCATATCTATCTTCCTTGCTATTTAGAATATACCGACAACTTTAGCAAAAGACTGATGCCTATAAAAGTGCCAACTTGAGAAAAAAAGATGTGGTCAGTTTGAGAGCTGTTAGCGTAGTACTCGGAAGGACTTCTCGAAACACTGGGATTTTCCACAGTTTCGATTTATGGTACGATGGATAAAGTTTAAGTTGGATCGATTGGATGGAGGATATTATGAAAAAAGTCGCTGTAATACAGGATATGTCATCTTTTGGTAAGTGCTCATTAACAGCTGCGCTTCCAGTTCTTTCGGTAATGGGCGTGCAAGCATGTCCGTTGCCAACTGCAATATTAACGGCACAAACGGGTTATCCAAGTTTTTTTTGTGAAGATTTAACGTCTAAAATGAGCTATTTCGTAGAGGAATGGAGTAAGCTAAATGCAGCTTTTGACGGCATTCACACAGGCTTTGTGACGGGTAAGGAGCAAATCGATCATATTTTTCAGTTTTTAAATCAATTTCATACAAAAGAAACGACTTTACTTGTTGATCCGGTCATGGGGGATATGGGTGAGGTGTATAAAATGTTTACGGGTGAATTACTGGAACGTATGAAAGAGCTTGTGAAGCGTGCAGATATCATTACACCGAATATTACAGAGTGTTGTTTGTTAACGGGGTTATCCTATGAGAAATTACATAGCTATTCAAAGGAAACAGACTATATTCAAGCAGTAGAAGAAGCTGGGCGGATATTGCAGCAGGATACGGGTGCGCATGTCATTATTACAGGTGTCAACCCACCGTCAGACGATGCAACGAAGCAGTCTATTGGCAATATGTATGTGGACGGAGATAGAACCTTTTATAGTAAGAGGGAATTTAATGGGGAAAGCTATTCTGGCACGGGCGATTTATTTGCATCGGTCATTATGGGCGGCATGATGCGCGGGCAGGATCTTGCTGACTGTTTACAGCTAGCGGAGGCTTTTCTGACAGCAGCTATCCATGATACATCTTTGGAGCAAATTCCTAGAGAAGCAGGCGTCAACTTCGAAAAATATTTACGCATGTTATTGTAAAACGATAAAATGTATACAAAATCCCACGGAAAACTCACCTTCTCCGTGGGATTCTTCGGTTATTTAACAATTGTCCTATGCTTAACTAGGTTACTTACCTCGTCCATCCACTCGCCAAAAAAAAGAACATTCCGATAATTCGAGCGAAATTCGTCTTTTTTACGAAAAAAATAACAAAACGAATCATTGGAAATTAGCGTAGGATAAATATGCATGTGAAATAAAAAATTAGTTTGAAGAAATCTGCCTAAAGAAGCCAAATCAATAGGTTATGAATGCATTATATGTCATGTATGCCACAATTTACACCCATTTTTTAGCCCAAGATTCTACAGCTTGAAGCGCAACTCCTAAATCGTGTCCTTTCATCGTTAAGGAATATTCAGAGCGAATGGGACGATCGGATATGACGTTACGTAAAACAATCCCATAATCTTCGAGTTCTTTCAGCCGCTCTGTTAACATTCGCTTACTTAATTCAGGAATGCCAGAATTTATTTCACTGAACCTTTTTGGCATATCCATCAACGAATTGATAATTAAACATACCCATTTTTTCTCTATAATTTGATAAGCCACTTCACTTTTGTTGCAAACTACTTCCTCTTGATGTAGTTCGTTCAATCGTAACACCTTCTCGATATACAATTAATAGGTTTTTGTTAACTATTTATAACAATAAACTATTTTAATATTATCATTATATTTTGTAAATTCAAAGATAAGAAATAAATTTGTTCATATTATTGACACACTCTATTTATAAAGTTATTATTGGTTACGCAAAGTTACCTGGTTATTATAAATCTCTTTATGGTGTTAGCTTAATGATGTCAACATAAAATTAAAATTTAGGACAAGTATTTTTACAGCTCATAATCGTTGTTAAATATGTATTGGTGAAGGAGAAAGCAGTATGAAAAAGCTGAATGGGAAAGTAGCAATCATCACTGGTGGTGCAGGTGGTATCGGTAAAGGGATGGCCACTGCTTTCGTGAAAGAAGGCGCAACAGTTGTCATTGTTGACTTAAATGCAGAGCTTGGAAACGAGACAATTAAGGAATTACAACAATACCAACCTGAATCTATGTTTATGCAAGCAAATCTTGCAGAGCATGAAAAATTAGGGGATATTGTCAAAGAAGTTGCTGAGAAATTTGGCAAGATTGATATTTTAGTAAATAATGCACATGCATCAAGAATGGGCTCTATTGCAGACACAACACAAGCCGATTTCGATTTATCGTTTAATACGGGATTCTATCCAACATTCTACTTAATGCAAGCAGCACTTCCGTATTTAAAAGAAACAAAAGGAAATATTATTAATTTTGCATCTGGCGCGGGAATTAACGGAGATGTAAATCAAGGTTCGTATGCCGCTGCAAAAGAAGCAATTCGTGCCATTACGCGTGTAGCAGCAAATGAATTCGGTCCATTTGGGATTAATGTAAACATCATTTCTCCAATTGCGAAATCACCGGGTATGGTGCAATGGGCAGAAGAAAATCCAGAATATTACCAAGGAATGCTAGCGAAAATTCCGCTAAGAAGATTAGGTGAAATTGAGGAAGATATCGGACGTGTGGCTGTATTCCTAGCAAGTGAAGACTCTGCTTATATTACAGGTCAAACAATTATGGTAGACGGTGGCTCTATTAAACTACGTTAATAATAAGTGCTTTGTGTTTCAATCATATAAATCATGCCGTGTCGTTTAGGCGATATGGTCATTAAAAAAATTAGAAGATAAGGATTACATCATGACTCAACAACAAAAGAAAAAAATCCACTATGCTTGGTGGTTATTAATTGCTGTATCAATTATGGTCGGTGTAGGTAAAAATGGTATTTCGACTGCAGGTGGATTATTCCTAACGCCTGTTACGGAAGATTTAGGTATTGGTATGGGGAGCTTAACTCTATACTTTAGTATTGCCTCTATTGTTACAATGATTTTCTTACCGATTGCAGGTAAGTTAATGGCGAAATATGATATACGATTAATTTTAATCGTTTCGATTGTATTAATGGCTGGTTCGTTTGCCATGTTTGGCTTTATGAGCTCTGTGTGGGGCTGGTATTTATTCTCGATCCCAATGGCAATTGGTTCGATTTTTATTACACAAATGGCAGGCCCTGTGTTAATCAATAACTGGTTTAAGAAGCATAATGGTTTAGCGATCGGGATCATGGTAGCGATCGGTGGTGTATTTGGTGCCATTATTCAACCATTTGCAGGGAATTTAATTGCTACTCAAGGATGGAGATTTACGTATATTGCTTTAGGTTTAGGTGTAGCAGCTGTTATCATTCCGATCGTATTATTAGTGATTCGAATGGCTCCTCAACAAAAAGGTTTACAACCATTAGGTATGGAGGAAGTGAATACGAACGAAAATGCTACGGCACAACAAGAAACATTAACTGGTGTAGCAGCGGCAGTCGCAAAAAAATCGAGCGCATTTTACGCATTATTGTCGTTCTTCTTCATCATCACATCAATCGCGAGCTTTAGCCAACATATTGCGCCGTTCGCAATGGGCGTTGGTTATGATATTAAATTTGCTGGTAGCGCACTTGGTGCAATGCAAATCGGCGTATTAATCGGTGCTTTATCGTTTGGGGTATTAAGTGATAAGATTGGTGCAAAAAATACAGCTGTATTCGGCATGTTATTAGGCTTAGTGCCGGTTGGTATTTTCCTAACGGCTCCTGAAAACCCAACATTATTTACTGTCGCTATTGGTATTTTTGGGTTTGTTGTAGCATCACTAGGCACACTAGGTCCACTTTTAACAACGGCTTTATTTGGTAAAAAAGATTACAGTCAAATTTACTCTACTGCGGCCATTGGTCTAGCGGTTGCGGGTATTATTGCGTTACCTGGATACGGCTTTATTTACCAATTCACAGGTAGCTATACATTTGTGCTGTATGCACTTGCTTTCATGTTAATTTTAAATGCACTATTAGTAATATTAGCATTTAAAGGTAAAAAGAAATTAGAAAAAGCAGGAATGTGGAATTAATCATAAGGTTAGTACACAATAAATGTTTATTAAAATCATCCCATTGCTATTATGCTTAGCGTTGGGGTGATTTTTTCTTGATTATTTATAATAAATCATCTTAAAACTGTAGCCATTTGTAGCGTTCATATCGTCGCTGCCTCTGGTCAAAACCCCCGGTGCGAGCAAAAGCTAGCCGTATCCGAGCAAAAAGTCGCTGCATCCGGTCAAATGATGTGGGCTTATTTTTCAATTCTACGATCCTCCATACTAGAGAAAAAGGAACTCTTTTTCTTTTTAATTAGGAAATAATTGGCGCATGGAATCTCGTGAATTTATGGTAGAATGTATGGCTGAAAGGAAGACATTATGAAAAGAACAGCATATTTTGATAACGCAAAAGCTATATTAATCTATTTAGTTGTATTAGGCCATTTAATGTCGGGGTATTTGAATGAAAACCAATCTGTAGATACCTTATATTTAGTAATGTATCTCTTTCATATGCCAGCTTTTATTTTAATAGCAGGTCACTTTTCTCGAAAGGTTAAAAGTCTAGATGATATAAAAAAGCTAGTTAAAACGCTAGTGCTACCTTATATTATATTCCAAATTTTGTACACCCTTTACTATAGGAATGTTTTTGGGGATCATGTACAATTTGAGTTTTTTGAACCACGCTATGCCTTATGGTTTTTAGTGAGCATGGTTATGTGGAAAATGATGCTATGGATATTTAGTAGTCATAAAGGAATGATTATAGTATCCATCGTTGTATCACTATTAGTAGGTTATGTGAGTGAAGTAAACGAATGGCTATCGTTATCGAGAACATTTTTCTTCTTCCCATTCTTTTTAATGGGTTATTACTTGAATCGCGAAATTTTTGTGAAGATGAAAAATAAATGGAATGTACGGGTTGCCGGTATGTTAGCTGGTACACTGATTGTATTTGTTTATCTATACGGAGATGTGCGGTGGAAAGAGTGGTTCTTTGGAAGAGTACCGTATGAAGACATTAGCTATGGGCTATTAGAATCGAGTGTATTAAGTAGATTGTTTATATATGTACTAATGATAGTAAGTACATATATTTTCTTATCGCTCGTGCCTACGAAAAATCAGTTTTATACAAATATTGGCGGTAAAACGTTAGGGGTGTACTTATTACATTTATTTATCGTCAGAGCATTTAAAGAAACAGACATTTATGTATGGATAGAAGATACAGGGAATTATATGACGTTGTTTGCCATAGCCTTTCTGATTGTATATGTTTTATCTAGTAATTGGGTGTGGAGAGTAACTGCGCCATTAATTATGGTAAATAGGAAATAATAGTGATGTGAGAGAAGGGGCGTTCGAGAAGTGATTCTGGGGCGCCCCTTTTATGATAAGGAATTCTAGAAGGTATAAAAATATGTTTCAGTTATAAAAGAACAGTTAACTGTTCTTTTAATACAATCTACTTGTATCTGTGGAAGAAGGGTGAATTATATCTGTTACTGCAAGATAGAGGTTTTCTGGATATTCAGCTATGCGGTGACATAAATACAAGTACCACTCTGTTCCGTAAGTTAAATATACTTTACTGTTGTACCCTGTATTTTTTAAATCTCTTAACAAATCGGGACGTATCCCGTAGAGCATTTCTATTTCGACCTGTGGATGTTTGAAGTATTGACGATATTCCATTTCTTGAATAAGCGTCTCATCATGTGTGGCGATGGATACTGGATGATTCGCCTCGAGTAATTGTTCTACAAATTGGAGGTAACGATCATTTAAATCTGTTGATCTAGCCATCGCAATATCAGAAGGTTCTTGATAAGCGCCTTTGACCAATCGTATTTTCCCAGGATAGTGAATCAGTTTTTGAATATCATCGTTCGAGCGAAATAAATGTGCTTGTATAGTGATTCCCACATTAGGGTACTGCTCTGTTGTTTTTTTATAGATAGTCAGAATATCGTTTGTTTTCGATGATTCCTCCATACTAATCATAACGGTTATGTCGTATGCTTGTGCTTTCTTAGCTATCTCCAGTAAATGAATATAAGCTGTATCTGGGTTCACAGACAGTCCAATATGTGAAAGATCTAGTGAAACTGTTTGCTGCATAGACATAGCGCCTATTTCTTCAATAAGATTTAAAAATTCCTTTTTTGCTTGTTGGCATTCCTCTAAATTCGTCGTATTTTCCCCTATATATTCTAATGAAATAGAATAGCCATTTGAAATCAGTTCTTTTGCTATGACAATCCCATCTTTTCTATTCTCGCCAGTGACAAATCTTTGTGCGGCTTTTAATAATAGGGGATAGAGCTCCGTCGATTGTTGAATGTGGGATTTAATCTGTTCATTTCGGGCAATAGATTTCAGTGCTTGGGTGAATTGAATTGCTGGATTTATCATTATTATACATCTCCCTTTTCCTATTTGAGTTCACTTTATCATGATAAAATGGTCTATATTAGTACCATTTATTTTATTTTTTAATGGTACCAATTTTAGTGAAGGGGAATATATATGCTGTGGATACCTATTGATCGATCTTTAGATATACCGTTAATTCGACAAGTCTATCAACAAATACGAGAACGAATTTTAAAGGGGGAATTACAAGCTGGAGAAAAATTACCATCGACACGTGAACTATCAGGGGAGTTAAAAGTGTCTAGAAATGTCATTTTAGAAGCGTATGATCAACTACTGGCTGAAGGCTTTTTAACTTCACGAACGGGTTCAGGGACATTTGTAGGAGAAGGCACTTTTTTAGAGCAGCCTAAAAAGACGCCTTTATTTCATGCTTTCAATTTGGAGGATGATAGAAATGAAGATAACCACGTCATCAACTTTCGTTCAGGGATTCCGGCATTAGATTTATTTCCGCGTAAGACGTGGGCGAAATTGTCTCATGCCGTATGGAATGATACATCAAATGCTATGTTCGGCTATGATATTCCTGAAGGACGTCCGGAATTAAGGCAGGTTTTATCACGTTATTTATTGAAAACAAGAGGGGTGAATTGTCATCCAGAACAGATTGTCATTACGTCTGGGGCAACGCAAGCGTTGATGCTTGTTTCTAAATTGCTCTTATCTCCTGATGATACAGTCGTAATGGAAGACCCCATCACGGATGACATTCAAACGATTTTTACAACTACAGGTTCGTCTCTTTATCCCATTCCTGTTGATGAATATGGGATGAAGACATCTTTATTGCCATTACATACAAATCCAAAGTTTGTGTTTGTTACGCCTTCCCATCAGTTCCCTTTAGGTGGAACGTTACCAATTCAAAGACGGATTCAATTGATTGAGTACTCCAGAAAAATGAATTGTTATGTTGTGGAGGATGATTATGACAGTGAGTTTCGATATGAAGGTTCACCCGTCAGTTCATTACAGGGATTAGAGCCGGATCGTGTGTTATACATCGGTTCATTTAGTAAAATCTTATCACCAGCTCTTAGAATAGGATATTTAATTCTTCCTTTACATCTTGTTGAAAAATGTAGAAGGCTAAAATGGTTTTCGGATTTACATACCCCTTCAGTGGATCAGCTTATCCTTACTCGGTTTATTGATGATGGCTATTTAGAACGACATATTATAAAGATGAAGAAAATTTATAAAAAGCGAAGAGATTTCTTGATTGATTGTATCAACACAACATTTTCGAATAAGGTTACTATTTGCGGTTATTCGACGGGATTACATCTCATTCTTGAATTGCAAGATTTCCATTTTTCAATTCAAGTACTGAAACAAATCGAACAAGCTGGTGTGAAAGTATACCCGGTAGAGGATCATACAATTGAAAAAGGAAACCATTCAAATCGAATCATTTTAGGCTATGGACATCTAAATAATGAGGAAATAAAAGAAGGTATCACGAGGCTGTATAACGTAATATATACATGTTAACGACGAAAAGAAAGGCTGATTAACTCCTACGGGTAGGGGAAATCAGCTTTTTATCTGTAAGCTATTTTAAATACTATTGTTGATTTTAATGCAAATATAGGGAGAACCTTACCATGGAGAGGTTCTCTTTACTATTAGTTTCAAAATTAATCTATCTCAAAAATAATATGATGACGATAGCACCGAACAAATTAGCAATAAAATGTGAAATAGCACTTAGCCAAGCATTGTTTGTTTTGTAAAATACAACACCGTATAGAAGGCTATTTATGGAGATGAAGAGAATATCATAACTGACTACAGCAATATTCCCCACTGAGAAATGACCGAATGAGAATATAATAGAAGTCAAAATTAACGTTGGGAAGATTGGGAACCATTTACTTAATTGCTTTTGGAAAAAACCTCGCCACGCAATTTCTTCACCTACTGCAAAAATAGCAAGTTGAAGAACAAGTAATAATATTTTATCAAGCGAAACCACAAACTCTGTTCTGTTATAAATGTGTTCGATAAATTCAGGCAAGAACAATGTTGCCAAAGTGAAACAGATAATGTTCATAATCATTGGGGAAAAAATCCAAAAACAAATTGATTTGTCTTTTAAATTTGTACCGATAGCTTTCACATTGAGGGCATTATCAGAAGTAACATTTTTTTTCGAAAATCTATTGATAAAGAAAAATGTAATACCAACAATAACAGTTAGCCCAGCAATATTAAACCCAAAAAAGTTAGAAAAAGAAACAATAGTCATAACTACTATTGCAACCAAATATATATTTTCGTTTTTAGTCAAATTTATCTCCCCCCTTTCTTATAAATCTTTAAAATTAAACTTATCTTTTTGTATTATATTCAGTTGAAGAAGGTCTAACTGATTTGGGTTGTTGAATATCGGTAATATTGGTTTATCATAGGTGACATTCGTTAGGAATAAATCTCACCTTTGTTTTAATATAAAATCACCAGAAATGGTTCTAACGGTTAAGGTCTTATCATCTTTGCCAATTACGCCAATGGCATGATTTTTTCCTATATCTTCAGAGATAATGGCCTCCAATTGAATAATTGGTTTTCTAGAATCCCTTTTGAAATCTACTCTGAGTGATTTTGGTTTTTCTTCAAAAATTGCTTCAACATGTCCGCTCGTCG
The DNA here is from genome assembly GCF_050613145.1 of Lysinibacillus sp. LZ02. Taxonomy (GTDB): domain Bacteria; phylum Bacillota; class Bacilli; order Bacillales_A; family Planococcaceae; genus Lysinibacillus_B. The sequence continues at coordinate 4,004,144 of NZ_CP192507.1, read as the reverse complement.
TCATAACATCTAATGCATTATAAACTATGATACCTTCACATCTATTTCCTCTATATTTCTAATGGATAAGTACCCTATTATTAAACCAAGCAACCCAAGGGAAATAGGGACTGCGATAACAGAAAACAGGGTGAAGTTGTCACTTGTAGAACTAGTTAGGGAGACGAGAAAAATAGAAGAAACAATTGTAGCTGGTGCTGATTTTCGAGGCATTCCAAATAATAGAGGAATAAGACTCAAGCCAGCAGTAGCAAGAGAGTGAAAGAATGCAGTTACGATACTTTTAGTAAGTGCTTCTATTTTGATTTCGCCTGGTATAAGGTCAAAAAATAAATCGAGTACATAGACAAGCCCATTCATAAACACTGTAGACAACATGACGGTTAGAAAGGTGAAAGTTACAATAATAGTTAATTTAGATAGCATGATTTTCTTACGTTTAATTGGGTATGTGAACATGATATTTATGGATTTATTTCTATATTCATCGATCACTAACTTAACAATAAGTACAGATGCGAAAATAACGAATGTTGCACGTATTGTAGAACTAATGATAAGTGTTACCATTTCAAAATCTTCAAAAGGAATATTTTCGTCTAACTTTTCCAAAGTATAAATCATAAATAGGCAGGCAATGAATCCAATATTCGCCAAAAGTACACCTTTCCAATAGTTGAACAGTTTATATTTTTTTATCTCAAGTTTTATAAGCTTAAACATTTATTCTACCTCCGTTGATTATCTTGAAAAAGTAATCTTCTAAGGTGTGCTCTTTTTTATTTATGGATTCAACTAAAATATTATTTAATACAAGTGTCTTCGATATTTCTCCTTGTGGTATGTTTAGGTCATATATACGAATCGTTGTATCATCAAGTACCTTAAAGTTAGAAATATTTAATTTATCATGTATTTCATAGGCTGCTTTCTTTACATCATTCGTTTTCAATTCAATATACTCTGTATTTTGGAGACGAATATCGTCCATTAATACTTCCTCAATAAGCTGTCCATCTTTGATTACAGCAATAGTATCGGCAATCTGCTCTATTTCGCCAAGAATATGGCTAGATAGTAACAATGTCATGCCATAATCTTTGCTTAACATTTGAAAAAGGTTTCGAAATTCTTTAATTCCTAGAGGATCTAGTCCATTTATTGGTTCATCTAAAATGAGAATTTCTGGTTTTGTTATAATAGCTCTTGCAACACCTAGGCGCTGCTTCATCCCTAAAGAAAAATCTTTTACGGCTTTTCCTTCAAAATCTTTTAGCTGTACCATATTTAAAACAGAATTGATCGCATCTGTGTTGTAGTAACCCATATATTCACAATGAAGCTGTAAATTCTCTCTTGCCGTTAATTTGTCATAAAAAACGGGGTATTCAATAATGCTCCCCATACGTTTTAGCATTTCGTAAGATGTCGATGTTACTTTTTCACCAAGGACGAGAATTTCGCCGCTTGATGGCTTCAATAAATTCATAATCATGCGCATAATCGTCGTTTTACCGGAACCATTCGGACCTAATAAACCATAAATTTCACCTTTTTTTACATGCATATTTACATTCGATACAACGGCGTTCCCTTGGTAAAGTTTTGTGAGATTATTTGTTTGAATAATATAAGTCATATACTGTACCTCCCTTTCTGTTATTTCTATTCTATTGATAGGAAGTTTCTTTTTTATTACCCATTTCTTACAAAAACCTTAAGCTACAATACGGATTAAAAAGAAACACGCTTTAATTCAACAGTAAATGTGGTTTTTTGATAGGGGATACTATCTAAAAATATGTTTCCTCCTAATTGTTCAACTAATCTTTTCGTAATAGTTAAACCTAGCCCACTTCCTTGATAAAGCTTGTTCCTAGAATCCTCCATTGTGTATAGTCGCTCGAATACACGATCCCGATCTATTTCCATAATTCCTTTTCCCTTGTCAGATACTTCTATGTATACAGAGTCGTTTTTATAAGTAAGTTTGAATTCAATTGTTTTCCCGTCTGCTCCATACTTGATTGAATTCGAAATTAAGTTATGGAGTATACGCTGGATGGCGTCTTCGTTTCCTAAAACAAACATATGTCCTTCGGGTATTTCAATCGATACTTCAAATTCTTTCTTTGTTAAAATCTCATAATAATCTAGGATGATTTTTCGACATAGTTCACTCACATTCACTTTTGAAATTTCAAGTTTACTATCTTCAGATTCAAGCTTAACCAGTTCAAAAAAGCGTTTAATTAAATCTAAAACTTCTACTGTTTTTAAATGAACCGTATGTAGTAAGGATTTTCTTTTTTCTTCAGTAATCTGTTCATCATGTAATAGCATTTCGATATAACCAAGCACAACAGTAAGAGGTGTTCTAAGATCGTGAGAAATATTAGATAACATCTTTCGCATGGATCTTTCTACTTTATGAAAATTAGCTACTGTTTTTTGATTATGTTCTACAAGGCGGTTTATTTGTATTAATAATTTTTGGATGTGATGATGATTTGTATACAATAATAAATTTTCATGCGTGTTATTATTAATTGTTTCTTGAAGCTTTTTTTCAATATAGTAAATTTCTTTTATATGTACTTTACGCTGGTGAAAGAAATATACATTCAGTCCTAGAGAGAAAATAAATAAAATGAGAGCTAAATAAGCCATATTAAAACTCCCCCAACTTATAACCAATTCCCCACAAAGTTTTTATGTACTTTGGATTGGAAGGGTCATCTTCGATTTTTTCTCGAAGACGTCGAATATGTACATTGATGACATTTTCATCTTTATAATATTCCTCTTGCCATACGAGGTTATATAGCATAGACTTTGTAAAAACTTGACTAGGTCTACTGATAAATAGCTTTAAAATATTAAATTCTTTTAAGGTAAGTTTTAAATCGACATTATGTTTTTTGACAGAAAAGCTGTTTATGTCGATGATTAAATCACCAATTTCAAGACAACCATTTTGCACGCTCTCCTGATGATGGGTTGGCAACATGTAATCAGTTGTTCTTCTAATAAGTGCTTTAATTCTCGCGATTAATTCAATCATCGAAAAAGGTTTGGATATATAATCATCTGCACCAAACCCAAGTCCTAAAGCTTTATCTACATCCTCTCCTTTGGCAGACATGATTAGGATAGGAATCGTACTTTTAGTTCTAATTAATTTTAAACATTCTATGCCATCAATTTTAGGAAGCATAAGATCTAGTAGAATTAAATCGAAATTTTGTGTATCTCCTATTTTTAGTGCTGCCTCTCCATCAAAAACAGCTGATACTGTAAATCCATTCTTCTCTAAAGTCTCATGAATCATAGTGCTTATATCATGATCATCTTCTACGATTAAGATTCGTTTATTCAAATATATCCCGCCCTTTGTGTCTTAATTAAGTAATTTAATTGAATTTTAACAACTATTTTACATTGTGTTTATGTCTTTTATTGTATCAAAAGAAATCGTAAAAATTGAGGACGGTCTATTTCCAAAGCTATTTATCGGTGCGCAAATATTACTGTCGTTACTTACTGCGCTCAGAATCTATGTACCATTGGAGGTTTTAGGGGATTTAATTATGACAATATTTCTTAAGTGTTTTTATTGAAGTGGAAAAATATAGAGAAGGCGAGGTATACACAATGAAATGAAACGTCAATTAGTGGCGATTGTTTTCATCGCCACTAATTGATTAGGTGGAACTTAGGATAAGAATAGGTGATTTTGTCTATTTAGTACTTGTAGAAGCACCCTATTTCAATTGAATTTCAATGGGTGTTAAGTCTATTTCTTTCTTCCCGATTTTAAAGTAAGGCTCAAGAATAACGGTTTCTGTATCTATACCCTTTTCGAGAATAATTGAATTGTTATGTTCCCTTCTTAAAGAGGCGTAGCCATTCTTTGTTTTAACTTTGCCTCTAAATAGGAAGCGCTCTCCTTCAAGTCCCGCTTGTTTTTGAATATCAAAATGGACAATTAGGCTTGTTTTATTGATAATCGCATCTGTAAATTGAACGATATAATCTTGGTCTTTAGATGAGGATGCCTGTTGCAATGATTGGGTTTTTGAAGGTAATGTTTCAATCGGAACATTAAAGGTCCATTCTCCAAATACCCCTGCTATATAGGTAAACGTAATAGGTAAAGTCGTAAGATTGTTCAATTCTCGATCATTATCAAAAATAATTGCCCCAACGTAGGCATCACCCTCTTTGACTAATCGGGCATTTGTTCCTCCGAATTCATCCGTGTCATCGTTTTGTTTAAATAAGTCAAAGGTATATCCAGACTCGGGTCCTTTGCCATCACCAATCTCATCGGATAACTTTGCACCTGTAGCTTTAAATGTAATGCCTAAAAAATATCCATCGTAGAAAGCGGAAGTAATAGCCATCGTTACACCATTGTTTGTCACAGACTCATTAACCTTTGTTAATAACTGCTCTGAAGCCAGTTCCTTGCCAATCGATAACTGAAACTTTTGATAGTAATCTCCGATAAAGGGGACCTCTGCTAATACATTGCCGATTGGTGCAATGACTAAGCCGGATGCTAACACTGCAGCGGCAGCCACAGAACTGAAAATCGAAATACGTTTGCTGATTGTTTTGTTTTTACGAAGCTTTTGTGCTTGTTTACCTTTCGAAATGCCCTGTTTAATGGCGTGCTGTACTTCCGTGTTTGGCACTTCAATCTCTTCAAATAAATCGTTTCGCATAGTATTCCTCCCTTAACACACTTTTCAATTGTATTTTTGCGCGCCGTAAGTGGGTTTTAATTGTAGACGGTGGTTTGCCCAGAACATTCGAAATGGTTTTAATCGGTAAATCGTAAAAATAATATAATGTGATACAGTTGCGATAATCTGCATTTAAATTCCTCAAAGCTTCGGACAAATCAATAGTTGCTTTCTCGGATTGATTAGATTCCAAAATGAATTGAATCGTTTCATGCGGCAATTGTACAGTTCGCTTTTGTTTTTCTAGCATTTTGTAGGCAGTATGAATCAGTATCTTCACAAGCCACGTACTAAAAAAAGAGGGCTCCTTTAATTGGTTGATCGATAAAAATGCTTGAAAAGTTGCTTCTTGTACTACGTCTAATGCATCTTCTTTGTTTTGCATATGTAAGTAAGCAATTTTATAGAGTTTTTCACCTTCATGAATAATGAGTTGTTCAAATGCATGTTCATCTCCAGCAATGGCTGTATAAACAAGTTGAGTTGAATCGGTCATATTGCAACCTCCTTTCACCTATTAGAGGCAATAGAACCTTTAAAAAGTTTCAAGATTATGTAAGTATATCGAAAAAGATAAAGGATTTTTCTAAATACAGTTATCCTAAACATTATTTGCATTCTACTATAATAAAATTTTGGTTATTAGAATTTGTATAATAAATATTCACATTGGAACTATTTGGTTGTTCATTCGTATATAAGAAAGACAGAAAGGAGGCTACATAATGCATGAACAAGCAATTTTGACGATTACGAATTTGACAAAGAGCTATGGCAATAAAGAGATATTAAAAGGGATTGACTTGCATGTTTCAAGAGGCGAAATTATTGGCTATATTGGTCCGAATGGTGCAGGAAAAAGTACAACGATCAAAATTATTTTAGGGATGGAAGGTGATTATGGCGGAGAAATTAAGCTGTTCGGAGAGAATATCCAGCAAGATCAGATTGAATACAAACGAAGAATTGGCTATGTACCAGAAATAGCAGATGTGTATGATAATTTAACGGGTTATGAATATTTAACCTTTATCGGTCAACTGTATGGGCTAGATTTAGAAGTGGCTACGACTAAATCCGAAACGTTAATGGGGCTATTCGGTGTTGGTGAAGCATATCATTCACGGATTTCCTCTTATTCGAAAGGAATGCGGCAAAAGCTTTTAATTATATCTAGTCTTATGCATAATCCGGATATTTTGTTTTTAGATGAACCGATTAATGGATTAGATGCGAATAGTGTCATGATTTTCAAAGAAATTTTGTCTCAATTGGCTGCGCAAGGAAAGACGATCTTTTATTCGTCTCACCTCATGGATGTTGTTGAAAAAATTAGTAGTCGTATTATTTTGTTGAATGACGGAAAAGTCGCTGCGGACGGCACATTTGCTGAGCTACAGGCAGACAATGCTACAGGAACATTGGAGGGAATCTTTAATCAGTTGACGGGTTTCGACAACTATAAGGAAATTGGCGAACAATTTGTTTCCGTTGTACAAGAGGTGTCATGATGAGGGATTTTAAAACATTAAAACTGCTGGATAACATGCGATTTCTTTTTATTAAAATGGGGGTCGATTATGAAGTTATGAGGCAAATCCTCCACATTAAGCTGACAATGGATGAGCGCAGGGTCCCGACTTTATTTAGCCAAGCAGCAACGAAAAAAAGCGAAGAAAAAAAGTACGGTTACATCAAATCTTTATGGATTTATACTTTAATCGGTCTTGTGCTGATTCCGTTTATGGCTTTTGGCGAGAACTTCCTTTTTCAGATGAGTATTACGTATGCCATCATTATTTTTATGATTATGACATCGATGATTGCGGATTTCTCTTCTGTCCTATTAGATGTCCGAGATAGAAGCATTCTTTCTACTAAGCCAATCGCTGCAAAAACGGTGAACGCAGCGAAATTCATGCATATCCTCATCTATTTAACGTATTTAACGATTGCCGTGACGGCGATTCCTCTGATCGTCGCCTTGTTCCAACAAGGTATTTTGTTCTTTCTTTTAACGGTGTTTGAGCTTGTATTAATCGATATTTTTATTGTCGTTCTTACAGCTATCTTATATATGGTGATTTTACGATTTTTTGATGGGGAAAGGCTAAAGGATATTATTAATTATGTACAAATTGCCTTGTCATTAGTACTGATGATCGGCTATCAATTCCTCGTCAGGTCCTTTGAACTTGTTAATTTAGATATCGTTATGGAGTTTCATTGGTGGAGTGTTTTTCTCATTCCGATGTGGTTTGCTGCACCGTATGAGTTACTGCTGAATGGGGATCGGTCTGTATTCACAGTCGTATTTAGCGTTTTCTCGATTGTTATGCCCATCGTATCGATTGGGCTGTACATTAAGCTAATCCCGACCTTTGAACGCAATCTGCAAAAATTATTAAATACAAGCAAGTCGAAAAAGGCAAAGCACAATCGTCTAAAGGAGTCGTTATTAAGAGTCATTTGCCGAACAAATGAGGAAAGAGCTTTTTATCGTTTTTCTTCTCTTATGCTGAAACAAGAGCGTGAGTTTAAGTTGAAAGTCTATCCATCTTTAGGGTTTTCTTTCGTTATTCCGTTCATTTTTATGTTTAATGTGATGAGAACAGACGATGTGGATTATGCGGTCAGCATGAGTTATTTAACGATTTATTTTAGTATGCTCATTATTCCGACTGCGGTGCTCATGCTTGGTCATTCGGCAACATATAAAGCGGCTTGGATTTATAAAGCGTTCCCAATCGGTAACTATACGGATTTAAAAAAAGGTAGCTTAAAAGCGTTTTTAATAAAGTTGTATATACCAATATATGTCGTTTTAAGCATGGTCTTTTGCTTTATTTATGGAACAAGGATTCTTCCTGATTTATTGGTTGTTTTAGTAGCAAGCTGTTTATACACGGTCATTTGTTATATCGGACTTGGGAGCAAAATTCCTTTTGCCAAGCCTTACAATGAAATCAACGATGCTCAAGGGTGGCAAACATTCTTGCTGCTTATTCCGATAGCCATCTTAGCGGGGATTCATTACTTCATAGCATCAAAGTTTACCTATGGCGCGGTCATTTACTTAGTTGTACTGATCGTTATGAATGTCGGTGCTTGGAAATTCTTGTTGAAACGTGGGAAGTAATATATGAGGTATTCTTTTGTTAAGAAGTATAGAATTTAATGAACTACAGAATGGTGTGATTTTAGATTTCACACCATTCTAGCGCTATTTTTTCGAAAACTGAAGGCGCAAATAAAGGGGGGATGACTTTGCAATGGAGTAAAACGAAAGCCAGACTGGAAGGCTTTTTATGTGCCAAGTTAAAGGGGCGTATCCAGCTACATGCAACGGTTTATCGTATCCATGATGGTCCGAGCAGAATATGGATCACATTTGATAAAAAAGAAATCCTGAGTGCTTCTGATCTTACATTTGCCGTAAAGCATGGGCACTTATATGAACAGATGAAAGCAGAAGTAAATTTAAGCGGCATTCCGTATAACCAAAATTGGGAAATGATGTTCCAATCTAAGGAACGACAAGCTTTAGTTGAGGCCTCAGACTATGCAGAAGAAATCCTGATGAGGCAAAGTCTTTTTGCAAGCTATCATCTGTATGCTCCATTGATGAACTATAGCAATTTATCTATCGAAGAAGCATTAAGATCAGAAAATATCATGATCCGTGCATTTTCGATGTTTGATAGAAGGCTAGGAAAACGAAAATTAAAGAAGTTGTATTTTACGGAGGATACACATCCGTTAATAATGAAATTTTACAACATACGATGTGCTGTTGAAGGAGTAGAGAAAGCGTTTTTGCGTGGATGCTAGCTACTCTATTTGAGGTGAACAACGATTTGAAAGGGACTAAAAATGAAAGAAAGGAATTGTGATGAAGTATACTTGTCCTTGCTGTGGCTACAAAACTTTGACTGAAAAGCCACCTGGTACATTTGAAATTTGTGAAATATGTGAAATATGTTATTGGGAAGATGATAATGTGCAGTTTAATCACCCTGATGTTGAAGGCGGAGCAAATGTGCCACCATTAAAGAAGGCTCAGCAAAATTACATACAATTTGGTGCTTGTGACGAAGCGAGCATTCCCTCTGTCAGAAAAGTGAAGGACCCTCATTGGAAGATTGTCATGTAAGGCATTTTTAAAGTCAGCTAGGCACATAAAGAGAATAGTATCGGAGGGATGAGGGTGTTAAAAAAATTACTGTGGATGATTCCACTTGCACTTGTATTAGGGATTGGCTTTTCGGCGTTAGACTGGCCAATATGGGTGGCACTTGTAGTGTTTGCTTTCATAGCGTCACTTGAAATACCATGGATGCTTTATATACTTTATCGATCACAAAATTTAAAGGGCATTACGAAGTATATTAATCAGCAACGGAATAATCCAATGTTTGACTATTTCTATCAATTACGTGAGGGTTCAGATGCACAGATGATTGCGGCACTCGATCGTGTGTTAGAAAAATATAACAATAAAAAGTTGCAGGCGGTATATGGTGCGAATCGCGCAGTGTTCCTAAAGGATTTTGATGCAGCCCGTCATCTAATTGCCCCTGTTGCACAAACGGAAATTGGACAATACACACTTGCGCTAGTTGCGGCACTGGAAAATGATGAGACAGAAATGAACAATTATACGGTACAAACGCCTTGGATGCAGTCGAGTTTACGTGCACAATTAGCCTTTGCTCGAGGGGATCGTTTGGCATATGAACGCCATATGAAACAGTCGATTAATGAATCTAAAGGTATTCAATATTATTCAAATATACATATGTTCGAGCGAATGAAGCGAGAAATAGAGTGAGATTTAGGAAGATGTGGCCGTCCTAATGCGCGGTAATGCAGGACAAATAAGTAGATATGGAGGGGGTATTGTGAGCAATAGCAAGCAGTCAAAGCTAGAGCAGTGGCGAGCAAAATATGCAGCGATACTGGTTGCATTAGGTTGTTTATATAGCTTCATTGTGAATTGGGGAGACAGTTGGTTTTTGACAGGGTTAATGGGGTTAGGTGTATGCATATGCGGTACAATCGGTTTTTTTGATATAAAGCGGCGTTTGAAGCGTTAGAGTAGTACATGGAAAGGGCGATAAGGATGCTCAGTAGAAAAGAAATTGAAGAATTATTACTCCAGGAAAGAAAGATTGTGCGAAAAGCGACAGCGCATGATAGAGCGATAATACTTCGACATATAGAGAGATTGTTAAACGAACATCAAGAAAATAAAGAGCGTACAATTGAACTGGTATCATTAAAAACAAGTATTGAAAATGCAGAAATTACAGTAGATGAGGAAACTGAAACGTACATTCGTTATTCTATGACTATAACAAAAGAAGAAAAGCAAATAACGTTACAAGATTCACATTGGATGATTATCCCGAAGTAAATATTGGTTGAAGGTGTATTGTTACTATAAGGTATGCTTAGGGTGAGAGCGAGTCTCTACAACGGTTTGTAGGGCCTCGCCTTTTAACGTGTTAATGTTCCTCATCTGTTGTAAACATATACTGTTTATGATGAAACCTCATGCTAAAAATGAGTCCTAAGGCGAGTGCATTGCCCATGAGTGAGCTGCCACCATAGCTAATAAACGGTAGCGGAATGCCGGTAATCGGTAGCAATTGAATTGTCATACCGATGTTTTCAAGTACATGGAATGTAATCATAGCGATGATACCTGCACAAATATAGGTACTAAACGAATCCCTCACTATAAAGGCAGTTTGTATTAAATGATAAATGAGTAAAAAGTATAAGCAGATAACTAAGCTCGCACCTAAAAATCCCTACTCTTCTCCAATGACCGTAAATATAAAATCGGTATGATTTTCTACGACATACACTTCTCGGTCTTGATAGCCCTTTCCTATAATTTCTCCTGAGCCAATCGCATTTAAAGAGGAAATGAGTTGGAATCCTTCATTGGCTGAATAAGAGTGTGGATCTAGCCAAGAATAAATTCGCCCAGAATGATATCCTCTAAAGCCAAGCTTTTCTTGTAAGAAGTTAGGCATATAAACCGCCATCCATAGTAGTAATACTGCTATTCCGCCACCGATTGCTAATGTTGGTACAATAATATACCATGAAATACCTGCGACGATAATGAGTGCTAATGTAATAGCTAAAAATACAAGTGAAGAACCAAGGTCTGGCTGATCGAAAACAAGCGCTAATGGCACGATAAGAGTTGCCGCTATTTTGGCAAGTAACATAAAGTCAGTTTTTAATGTTTTGATGGTTTCACTTTCATTGTGTACGCTAATGAGTTTCGCACAGGCGAGTATATAAAAGGTCTTCATGAATTCAGACGGCTGTATATTGCCAATTGGCGTATGATACCAGCTTTTGGCGCCGTTCACGATTTCCCCGATTTGTCCTTTTCCTTCGGGCATGAAAATTAACACTACGAGTAAAAGTACCCCAAAACCATATAAATACCACACGATTTTCTTATATTGCTCCATATCAAAAAGCATGATAAATCCAATAATACAAGCGCCCATGCCATAATAAACAATTTGCTTCAGCGCAAAATTACTGTTGATATAGCTTGATGTCTGAGCAGATGAAATGGCTAGTATACTAATGCATAAAAAGACAAGTAATATAAAGGCAAGTGTCCAATCAAATTGTTTGAGCTTTTCACGATTCATCTTTACACCCCATTTATTAACAAAATTTCCATCCACCAATGTAAACGCATTATGCATAATAAAGTTCTACTTAATGATGAAATAAGGGGTAGGGAGAGTAGGGATTACGCTCTAAAATGTAAAGCTTTGTTCATCTTCTGTTCATATAAGTCATCTATTCTAAGTGTAGAAAGAATGCGATGGGAGGAATAGATATGAACCTTGCTTTGAAAGAAATGAAGAAAAACAAAAGCAAGTTTTTGATTTTTGGTTCAATTGTTTTTTTAATTAGCTTATTAACATTTATGATATCTGGTTTAGCGAATGGTTTATCACAAGACAATGCAGCGTTAATAAAGGATTTGCCGAATGGACAGTTTTATATGAGTGCAGAGGCAGACAAATCTTATAATTTATCGAAAATCGATCGTAGCATGCAGGAGGAAGTGTTAGGCGCTCATCCAGAGGCAACAGCGCTATCAATCCAAATGGGTTTTTTAAATGATCAATATAATAAGCAGCAAAGTGTAGCTTTTGTTGCTGCTACTCATTCTGATTTATTTGAGGATGTTCAACCCGGTGAAGTGATTCTGAATCGTTCGCTTCAAGAGGATGGCATAAAGGTTGGAGATATTTTAACGAACAACCAATTGAGTGGTGAATTGGTCGTGAAAGGTTTTGTAGATGAAAAGAAATTTAGCCATGCACCAGTAGCTTTTATTAATATAGAAAATTACAAAGAAATGTACAGAGTTGAAGAGATGCAATTAATTTTCGTACCAGGCAATGAGCAGGTACAGGAAGTAAGTGGCTTGCAATTATTTTCGAATAAGGAGTTCCTGAATACGATTCCAAGTTACAATGCGGAACAGCTTTCGTTGAATATGATCGTTTGGTTCCTAGTCGTGATTAGTGGGATGCTGTTTGCCATCTTCTTCTATATGATGAATGTACAGAAATTGGGCTTATATGGCATTTTAAAAGCGATTGGTGTTAAAACAAGTACATTATTTAACATGATGTGGACACAGATGCTTTGTATTACGGCAATTGCCCTCACTATTTCTGTGGGGCTCAGTCAAGGGTTCCATGTCATTGCTCCGAAAGGAATGCCTTTTAGTTTACCGCTTGAAACAACGCTAATCTTATCGCTCGTCTTTTTAATGATCGGGTTTGTCGGTGCGACTATCTCAGGGTGGCAGATTAAAAAAATCCAACCGCTACAAGCGATTCAGCAAGGAGAGGTGTAACATGGCATTTTTTACAATGGATGAAGTGAAAAAAACGTTTAGTAACGGTGAAGTGGCGGAAGACATCTTAAAAGGTGTGAACCTTACATTAAACCAAGGGGAAATTACAGCGTTAGTAGGGGCTTCGGGTTCTGGGAAAAGTACACTTCTAACAATTGCTGCCGGATTACAGCCTGCAACAGATGGGAAAATACTATTCGAAGGAAATAATTTAAATGCAATGAATCAAGAGCAAATTCGACAAATACGGGCAAGTCAATTCGGCTTTGTGTTTCAATTTGCCCATCTTGTGCCTTTCTTGACAGTTGAAGAGCAACTTCAGCTGATGCTCGATGTTTCTGAATCCAAACAAACTAAACGTGAGCAGAAAAAAGAAATAGATGCCATTTTAAAATTAGTCGGGATGGAACATCGAAAGCAGGCCTATCCATCTTCATTATCTGGTGGGGAAAAGCAGCGAGTAGCTATTGCTCGTGCGATTATCCATAAGCCAAAAGTGCTTTTTGCAGATGAACCAACTGCGAGTTTAGATTCAACAAGATCAAAAGATGTGATGGAGTTAATCCGAGAATTAACAAAAACGCTAAACATTACGACATTAATGGTCACACATGATGAAGAAATGTTACCTTTTGCAGACCGAATCATCAAAATGAGCGACGGTCTCATTATACAAAATGAAGCTTTAGGTTAATATTTGATAGTATACTGTTTAAAATAGCTCCGCTTAGGCTGGGCTATTTTTCATATATCACGAAAGTATAGGAGAAATTGTGATGACAACAATTTTAATTGTAGATGATGATATTCATGTGTTACAGCTTGTTCGTATTTACTTATCTGAACAAGGCTATAAAGTATTGGAAGCAAAGGATGGGGTCGAGGCTTTAAAAGTCCTTCATAAAGAGCATTGTGATTTAGCAGTAGTCGATGTGATGATGCCTTTTATGGATGGTTTTACATTAACAAAGGAGATTCGCAAGCACTTCCATATCCCAATCATTTTGTTGACCGCTAAAAATCAAATTGAAGATAAGGAGCAAGGGTTTTTAGCGGGTACCGATGATTATTTAGTGAAACCGTTTGAACCAAAAGAGCTGAGCTTTCGCATTACAGCATTGCTACGCAGATACGACCATCAGGCAGATGAATCGATTATTCGTATAGGTGAAACAACGATCAATAAAAAAAGCTATGAAGTGAAAATCGGTGAGAGAACGATACTGCTACCTTTAAAGGAGTTTGAACTGTTGTTTTGGCTAATGGCCAACCCTGCACAAGTGTTTTCGAGAGATCAACTTATCGAACACATTTGGGGGCTCGATTATGAAGGGGATGAGCGTACCGTAGATGTCCATATAAAACGATTAAGAGAGCGTTTTTCTAAATGGACGGACGATTTTCAAATTAAAACGGTGCGCGGGGTTGGTTATGCGCTGGAGGTAAAACAAGCATGAAGTCCCTCTATACGAAGTTTGTGCTCATGACGATTGGGATTATGCTTTTTAGTGGCATGCTGGCCTTTTTTTTATCCAATATGTATTACCAGCAAAAATTGAAACCTTACAACGACCATAAAACAACTGTAATTGCTGAATCGATCGCCACATATACGGACGAACATCCTACGCTTGATTTACAGGAGTATTTAGAAAACATCGCTTCTATCGGCTATCAAATGTATTTAGTTGATCAGACGGGAGAAGCATCATTTTTCGGCGCGCCATTTAGAAATGAACAGTTGGCGAGCTCAGCACAAGAATATGTACTGAATGGAAATGTTTATCATGGAATTCTTTATTTTCCACGTGAAACATTTGTAACCGGTTTTTTTGCAAATGAATTAAATAATACGATTGGTGTGCCATTAACCCATAACGGAAAGCAATATGCTTTATTTTTGAGACCGAATCTAAAGCTTTTGTTTAATGAAATGCATTTACTCTTTGCAGCGCTACTCGGACTAACCGTTTTGTTAAGTATTATTTTTGTAATTATTAGTACAAAGTTTTTAGTTAAACCGATTTCAAAGTTAACAACAGCAACCACATCTCTTGCGAATGGTCATTTCAACATTCAACTAGATGATAATCGGCAAGATGAGTTAGGGGAGCTTTCGCGAAGCTTTTTACAAATGGCGAAAAAATTAGAGAGGGTAGAGGATACGAGAAAGGAATTTATCTCGAACATTTCCCATGATATTCAGTCGCCGTTATCCAATATAAAGGGTTATACAACCTTATTAGAAAATGATTCACTCAGTCATACAGAAAGAAAGCAATACATTTCCATTATCAATGGTGAAATTAAAAGGTTATCTACGTTAACGAAACAGTTATTATTACTTGCTTCATTAGACCGTAATGAAGAGATTATGCAAAAGAAACGCTTTAATGTAGGGAAGCAACTAAAAGAATTAGTACAAAATTATCAATGGGTAATAGGGGAAAAGGGCATTATGCTCAGCTACACATTACCTGATCTCGATATCAACGGAGATCCCTCCTTATTAAATACGGTTTGGGATAATTTATTAACAAACGCGATTAAGTACAATCAACCGGATGGTACGATCGATATAACGGTTGAGCAATGTGCAGCGTCCATCATTGTAACCTTTGAAGATACAGGGATTGGTTTAAGTACTACAGAAATAGACAGGATATTTGAGCGCTTTTACCGAGCGGATACTTCGCGTACACGAACAGTCGAAGGCACAGGCCTAGGTTTGTCTATCGTGTCAACGATTGTTCAGTTACATGAAGGGAAAATACATGTGGATAGTAAAGAAAATGAAGGAACTACTATTCGTGTTGAATTCCCTGTTTATTAGGTAGGTATTGGGGTCCCCGTAGTGGCGAGCAGAACATTAAGAGAATACGCATCGTTGCTTTTTAGTAGCTGATGCGTATTTTTTGCTGTATAGGGTGGGAGGAAACTTTAGCTATTATCGGCAGACAAGCAAAGGTTTTTGCTGTAGGTAGGTAATAGTCTCCTCAATATCAGTATTACCTTTTACAAAAAAGACTCGCCCACCACATTCTTCACCTTGTTTTTTCATGTGGTGAATGCGTGTATAGCCTGAAACGGCACTACCGAAATAGCCCGTTGTATAGGTAGGATCGTCAGAAATACAAAGCTCCCCAATAATCCCATCACAACTTGCCACAGCTGATGCAAGGAGTAGGGCCTCTTCAATACGTGCATTAGCGTATTGCGGAAATTGAGTACACCATTTTTCAAGGAATGGGGCATCATAGGCTATGCGCGTCACACGTACACCGCGGTTTGCTAGCAAATCAAGCCGTGCCCCAGTAGTAGCGTGTAGCAGTGCTGCCCCGCGTAAATTAGTATTAGCGTGGAGTAATTGAATCGCCTGCTTTAATGCTATTTCACTAATGCCATGTGATGTAATGAAATCCGTTAGCGCGTGCAGCGGTGTATGGCAGTGTGTTTCATTTACTTTTAGCATGGTAATCGGTACAAGTGGTTCTGTAATGGCTTCGATTGTAATATGGCAATTCGTTGGCACACCGCGGCTATGCGAAAAAGCTTTTTGCTGTAAATAGTTTACGACTTCATGAATGCGTGTAGCAGGCACGAGTGTTTCTCCACCAGAAATATGCTTATCGTGTAGCGAGGCACGCATACGTACACTGTACCAATTATTCAACTGCAACAACCTTTCTACCTTCTAATGTTTTCAGTACCACTTTATACATTGGATAGCTAATGAGTAGTGTAATAACGATGCCTGGTAAGCTCCCTAGGATAAGTGTTATATAGGGCACGCCTAGTACCTTACTTAAAATAAAACGAGAGGTAAGTACAGCAATCGGACCAGAAATTGAAATGGCAATAATATTGCGCCCAAAGCCAGCAATAATGGCGCCAACGACTAAACGGAAAATCATAGCAACTGCGACATTGATAATATTATGCATGCCAAGTAAAAATAAAATAGTGCTGGAAATCACGCCTGCCGTGAAGTATTTTTTAAAGCCGAAAACGGACATGATAACGACAGCAACAGGCGCAGAAAATTGAAATTCTGTCCCTGGAAAGCCGAGTGGAATTTTAATCATCCCAGTTATCGAAATCACTGCTGCAAGGAGAGCGATTTCTGTAATGAGACGTGCCCTGCTATTCATCATAAAAACCTCCTAGCGCCTGTAATAACAATGAAATATGCTCGCTAGTATGTTTCGCGCTCAATGTAATACGCACTCGTGCTTCTCCTTCTGGCACAGTAGGAGGGCGAATAGCCGAGGCAAAAATTCCTGCTTTATGCAAATGAGCTTGTAGTGCTAAAGCTTTTTCACTTGTTCCACATGAAACCCCGAAAATCGGTACTTCGCCACCAACAAAATGTATTTTTCTAGAATGTAGACCGTCTGCGAGCTGCTTTGTTAAATCCATTACAAGTTTTTGATGCCAAGGCTCCTCCTGCATTAGTGTAAGTGCTGTTGAAGCGGAAGCTACGACACTTGGCGGTAGCGCCGTTGTATAAATGAGCGAGCGTGCAAAGTTACGGATATAGTCAGCAAATACTTGATTCGTTGCAATGAAGCCACCCGAAGCCCCGCATGCTTTAGATAATGTGCCAATCGTAATATCAATATCACGTTCAAGTGCAAAATGATTCGCTGTACCACGTCCGTCTTCTCCGAGTATACCTGTTGCATGTGCATCATCGACGACGATGATGACATTATGAAATTGTTTTTTGAGTGCTACAATCGCTTCGAGCGGTGCAAGTGTGCCGTCCATCGAAAAAACACTATCTGTAAAAATAAACTTGCGCTGGGTAGCAGGTAAACTGGCTAATAATTCACGCAAATGCTCCACATCACGATGACGATAGACGAGATAGTTACGCTTGCTTAAACGAATCCCATCAATAATGCTGGCATGATTGAGTGTATCCGATAAAATGATATCGTCTTGTTGTACAAGCGTTGTTGGAACTGCTAAATTGGCGTCGTAGCCACTGTTAAAAAGCAAGGCGGCTTCCGTTTGTTTAAAAATCGCAATTTGTTTTTCAAGTGTGGTATGTAATAAAAAGTTGCCGGATGTAAAACGAGAGCCTGTCGATCCTGTACCCCAAATTTGTGTTGCTTTGCTAGCTGCTTCAATCATCGCCGGATGCGTCGAAAACCCAAGATAATCATTAGAGTTAAAGGATAATAGCGTATCGTTGTGCAGTTTAATATACGGCCGCTCTACAGTGGCATCGACTGGTAGTAGATTGCGTAATAAGTGATTAGCTTCAAGTGTAGCTAAACGTTCCCTATACCCCATAAACATTCACCTTCCATTTGTGTCAACTTATTTAAAATAAAGGTTAACATAAATGCTTTGTAAAATATACTGTTTCTATTAAAGCAAGAAGGGGTACTTTAAAGGTTGGATTATAGAACATAAAGAAAAGCGCAATCGCCCCGTTAACTGGGGGACTGCGCTTAGCTATTATACAGTTGTAATGATTTGTACGCCTTGTTTTTCATATTTCTTGGCGTAAACGGCATCAAGTGTATGGTCTGTTACGATATAGTCAATTTCCTTTATATCACATATTTGTACGGTTACATCTTTTTCAAATTTAGAATGATCGACGGCTACAAACACTTTTTTTGCAAGATGAATAATTTGTCTTCTCGTTTGGACTTCTTCCACATTAAAGTCAGACAGCCCTTTTTCTACTGAAATGCCACTTGTGCAAATGAATGCTTTCGAAATATTTAACCGTTCAAAATTAAACAAGAAATCATAGGCTGTAATGGAGTTTTCAGATTGACGCAGTTTCCCGCCAATAATAATTACGTTCAGTTCACTGTTTATTAACTCAAGCACAATAGGTAGAGAGTTTGTAATAACAGTTAGCTGTTTGTAATGTTTAATATATTTGGCAATATGAAATGTGGTTGTCCCACTATCTAAAAAAATAGAATCGCCTTCCTCAATGAAATTAGCACAACGCTGTGCAATCCTCTCTTTTTCAGAAAGGTTTTCTTTTAGCCTTGTTGCTAAGAGTGATTCTGCCTTATCATGCTTTACTAATTTAATGCCCCCATAAAACTTTGTGACCGCACCTTGCTCCACCAATGTTTGCACATCACGCCGAACCGTCTCCATGGATACTTGTAATACTTTACTCAAGGCAGAAAGCTTCATCATCCCTTTCTCTTCAAGCAATTCAATCATTTTTTGTTGTCTTTCGATCGGATACATGGTCATCAACCTTTCTAGAAATATAACCATATTATACAAGAGTTCAACAATACTTTGTCGCAAAGTAATCAACAATTAATAATCATTTACAATGCTTACATACAAGATTTACAAAGCTTTTCTATACTAACAGTAACAAATGTGAGGTGAAAGTTTTGTTACAGTTAAAAAATATAAGTAAAAGTTATGGGGAAAAAACGGTATTAGGAAATATTAATTTTGAAGTTGCAAATGGCGAAATTTTATCACTACTTGGTCCGAGTGGATGTGGGAAAACAACATTACTAAACATCATTCTTGGGTTAACGGAGCAAACAGGTGGTCAAATTATATATAACAATGAAGACATTAGCCATGTGCCAATGAAGAACCGTGGATTTAATATCGTCTTTCAAGATTTTGCACTGTTTCCGCATTTAACTGCGTATGAAAACATCATCTATGGACTTAAAAATCAACAAAAACAAGTGTCGAAACAAGACATTCAAGAATATATCGATTTCTTAGAGCTGGAGCCGCATTTAAATAAACGCATTAGCCAATTATCGGGTGGGCAAAAGCAGCGTGTTTCCATCGCGCGGACACTTGTCATGAAGCCTAAGATTCTATTACTAGACGAGCCGTTAAGTGCACTGGACGGTGTCATTAAAGAATCGATTAAAGAGCGTATTCAATCGATCGCACGTGATTTTGGATTAACTACCATTATCGTCACACATGATCCAGAGGAAGCACTCACTTTATCAGACAAGGTGCTTATTATTAATGACGGTCATGTGGCACAATTCGGGAAGCCTACTGAAATCGTGAACCAACCGGCCAACGCATTTGTGGAAAATTTTATTTTGAAGCAATTGCATATAAAGCGCCAAAACATTTATCGCTTGTTTGGTGAACAGTATGCTTAAAACAACACAGACAATGCGTCTATTTTATGTTCCGTTACTTATTGTTTTTGCGGTATTTCTCATTGTGCCACTAGCGTATATGCTGTGGCTGTCGTTCAGTGAAAATGGCGCATTCACATTGCAACATTATAAAGAGGTGTTCCAATCATCGTCCATTATTACTTCGATTGGGAATAGCATAACCGTTTCGCTTGTAAGTGCAGTGATGACAACTACACTCGCGTTTATTGTGGCTTACACATTATATTTTACAACGATTCACGCGACGTTTAAAAAAGGTCTGCGTTTTATCATTACGCTACCGATGTTATTGCCTACGATTACGTATGGATTTGTCCTTATCTATGTTTTTGGCAATCAAGGCGTTATCACACGGTTATTAGGTGAACCTTTGTTTTCGATTTACGGATTTAATGGCTTAGTTGTTGGGTATGTGTTGTATACATTGCCAGCTGCCTTTTTACTTATTGCAAATGGGATGGAGTATGTAGACCAACGATTTATGCTTGTATCCATTTTAATGAATGACCAGCCAATGCGTCGGTTTTACCATACGGTGTTGCGGCCACTTATTGGCACGATTGGTGGGGCGTTTATTTTATCGTTTATTTTAAGCTTTACGGATTATGGTATTCCCGCTTCAGTAGGGGGAACATATGAGGTCATTGCAACGACGCTTTACCAAACGATGCTCGGTTCCATTCCGAACTTTTCGCAAGGTGCTGTCATTGCGGTGCTGATGTTATTCCCGGCGATCATTGGTGGCATTATGCTGACGCGGATTGATAAATACAATGTGTCTTATCAATCGGTATCCAATCAAGCACCGATTTCAAATAAAATCAAAAACATTTGCTTTGGGTTCAGTAGTTCGCTTGTTGCCGTCGCGATTCTTATTATTTTTTCTACCATGTTCATCGTACCGTTTGTGTCTGTGTATCCATACAATATGAGCTTTACATTGGAACATTTAGAAGAAGCACTATCGATGAAAGATGTCACGGCGGTGTATAAAAATTCCGTCATTGTGGCAATGGGTAGTGCAGCGATAGGGGTTCTGATTGCATTTATCGCAGGGGTCATTAGTGTCAGAACAAACGTCAAGAGCAGACGATCAATCAATTGGATTTCGATTGTCACGAATACGGTTCCGGGAATGGTTTTAGGCTTATCTTATTTACTTTTCTTCAATGATAGTTCATTGAAAGGGACATTTCTCATCTTGATTTTATGTAATATCGTTCATTTCTTTACAACACCGTATTTGATGATGAAAAATGCGCTAGAAAAAATGGACCCTACTTGGGAAGTCACAGGTGCCTTATTAAAGGATTCTTGGTTTAAAACCGTTGTCCGTGTAATTGTCCCGAACATTCGGAAGACCATCATCAATGTATTTTCTTATTACTTTATTAACGCCATGGTCACCGTAAGTGGGGTCATTTTCCTAGTTAGTACGAACACGATTTTAATGTCAACGAAGATTAAAGAACTACAGCATTTTTCGAAATTCAATGAAATCTTTATTCTTTCACTCTTAATTTTATTTACTAATATTGTCGTCATGACATTTTGTAATATTTTAAATTCGATGAAAAAAAGGAGTTTATTAACAAATGAACAGCAAAGTACTAGGCCTATTCGCATCTGGAAGTTTAGCTCTATTATTGGCCGCATGTGGCGATAATCAATCAACGGCAGACAATCAAGTCATTATTTATTCCAATGCAGATGATGAAGCAATTGAAATTATGGAAAATGTTTTAGATAGCAATGGTTATGAGGATCAATATGTGATTCAATCCTTTGGTACATCAGAGCTAGGGGGAAAAATGTTGGCGGAAGGTACAAGCATTGAAGCCGACATCGTAACGATGGCTTCTTATTATATCGATAGTGCACAAGCAGAACACAATATGTTTGTTGATTTATCAGCTGAAGCAAGCACACTTGATACAGTTTCAAGCTATCAACTGCCTGTACTAGGCAACGTCGGATCGATTTTTGTGAACACACAAGTGATTGCTGACAAAGGGTTAGCGATGCCGACATCCATTAAAGATTTAACCGATCCGCAATATAAAGATTTGATTTCGATTCCTAACATTTTAGACTCTTCAACAGGCTGGTTATTAGTACAAGCGATTATTGGTGAGTACGGGGAGGAAGAAGGGAAGCAAGTATTTGCTGATTTAATTAAAAATGTTGGACCACATTTAGAAAGTTCAGGTTCTGGTCCAATTAAAAAAGTACAAACAGGCGAAGTGGCAGTTGGGTTTGGTCTACGTGCACAAGCCGTAGATGCAAATGAAGAAGGGCTACCAATCGAATATATTGATCCAACAGAAGGAAACTTTGCGCTTGTCGAATCGATTGCTGTTATTGATCAAGAAGTAGAGGAACAAGAAAAGAAAGCAAAAGAAATGGCAGAGCTTATTGCGAAAGAAGCACGTACAGAACTCATCAAACAATACCCTGTAGCGCTTTATGAGGGAGAGACGGTGAGTGCACAAGATACGCCTGCTTATTTAAAACAATGGGAATCTACATTAACAGTCGATTTATTGAAAGAACATGAAACATTCTTTAAAAACGCACAAACTCTAGGAGGTAACTAACATGAACCGTTATAAATTATTGACACCAGGGCCACTCACAACATCGGAGACGGTACGCCAGCAAATGTTAGAAGATCGCTGTACATGGGATGACGAATATAAGCAATTAACACAAACAATCCGCCACGAATTACTGACGATTGCAGGTGTAAATGAAGAAGACTACACAACGGTTTTAATGCAAGGGAGTGGTAGCTTTGTTGTCGAATCGGTGTTAACTTCGACGATTCGTGCGACAGATAAAGTGTTAATTATGACCAATGGTGCGTATGGTGAACGACTTGCACAAATGGCGCAAAGAATCGGTTTATCATATGTGACCTATGCCACACCTTATAATGAATATCCAGATATGCAAAAAGTAGAAGACTATTTAATGAATGATGCATCGATTACACATATTGCGATTGTTCATTGTGAAACGACAACAGGGATTTTAAATCCGATTGAGCAAGTAAGTGCATTAGCGACACGTTACGGGAAAACATTCATTGTGGATGCGATGAGTAGTTTTGGCGGTGTACCAATTCCAGTAGGGGAATTATCTATTGATTATTTAATCAGTAGTGCGAATAAATGTATTCAAGGTGTTCCTGGGTTTGGCTTTGTCATTGCCAAAAAAGCATCATTACAAAAATGTGAAGGTGTAGCACGTAGCCTTTCGTTAGATTTATATGACCAATGGAAAGTAATGGAGGTAGACGGGAAGTGGCGCTATACATCTCCTACACATGTAGTGGCAGCCTTTTTACAAGCCATTGAAGAACTGAAAACAGAAGGTGGCGTACAAGCACGATTTAAACGCTATGCAGAAAATAATCAATTACTGCGTGACCGATTAGGAAAAGTAGGTTTCGATAGTTATATTGAAAGCGATAAACAATCGCCGATCATTACAGCTTTCTTATATCCGAATGAGCAATTCCAGTTCAATCACTTTTATGAAGAGATGAAAGCACAAGGGTTTGTACTATATCCAGGAAAGTTAACAGACATAGACACATTCCGTATTGGAAATATTGGTGAAATTTACAGAGAAGATATTGAAAAGCTTTGTACGTTAATTGAAAACTATATGGCGGTGACAACAAAATGACAAAAATTGAAGGCGTTATTTTAGATTGGGCAGGGACAGCAGTAGACTTTGGCTGTTTTGCACCGGTAAATGTATTTCTTGATATTTTCAAAAATGCGGGTGTTGAGGTGACATTGCAGGAAGCCCGTGAACCAATGGGGATGTTAAAAATTGACCATATCCGTACGATGCTGCAAATGCCACGTATCCAAACAGCTTGGGAAAAACAATATGGACGTGCATCCAATGAAGACGATGTAGCTACATTGTATGAACAGTTTGAAGAGCAATTGATGGTGTCGTTAGCGACTTATACAGATCCGATTCCGACCGTTTTGAATACAGTGACCGCATTAAAGGCGTCTGGTGTAAAGGTCGGTTCGACAACAGGCTATACGCGCGGCATGATGGATGTGGTGGTGCCAAATGCAAAAGCAAAAGGATACGAGCCGCATACCGTTGTTACGCCGGATGATGTCGATGGTTTTGGACGCCCTTATCCATATATGATTTTTGAAAATATGAAAAGACTAGGCTTACAGGACGTGCGAAAAATTGTCAAAGTGGGAGACACGACTTCTGATATAAGAGAAGCGTTACATGCCGGCATTTGGGCAGTGGGTGTGATCATCGGTAGTTCGGAGATGGGGCTTTCACAGCAAGAGTTTGAAGCACTAGATGAAGAACAAAAGCAGCATGTAATCGACTCAACACGTCAAAAATTTGAAACAGTTGGTGCCCATTTTACAATCGAAACAATGGAGCAACTTCCGCAATTAATCGAAAAGCTTGAACAACAATTAAGCATGGCTTAGGGCAATTCTATAGAAACGGCTACAGTCAAATAAAGTGCGTTTATAGAGATGATGTGAACTAAAATATCACATCATCTTTTTATTTTCTTCAAAATTAATCTCTATAGGAAAAAGGTGCTATTCTCTTAAACCCTTAGTATCTATCTAACGGTATCTGAATTTTGTATAATTATGTAAACTGTGATGCAGGTAGGTGCTGTATGAATATTTTAGCGTTAACTAGTACGATTTTATGTTGGGGGATAATCATATTTATCGCTTCAAAATTAGTGAGAAAACAGCAAGTATCTCTAGCGATTTGGAAGTTGATTTTAGCTATACTAGTAGGCTTATTCTCATTTAGCCTAACATTTCCGTTTCAAGATACGACTATAAAAATCGCCATTTTTCCTCTAGGCGTATGGATTTTGTTTGCTTTGTTACGTAAGCGTGAAGGGGCTTGGAAGAAATATCGAAAGTTTGCTTGGTTAGGGTTTTTCAGCAATTATTTATTTTTAGCAATGTCGGTTGTTGTGATGCCTAGTCATCAATGGATTTATCCGCCAGAGGATGTATCGACGTATATAGGGGCAAAAAGTGATATTGAAATTGAAAATCTTCACCCCTCTGCGAAACAGCAACGTCACGTAATCGATGATCTACAGCAAGCATTAACGGGCTTTGAATCAGCCACATTTTTTGTAGATGAATGGTACAATGCAACGTATGCATACGATGACCGGACAAAAGTAGAAGAGCGATTCCCATATTTGGTGATTGGTCATGAACCAAAATGGGGAAGTGATATAGCAGCTAGTATTTATATTGAACGAGACGGAAAGGGGATACTTGTATCTACAACAAAAACACAATATTATTTCCGTTCCGAGCACTCCATTTTACAGGAGGGTGATGAGGATGAATAAGAGATGGATAATTGTATTAGCCGTTATGTTCATAATAGGCTTAGGCACTGTGACTCTTTATTATCGTGAACCAACACCGTTTTTAACTACTGAAGAGATTGTTGAGGTGCTCAATAAACAAGGTATTAACCGTACGGTAAAGGTATTAGACGTTTTAGAAGCAGAAACGTCTTATCGTTTTGTCCCGTTTACAACAGAGGACGGTCGAAGCGGAATGAGTTACTGGGCTTTTAAGCTTTCGGGGTGGAAGCTAGTCGGCTATGAATGGAATGGGCAATTAAAGATATGGAAGTTACGTGCGAACGCTCCGACGAGCTATTATTTTATATGGCATTTTGCCCCACAAGAAGAGGCGACACAAATGAATATTCTTTTTTTACAGGATCGCTACTACTCTATTTCTGGAGACAATAATCAATTCTACACACCACGTATACAGCTTCAAATGAATATCGACTTAACGGAAAATCTATACGGGTTGCAGCCCATCCCTGAAAATTGGCTGAGCATTATTTCAGCGATGACGCCTATTCAGCAAGATTCTTTATTTTCATCTATATTAGGAACACCGTCATCGTATTATTTTGGTATGCAGACAGTAGATGCACAGGGGCAGGAAGTCTATTTAGAAACGGGGGCAGGAAGTCAATCATATTGGTTGGAAGGGGCAGATTTTTATGTCGATCATGTAATGAACATCTATGAAGAGCAGCTAGAGAAGCCGTGATGCATTCACATAAATACTCATTATAAACGTAGGGTATAGGGAGGAATGTAATGCAAGAATTCGAAAAAATGATGTTTTTCCAATTAGTACGCACAAGGGGCTTTTGAAAATCTAAAAAGACTAGGCTTACAGGCTGTACGAAAAAATTGTGAAAGTAGGAGACACGACTTCTGATATAAGAGAAGCATTAGATGAAGAACAAAAACAGTATGTGTTCCACTCAACACATCAAAATTTTAAAACAGTTGGTGCCCATTTTACAATCGAAACGATGGAGCAACTTCCGCAATTGATTGAAGAAATCGAGCAACAATGAACAATTGATTAGGATGGTTGTGTAAACAGAACCCCGGATAATAGATACTTTTAAAAAGTAGATTTGTCCGGGGTTAGTTTATAAATAGTGGATGTTCATCTGAGCCATTTTCCAAAGTGCTTGCTATTAATGTGCAATCAACTCTTTGGGGTGAGAAAAACCTTATAAAAATCTTCAACGATTTACATAATCATTTTTAAGACGGGGAATTTTGTTAGTGTATGATCACCAATATTTTCACCAAACTAAAAAATAATTAGCTGCTTTTTAAACAGTTTATTTAATAAATAGGTAAAATTTTTTTCTATATAATATAGGAAGGTTTTAAAAAATGTAGCGTAACGGATATTTTTTTATAAAAAAGTGTTGACCTTTTATCAATAAGCCTGTAATATAAGACAAGTCGTTAAGACATAACAAAACAACTTAACGAAATGAACTTTGAAAACTGAACAAGCAAAACGTTAACAATAAATGTTTCTAAATAAGAAACAAAATTTTGGACATCAAACATGATGCCAGCAAATTTGAGCTTACTCAAATTCTTTTATGGAGAGTTTGATCCTGGCTCAGGACGAACGCTGGCGGCGTGCCTAATACATGCAAGTCGAGCGGACTTTCATTTGATGCTTGCATCAGTTGAAAGTTAGCGGCGGACGGGTGAGTAACACGTGGGCAACCTGCCCTGTAGTTTGGGATAACTCCGGGAAACCGGGGCTAATACCGAATAATACTTTCTAATACATGTTAGAAAGTTGAAAGATGGTTCTGCTATCGCTACAGGATGGGCCCGCGGCGCATTAGCTAGTTGGTGAGGTAACGGCTCACCAAGGCGACGATGCGTAGCCGACCTGAGAGGGTGATCGGCCACACTGGGACTGAGACACGGCCCAGACTCCTACGGGAGGCAGCAGTAGGGAATCTTCCACAATGGGCGAAAGCCTGATGGAGCAACGCCGCGTGAGTGAAGAAGGATTTCGGTTCGTAAAACTCTGTTGTAAGGGAAGAACAAGTACAGTAGTAACTGGCTGTACCTTGACGGTACCTTATTAGAAAGCCACGGCTAACTACGTGCCAGCAGCCGCGGTAATACGTAGGTGGCAAGCGTTGTCCGGAATTATTGGGCGTAAAGCGCGCGCAGGCGGTCCTTTAAGTCTGATGTGAAAGCCCACGGCTCAACCGTGGAGGGTCATTGGAAACTGGGGGACTTGAGTGCAGAAGAGGAAAGTGGAATTCCAAGTGTAGCGGTGAAATGCGTAGAGATTTGGAGGAACACCAGTGGCGAAGGCGACTTTCTGGTCTGTAACTGACGCTGAGGCGCGAAAGCGTGGGGAGCAAACAGGATTAGATACCCTGGTAGTCCACGCCGTAAACGATGAGTGCTAAGTGTTAGGGGGTTTCCGCCCCTTAGTGCTGCAGCTAACGCATTAAGCACTCCGCCTGGGGAGTACGGTCGCAAGACTGAAACTCAAAGGAATTGACGGGGGCCCGCACAAGCGGTGGAGCATGTGGTTTAATTCGAAGCAACGCGAAGAACCTTACCAGGTCTTGACATCCCATTGACCACTATGGAGACATAGTTTTCCCTTCGGGGACAACGGTGACAGGTGGTGCATGGTTGTCGTCAGCTCGTGTCGTGAGATGTTGGGTTAAGTCCCGCAACGAGCGCAACCCTTGATCTTAGTTGCCATCATTCAGTTGGGCACTCTAAGGTGACTGCCGGTGACAAACCGGAGGAAGGTGGGGATGACGTCAAATCATCATGCCCCTTATGACCTGGGCTACACACGTGCTACAATGGACGGTACAAACGGTTGCCAACCCGCGAGGGGGAGCTAATCCGATAAAACCGTTCTCAGTTCGGATTGTAGGCTGCAACTCGCCTACATGAAGCCGGAATCGCTAGTAATCGCGGATCAGCATGCCGCGGTGAATACGTTCCCGGGCCTTGTACACACCGCCCGTCACACCACGAGAGTTTGTAACACCCGAAGTCGGTGAGGTAACCTTTTGGAGCCAGCCGCCGAAGGTGGGATAGATGATTGGGGTGAAGTCGTAACAAGGTAGCCGTATCGGAAGGTGCGGCTGGATCACCTCCTTTCTAAGGATATTTTCGGAATACTGACATGGTCAGTAGTTAACGTTTTGCGTTCAGTTTTGAAAGTTTATGACTTTCTAAATACCTTGCTCCTGACGCTTGCGCTATCGTCGCAAAGCTGCATGTAGCAAATACACTGATGCATATCACGATGTGATGGAAGTCAGTAGCTTTGTTCTTTGAAAACTGGATAAAACGACATTGAAAGCAAACACAAATTTCTATTTTAAATAGATAAGAGTCAAAACAAGTCAAGTAACATTGACGTGTCAACTTAAAATCTTGAACGTTGTTCAAGTATAACTTGGTTAAGTTATTAAGGGCGCACGGTGGATGCCTTGGCACTAGGAGTCGATGAAGGACGGCACTAACACCGATATGCCTCGGGGAGCTGTAAGTAAGCTTTGATCCGGGGATTTCCGAATGGGGGAACCCACTACGTTTAATCGCGTAGTACCTTTACGTGAATTCATAGCGTACTGGAGACAGACCCAGGGAACTGAAACATCTAAGTACCTGGAGGAAGAGAAAGAAAATTCGATTCCCTGAGTAGCGGCGAGCGAAACGGGAAGAGCCCAAACCAAGAGGCTTGCCTCTTGGGGTTGTAGGACACTCTATACGGAGTTACAAAGGCATGTATTAGGCGAAGCGACTTGGAAAGGTCCGCCAGAGCAGGTAATAGCCCTGTAGTCGAAAGTACATGCCCTCCAGAGTGGATCCTGAGTACGGCGGAACACGTGAAATTCCGTCGGAATCCGGGAGGACCATCTCCCAAGGCTAAATACTACCTAGTGACCGATAGTGAACCAGTACCGTGAGGGAAAGGTGAAAAGCACCCCGGGAGGGGAGTGAAAGAGAACCTGAAACCGTGTGCCTACAAGTAGTTAGAGCCCGTTAATGGGTGATAGCGTGCCTTTTGTAGAATGAACCGGCGAGTTACGATTACGTGCGAGGTTAAGTTGTGAAGACGGAGCCGCAGCGAAAGCGAGTCTGAATAGGGCGATGTAGTACGTGGTCGTAGACCCGAAACCAGGTGATCTACCCATGTCCAGGGTGAAGGTGAGGTAACACTCACTGGAGGCCCGAACCCACGCACGTTGAAAAGTGCGGGGATGAGGTGTGGGTAGCGGAGAAATTCCAATCGAACCTGGAGATAGCTGGTTCTCTCCGAAATAGCTTTAGGGCTAGCCTCGTGATGAGAATACCGGAGGTAGAGCACTGTTTGGACTAGGGGGGCATCTCGCTTTACCGAATTCAGACAAACTCCGAATGCCGGATATTTATGCACGGGAGTCAGACTGCGAGTGATAAGATCCGTAGTCAAAAGGGAAACAGCCCAGACCACCAGCTAAGGTCCCAAAGTAATCGTTAAGTGGAAAAGGATGTGGCGTTGCTTAGACAACCAGGATGTTGGCTTAGAAGCAGCCATCATTTAAAGAGTGCGTAATAGCTCACTGGTCGAGTGACGCTGCGCCGAAAATGTATCGGGGCTAAACGATTCACCGAAGCTGTGGATTCACACCATTGGTGTGAGTGGTAGGAGAGCGTTCTAACTGCGCTGAAGTCAGACCGGAAGGACTGGTGGAGCGGTTAGAAGTGAGAATGCCGGTATGAGTAGCGAAAGACAGGTGAGAATCCTGTCCACCGTATGACTAAGGTTTCCTGAGGAAGGCTCGTCCGCTCAGGGTTAGTCGGGACCTAAGCCGAGGCCGACAGGCGTAGGCGATGGACAACAGGTTGATATTCCTGTACTACCTCCCCACCGTTTGAGAAATGGGGGGACGCAGAAGGGTAGGGTAAGCAGAGCGTTGGTTGTCTCTGTTCAAGCAGTAAGGTGTGTACGTAGGCAAATCCGCGTACTAATACATTGAGCTGTGATGACGAGTCCGTATGGACGAAGTTCCTGATCTCACGCTGCCAAGAAAAGCCTCTATCGAGGTGGGAGGTACCCGTACCGCAAACCGACACAGGTAGTCGAGGAGAGAATCCTAAGGTGTGCGAGAGAACTCTCGTTAAGGAACTCGGCAAAATGACCCCGTAACTTCGGGAGAAGGGGTGCTCTGGTAGGGTGAAAGCCCGAGAGAGCCGCAGTGAATAGGCCCAGGCGACTGTTTAGCAAAAACACAGGTCTCTGCAAAACCGTAAGGTGACGTATAGGGGCTGACGCCTGCCCGGTGCTGGAAGGTTAAGAGGAGTGGTTAGCGCAAGCGAAGCTATGAATTGAAGCCCCAGTAAACGGCGGCCGTAACTATAACGGTCCTAAGGTAGCGAAATTCCTTGTCGGGTAAGTTCCGACCCGCACGAAAGGCGTAACGATCTGGGCACTGTCTCAACGAGAGACTCGGTGAAATTATAGTACCTGTGAAGATGCAGGTTACCCGCGACAGGACGGAAAGACCCCGTGGAGCTTTACTGTAGCTTGATATTGAAATTTGGTGCAACTTGTACAGGATAGGTAGGAGCCAGAGAAACCGGAGCGCTAGCTTCGGTGGAGGCGTCGGTGGGATACTACCCTGGTTGTACTGAATTTCTAACCCATGCCCCTTAGCGGGGTAGGAGACAGTGTCAGGCGGACAGTTTGACTGGGGCGGTCGCCTCCTAAAAGGTAACGGAGGCGCCCAAAGGTTCCCTCAGAATGGTTGGAAATCATTCGTAGAGTGTAAAGGCACAAGGGAGCTTGACTGCGAGACCTACAAGTCGAGCAGGGTCGAAAGACGGGCTTAGTGATCCGGTGGTTCCGCATGGAAGGGCCATCGCTCAACGGATAAAAGCTACCCCGGGGATAACAGGCTTATCTCCCCCAAGAGTCCACATCGACGGGGAGGTTTGGCACCTCGATGTCGGCTCATCGCATCCTGGGGCTGTAGTCGGTCCCAAGGGTTGGGCTGTTCGCCCATTAAAGCGGTACGCGAGCTGGGTTCAGAACGTCGTGAGACAGTTCGGTCCCTATCCGTCGTGGGCGTAGGAAATTTGAGAGGAGCTGTCCTTAGTACGAGAGGACCGGGATGGACATACCGCTGGTGTACCAGTTGTCGTGCCAACGGCATCGCTGGGTAGCTATGTATGGACGGGATAAGTGCTGAAAGCATCTAAGCATGAAGCCCCCCTCAAGATGAGATTTCCCATTACGCAAGTAAGTAAGACCCCTGAAAGACGATCAGGTAGATAGGTTCGAGGTGGAAGTGTGGCGACACATGGAGCTGACGAATACTAATCGGTCGAGGACTTAACCACATTTTGTGAATTGCACAATGCACCGTTTATCCAGTTTTGAAAGAACAACTTCTTTCTTAAAAGAGAGCTTCAAGACACAGTCATACGCCGTGTATTGGAGGTCGACCATAGTCTAGTGATGATGGCAAAGAGGTCACACCCGTTCCCATACCGAACACGGAAGTTAAGCTCTTTAGCGCCGATGGTAGTTGGGGGCTTCCCCCTGTGAGAGTAGGACATCGCTAGGCATCATACCCAGGAGGATTAGCTCAGCTGGGAGAGCACCTGCCTTACAAGCAGGGGGTCGGCGGTTCGAGCCCGTCATCCTCCACCATATTTATGCCGGTGTAGCTCAGTTGGTAGAGCAACTGACTTGTAATCAGTAGGTCGTGGGTTCGACTCCTATCGCCGGCACCATCCCTTGGAGGGGTAGCGAAGTGGCTAAACGCGGCGGACTGTAAATCCGCTCCTTCGGGTTCGGCGGTTCGAATCCGTCCCCCTCCACCATTTAGGGGCATAGTTCAACGGTAGAATAGAGGTCTCCAAAACCTTTGGTGTGGGTTCGATTCCTACTGCCCCTGCCAGGTTTTGAAGCTGTGTGAATTGATCACTATTAACAACAATGGCGATTGTGGCGAAGTGGTTAACGCACCGGATTGTGGTTCCGGCATTCGTGGGTTCGATTCCCATCAGTCGCCCCATTATTTATTTAGAGCCATTAGCTCAGTTGGTAGAGCATCTGACTTTTAATCAGAGGGTCGAAGGTTCGAGTCCTTCATGGCTCACCATTTCATAATATTTATGCAGTGGTAGCGGACAGAATACGTTTAGGAGCTAACGCTAGAAGACGTATGAGTTCCATTCTCTTCATTTGCATTATTTAATTTTATATACTGTCAGAATAAAAATTACAGCATATTGCGGAAGTAGTTCAGTGGTAGAACACCACCTTGCCAAGGTGGGGGTCGCGAGTTCGAACCTCGTCTTCCGCTCCAATATGCCGGGGTGGCGGAACTGGCAGACGCACAGGACTTAAAATCCTGCGGTGGGTGACCACCGTGCCGGTTCGATTCCGGCCCTCGGCACCATTTATTATGCGCCCGTAGCTCAATTGGATAGAGCGTCTGACTACGGATCAGAAGGTTATGGGTTCGACTCCTGTCGGGCGCGCCATATTTTTAAACTCGGAATGTAGCTCAGCTTGGTAGAGCACTTGGTTTGGGACCAAGGGGTCGTAGGTTCGAATCCTGTCATTCCGACTCTGGGGCCTTAGCTCAGCTGGGAGAGCGCCTGCCTTGCACGCAGGAGGTCAGCGGTTCGATCCCGCTAGGCTCCACCAAATATTATTTTCAATGGCTACCTAGCTCAGCTGGCTAGAGCATTCGGTTCATACCCGAAAGGTCGTGGGTTCGACTCCCTCGGTAGCCACCATTTATACGGAGGAATACCCAAGTCCGGCTGAAGGGATCGGTCTTGAAAACCGACAGGCGGGTTAAACCGCGCGGGGGTTCGAATCCCTCTTCCTCCGCCATTTTTATTTAAAAGAAAATGGTGAACTAGAATCAAACTTCAGCAATCATAATATTATCGCGGGGTGGAGCAGCTCGGTAGCTCGTCGGGCTCATAACCCGAAGGTCACAGGTTCAAATCCTGTCCCCGCAACCAAATGGTCCCGTGGTGTAGCGGTTAACATGCCTGCCTGTCACGCAGGAGATCGCCGGTTCGATCCCGGTCGGGACCGCCATTTATATGGGTCAGTAGCTCAGTTGGTAGAGCATTAGATTGAAGCTCTAAGTGTCGGCGGTTCGATTCCGTCCTGACCCACCATTACATATAAATGGGCCTATAGCTCAGCTGGTTAGAGCGCACGCCTGATAAGCGTGAGGTCGATGGTTCGAGTCCATTTAGGCCCACCATTATATTATTCCGAAGTAGCTCAGTGGTAGAGCAACCGGCTGTTAACCGGTTGGTCGTAGGTTCGAGTCCTACCTTCGGAGCCATGGCCCGTTGGTCAAGTGGTTAAGACACCGCCCTTTCACGGCGGTAACACGGGTTCGAATCCCGTACGGGTCATCTAAAGTATGTAGCGATTGCTGCATACTTTTTTATTTTGTCGTATTAATGAATAGCGAGATATAGTATAAAACATAGATGCTGAGATAATAGATATATGGATTGTTTTGAAAGGTATTTTCGTGTGATGCTATATTTTAATGTTACGCTACTAGGATTTTTTAGTTTCCAGTGGGTAATTATTGAGCTGATGATTCTCTTGAAATATTCTATAGAGGGATGAAAATAGATTGGAGTAATTGATAGTCTATTTTTTGAGCAAATAAGTGTGTATAGCATTATGAAGAGAGTATTAAAACTTTAGGAGTGTGTGATGGAACAGTTTCTATTAGGATTAATTGAAGGAAATTCGTTATTTACGGCTTGGTTTGGTTTTGTTCTAATGACAGTACTCGCATTTGTACCGGCGATGCCCATTCCGCTTATTGCTAGTGCCATTGGAGCGCAATATTCGATTCCTATAGCGTTATTAATAAATTTAGGTGGAACAGTGTGTGGCTCTGTTTTAATGTTTATTACTTGCCGTTACTTTTTGCAGGATTGGGCACTACGAAAGGTTAGCAAATGGCATAGCGTAACGGGTTTTTTTCATTTGCTTGAACGCAACGGATTTTTAGCAATACTAATAGGTCGACTAATACCAGTGCTGCCATCAGCTGGGGTTAATATGATTGCTGGTGTATCAATGATCAGTCTTGGAGCCTTCTTTTTTGCCACTATTTTAGGAAAGTTACCGACAATTTTAGCTTTCACTTTGGCAGGGAATCAGTTTGAGGATAATGAGTTAAGCACAGTTATTTTAATATTGCTCTATTTAGGCATTCTGTTTATAGTAGGTTATAAAATTAAGCGACATTGGTCAGAGCGTGCATCTTAACAGTATGGTTTGGATTTAATTAAAACAGGGACGTAGCTTTAGATAGTTAAAGCTAC
Organism: Lysinibacillus sp. LZ02; assembly: GCF_050613145.1. GTDB lineage: Bacteria > Bacillota > Bacilli > Bacillales_A > Planococcaceae > Lysinibacillus_B. The sequence goes on along the minus strand of NZ_CP192507.1, from coordinate 3,969,566 downwards.
GTTTTTTACAGTGGTCAATCATCATATAAATAATAAAAAGACTGCATTGCCCATGCAGTCTTTTTGAATGGTTATCGTGCACTTATTCCGCCGTCGATTACAAACTCAGAACCTGTAGAGTAGCTAGAGTCATCAGATGCTAAGAATAATACCATTTTCGAAACTTCTTCTGGTTGCGCCACACGTTGTAATGGAATGTGCTTTGCAAATTCTTCTACTGCTGCTTTTGTATCTTCTTGTACTACCATTGGTGTAGCGATTACACCTGGGTGTACAGAGTTTACGCGAACGTTGTAGTGAGCCGCTTCCATTGCCGCTGCTTTTGTCATACCACGTACAGCGAATTTTGTATCTGTGTAGCCAATTGCACCAGCAACTAAACCGTTTAAAGAAGAGATGTTAACGATTGAACCGCCCCCAGCCTTTTGCATTGAAGGAAGTGCAGCCTTCATCCCTAAGAATACAGACACTTGGTTAATTTCTACGATGCGACGGTACTCTTCAACCGTTGTTTCCATCAATGATTTAGCCATTGTGATACCAGCGTTATTTACTAAAACATTTACTGGACCGAAAGCTTCTTCTGCTGTAGCAACGACTGTAGCCCAATCTGCTTCGTTTGCTACGTTTTGTTTAACAAATACTGCGTTTTCACCTAATTCAGCTACTAATGCTTGACCTTTTTCTTCATTTAAGTCAGTGATGACAACCTTTGCGCCTTCTTCAACGAATAATTTTGCATGTGCAGCACCCATACCTTGAGCAGCACCTGTAATAATTGCAACTTTACCTTCTAAACGAGCCATAATGAAACTCCTCCTAAATATAATAATAACAGCGAACTTGTTTTTACCAATGTTATATATGGTAAGCTCTGTATTCAACATATCATAGGAAAAAAAGGAATCTATGAAAAAACTCACAGTTCCTTTATGATATGTATGATAAATATAAACTACAATTGTAAATTAACAGAATAGGGTATGGAGTGTCAATTTAAAGCACTTCATTATTAAAAAGACGTTACTTTCGGAATATTCGATAGTTTTAATGGTGGAATGAGAAAAGCATCGTACACGTATTCATGCTATACTTTGTGAAAAGATTGTATGAAATTAGGTGATTTTGCAAGTGGTAACAGAAGATCGACGCATCATAAGAACACGGAAAAAATTAAAAGATGCAGTGTTAACTTTAGTAAAAGAAAAAGACTTTAAAGCTATTTCAATTACAGAAATTGCAAAAGTAGCTGGTTGTAATAGGGTGACATTTTATTCTCATTATGAAGATAGTACACAGTTATTAGCGGATATTTTTAAAGACTATTTAGACGAGCTGGCTCAATACTATCGAGATAGTTATAAAGGAAAAGAGACGTTTACATTATCGGATCCTACACTGAGCATTCCCATTTTTACATTTGTCTATAACAATCAATTCGTGTTTTCACTGATGCTGATAGGTGAAGTTATTCCAGGTTCGCAAAATACATTTTGCGAGACACTAGGAAGTATTGGGCGTAAAGATTTAACGTTGCAACAAGAAATATGGTTTGATAAAGAGGCCATTAATTTTTATGAAACCTATGCATTTTTAGGTCTGTTCATTTATTGGATTAAACAAGGTTTTAAAAGTACGCCTGAAGAAATGGGGAAAAGGTTAGCGTTTTTACACACGACATTCCTTGGAGAAGTAAAAGTAAATAAATAATACGATACCCTCAATAGCGAGTACATCAGAAAGCTATATGGGGGTTTTTATGTGAAAATTGTAGTTGTTTTTATTGATTCTTACGTTACGTGAGCCTCTATAATGGGGGCACAAGGGAGAAGATAGAAGATTGAGTAACTTTAAATTGAGGGAGGTAGTATTGGTGCAGAAAAGTACATTTCAGCCAAATAAATTATGGCAACTAGTCAAGCAGGCAAATCCACCAAAAGGACTCATTGTTCTAGCCATCGTACTTGGCATTATTGAGACAGGGGTAGGATTAGCTGTCCCACTGTTAACAATGGATATGATCAATCGGTTTGCGGAAGGGGACATTTCCTTTCTAGCCCTTCTTTTCGTAGCGGTAGTGCTCATCGTGCAAGCAGCGATTTCAGGAATCGCATTTTACATGATGACAACAATTGGTGAGAAAATTGTTGCAGCCATTCGAGAGCGGGTTTGGGGGCATGTACTCCAGCTACGTATTGCGTATTTTGATGTACATGAATCTGGAGAAACGATGAGCCGTATCACGCAAGATACGAATGTAGTAAAAGAATTAATTACCCAACATATTATTACGTTTTTTACAGGGATATTGACGATTATTGGTTCAGTCGGGATTTTGCTATGGATTGATTGGAAAATGACATTGCTGATGCTCATTGCGGTGCCACTATCCATTGTTGTGATGCTCCCATTAGGGCAGAAGATGAATCAAATTGCAAAAGCTAATCAAGATGAGCTAGCAAGTTTTTCGGGGAACTTAGGTCGAGTGCTGACAAATATTCGCCTCGTAAAAGCGTATCAAGCAGAGCCGCTAGAAAAGGAAAAGGGTAAAGTACAAATTGCTAATTTATATCGCTTCGGTTTAAAGGAAGCGAAAGTGCTCGCTATTTTATCGCCAATTATGACGCTTGTCATGATGCTTGTGCTCATTTTGCTATTTGGCTATGGGGGCGCACAAGTGGCAACAGGCGCGATTTCTGCTGGTGCGCTCGTCGCGATTATGTTTTATTTAGTACAAATTATCGTACCGTTTACCCAAATGGCCACGTTTTTTACCTCCCTTCAAAAGGCGCTTGGTGCAACAGAAAGATTGCATGAATTGCTTGCTTATCCCGTAGAGCAAGGAGGAGTAGCTCACCTGGACACAAAGCAAGCTAATATTATGTTTGATGCTGTCGCTTTTCAATATGGAGATAAGCCTATTTTTAATCAGCTATCTCTGACTATTCCGGCTGGCAAAACAACGGCACTTGTCGGTGCAAGTGGTGGCGGAAAGACGACGCTGTTTTCATTAATAGAACGCTTTTATGAGCTAAAAGAGGGTGCCATTTACTACGGCACGCAATCGATTGAGCAACTCTGTTTAGATGATTGGCGTGGATTATTTGGTTATGTCTCGCAAGAAAGTCCCCTGATGAATGGTACGGTACGAGAAAATGTGCAGTACGGTACACCGAATGCAACGGAACAGGAAATTATTGAGGCGCTCCAAAAAGCACATGCATGGGATTTTGTGCAAACGTTAGAGGGTGGTTTAGACGCACAAGTTGGGGAAGGGGGCATCAAATTATCAGGTGGCCAACGCCAACGTATCGCGATTGCACGCGCCATTTTACGTAATCCACCGATTTTACTGCTTGATGAAGCAACATCCAACTTAGATAATGAATCCGAAAAATATGTGCAAGCAGCATTACAACAAGCGATGGAAGGACGCACAACGATTATTATTGCGCATCGTTTATCAACGATTACACATGCGGACCAAATTATCGTGCTAGAAAATGGACGTATTTCAGGTACAGGCACACATCAGGAGCTATTGCAAGAGCATGCCTACTATAAGAAGCTTGTTCGGCAATCTACGGAAGTAATCTAAAGAAAAGACAGTAGGTGACTCGTCATTTACGAGCCACCTACTAATTGAAGAATCCATTCTTTTAGATCCACCAGCCGGTTAAATGGCGGTTTTTCATCTGTTCCGGCAATGATCACCGGGACGACAGAATCCATTTTATGCAACGAACCGTGTGCACCACCGCCAGCATGGTCGTGGGTATGTTCTGTGATGAACTCAAAATACGGCTTGGCATCAACGATTAGAACATTCCCTTCCTGCGAATGAAGTGCTCCGTGGAGTCTTGCAAGCGCATCAGGATAATGATTGTATTGAATCGTGTTTTGTTCAGCCAGTGTAACATCTAAAATAGTGACATCCCCGTCAACTGTCCACGTTTGTTTGTACGGGTCTATATACGGTCCGTTTGGTGAAAATGTCAGTAGTTGCTCGCTTTGCGGACTGGCTACATAGTTTATTCCACCCTCTGTCCAAGCAATAAAATGAATTCTTTCCTCTTTCTTTAATGTGTCGACGACCTCTGCTTGTGGTATCGTGTCATCATTTACGTATATATAGGCCATTCGTTCATTAATGGCAATCGCCATTTGAGCATCTTTATTTTTGCGTTCCCAAAAGGAATAATTGTTTAGTACATCATTTAAATTGATTAGTGAGCTTTCCTTATCTTTCCCTATAAAGGATTGACCGCTATCACCAAGGACAATCCATGTCGCCTCTTCAATCGCCTCTTCCCACGATGCATACGTATCAAATAATTGTTGAAGTGATGCATCGGCTTTTTCAATCGCTTTTAAATCATTCGGCCCACTTTTGTGTATTTCTGCATCAGCATCAGGAAGATAGGCGAGTGTAAAGGATGGCAATTTATCTTGTTGAATGAGAAATTTCAACTCATTGATCGTAAAATCATTATTGAAGCCGAGGCGGTCCCACGCCAATTTATGGCGATCATTTTTCGGGTTATATTGAGATAATGCGCCAAGTGATAGTAATGTTGGTCCGTTCATTTCAAGGTCCTCTGGTAAAAGGTTAACGAGTGAAATGAGCTTTGGCACATTCATTTGATGCTGCACGTTTCCGCGAAATAACAGTCCATTAATAGAAGCAGATTGAAGCTGTCGGTTTGCTAATTCCTCGTGAATCGTTTGTACATCTTTACTTAAATGTTCTTGATTGTAGCGGATGACGCTATCAAGCGCCACATTTTTTAGCCCATTATGCCACATTTCACTAATACCGCTACCGTAACTAATCATTCGGTTTTCATCTTCCTTAAACCAAATAAGACCTGGAATTTTATGTTCGTTCGCATAAGTACCTGTTAGCAATGTACTATCAATGGTGACGGACATTGTCGGATAAGAACTAATGAAATCGGGATATAATTGTCCTTTATTCACTAAAAATGAGAAGGCAGGTGCTTTTCCATCTTGTATTGCTTTTTTTAGCGGTTCTGTCATGAGCGAGTCGACTGTCACGATAATCACGGGTTTTCTTGGAGATTGCGCGATATCGATGTTGATCTCTTTCGTAGGAGACATCGAAATCGATAATATAAGCCCAGCACAGATCAGGATAAGCAAAATACATATAGCAATTATTTTTCGTTTCATAATATCCACCTAACATTGAATGAATTTACATTAGTATGGTTGATGATGACTAAATACATGCCTCATGTTGATGTTGTGTAAACAAATTAATGCTTATCTAGATGTAAGAATTGGCTCACTCTTTTGACATATTCATTTTTCGGGTAGCTTTTGTATAAATGACCTGATAATCGGATGGGGTCGCCGAAGAAATAACGTTCATATTGGGTTTGTCTTGTGCCAAATGCGCTCATCGTTAAGTCCCACGCTAATCGGAATATTTTGACCCGATCCTCTGCTAACGTTTTCGTTCCTTGAAGATAGTGATCTAATGCAGGCTTAATAGGCGATTGGAATGCCTTTTCAGTTGGTAAAGCAATCAGGCCACTAGCACCTATGATTTGAAGAATTTCGCTGAAACGCGGGTAAATTTTAGGGAAAATATTAGTAGCGACTGTTAGTGGGGTAAGATCAGGGCGCATATAGCCCCATTCATCTAATGTAGCGTGCTGCTCTGATTTTTCTACGAGTGCCTTCATTGTTTCAAGCCCGATAATAATTTCCGCCATCTTTTCTTGTATATGTTGATATTCACCGATATTAATGGTGTCTACTAGAAGCTCCGCTAGCCCTAAAATAAACTCTGTTTTAACAATTTGCCGTGTCAACACTTGTTGATTGGCAAATTGGTTGAAAGAGCTATGGGAGATGAAATTTTGGGCTACGTCATTATTATGATAATAAAATACGCGATGCCAAGGCACGAGTACAGTATCAAAGACGACAAGACTATCCATTTCTTCGTACCGAGAGCTCAATGGATAGTTAAAGGACGATGCCCCACCCATAAATGTATCCCGGCAAATAAACTTTAACCCTTTTGTATTAGATGGGATGGAAAAAGCAAACATCTCATCTTCATCAAAGAAAAACTTAGCGGCACTAAAAACTAATATTTCATCAGTTAAACCGCCTTGAGTCGCTAGTAGAAGTGCGCCTTTTATAATGATTCCTTCTTCATTTTTTTCGATAATTTTTGCAGCGATTGGTTCGTTACTATCTTCCATGTAATATTGCGAACGGTTGACCTGTGGTGAAATAAAAGTATGTGTAAACGAGAGGTCTTTTTCTCTTGCATATTCATAAAAGGCTTGGAGATGCTGTGGAAAACAGTTTTCTTTTCCGTTTAAAAAGTCGGCAGATGAAGCAAAGCTCATTAAAACACTATTCAAATAGTCAGGACTTCTGCCCATCATCCCATTCGTATATCTTGCCCAATGTTCCATCATTTTGCGCCTTTTTACTAAGTCTTCTTTTGTTTTCGGCTGTAAATATGAAAGGCCGATATGTTCTCCTGAGGTAGGTGATGTAAACGTCATATCATCTTTTAGGTTCGGGTCATGCTGTAAATCATAAAGCGCGGCCTTTGTTTGAAGAATCCCTTTAAAAGCAGGATGCTCCGATATTTTTCCCTCTACCTTTTCACCATTAAACCAAATTTCATTATTTAGTTGATTGATGCGGTGAATAAACGTTTTTCCGTTTATAGCGCCCATCGTTAACCCTCCTTATATAAGACCCATGTACTTTAGTTTATTGTACAGAAGAAATTTTTGTACTTGGGCAGTAAGAAAATTTTGTTTATATAACAAATAGCGATACTTATAGCTTTTTTATAATGCGGTAACAATAGCTACTAATAGTCTTGTAAAAGCCAGTGACCTTAGCATTTCTACCAATTATCTTGAGCGTCCATATCTCTATAAATAGGGGGAATTTACGTCAACTATCAATTCAATCTTGAGAATCCTGCGCTTAAGCGTTATGGTAGTAGGAAGATACATTATATCCTGAAGGGATTTGCAATTATGGAACCGAAATCAATTCAAATTAAACAACCTAGATATCAAATTATTGCAGAAGATATTGCGACAAAAATTGTGGAGAAAAAGTATATTATCGGGGATAAAATTTATGCACGATCTTCACTGGCTTCGCAGTATGGAGTATCAGCTGAAACCGCTCGTCGGGCCATTGCTGTGTTGCAAGATTTGAACATTGTCGAAGCAACAAAAGGAAGTGGTGTGATCATTACTTCATATGAAAACGCAGCGAACTTTGTTCATCGCATTGAAGGGATTAAGTCGGTACGAGAATTACAAAAAGAGCTGAGCCTGAGCATTGAAAAACAATTTGCGGAGTTGAATAATCTACAAGAAACAGCGAAAGAGCTTATTAATCGTACGAATCGATTTCAATCGATTAATCCTTTTGTTCCGTTTCAATTAGAGATTAGTGAGTCTTGCCCGTATTTATCTAAAAGCATCAGTGAAATTAATTTTTGGCAAAATACAAGAGCTACCATCGTCGGCATACGGAAAAAGAATGAGTTACTTCTTTCACCTGGTCCATACGCTACACTCGAAGTCGGGGATATTTTATATTTTATCGGTGATGAGATTTGTCTTTCCAATGCAGAACAATTTTTACAAGTAAGTAAAACGCTTAAATAGCAAGGGATTACCCCTGTTATTTAAGCTTTTTTTATGGATAAAAGCGTCATAAAATGGAAATATTTATTTGACAAAAGTAACAACTTTGTAATAAGTTTAAGTAGTCACTTAAACAAGCAACTTATGTTTTGTAACAAGTTGTTACTTTGAGTTTGTGGACGGTAAGCAGAAAATTATGATTTAGGGGAGCGTAACAATAACATAAAGGGGATGTGGTGATATGAAAATTTCCATTGGATTATTTGGTTTTGGGCGTACAGGAGCTGTTGTCGCCAATGAGATTATTAATGACGCCGATTGTGAATTGAAGTGGGTCATGAAGAAATCTATTGAGCATACCGGTGAATTTGCCAGCCATTTACTAGGGCATGTGCATGCGGAAGGGAGGATTTTTTCATTCCAGGAAATCGATTTCCATCGCTTTTATGAGGAAAATCCAGTGGATGTCATTATTGATTTTTCTAGCTCTTGTGCGGTGAAGGAATATCAACATGCAGTGAAGTATGGTAGTCGTATTGTTTCTGCGATTTCTAATTATGCGCCAGAGGATATTGAGGATTTAAAGGCATTAAGTCAGCAGACGGCCATTCTTTATTCTCCTAATATTACACTAGGTATTAATTTTTTAATGGAAGCTTCGAAGTTACTACAAGAAATTGTGCCAGATTCAGATATTGAAATTATCGAAGAACATTTCAAAGACAAAAAAGATGTTTCAGGGACGGCCATAAGAATTGCAAAAGCATTAGGGCTAGATGAGGAGCAACACGTAAACTCGATTCGCATTGGCAGTGTTGTAGGGAGACACGAGATTGTTTTTGGTTTGCCGAATCAAACGATCCGAATTGTTCATGAAACACATGACAGAGCTGCTTTTGGGCAAGGCGCCATTTATGCAGCTAAGTGGGTTATGAATCAGGGAAAAGGGAGCTATACGATGGAGCAAGCACTAGCACAAATTATGGCAAAAAGTCCTGTAGGAAGCTATGAACAGGAAAATCAAATTATTCTCAACTAACGGTGCTTACATTTCCAGCATGTATTGAGAGAAAAACACAAAACCAAAAGGGGTAAAAAATGATGAAAAGGATAAAGTTTTTATTGCTACTAGTGACACTTTTAGTACTAGCCGCCTGTAGTGATGAAGAAAGCGCAGAAAGCATTGAAGTCATTAAGTTTGCGGATGCGGGATGGGATAGTATTCGCGTTCACAATAGCATTGCTCAGCTCATTATTGAAGAAGGGTATGGCTATGAAACAGAAGTGGTTAGCGGGACAACAGCTACTACGATGCAAGCACTTGAGCAAGGGGATCTTCATGTCTATATGGAAGTATGGACGGATAACGTGAAAGAAGTGTATGAAAAAGCAGTCGAAAGTGGAGAGATTGTCAAGCTATCCACTAACTTTGCAGATAATGCACAAGGATTATATGTTCCAACTTACGTAATAAAAGGAGATGCGGAAAGAGGGATTGAAGCAGTTGCACCAGATTTAAAAACTGTTCAAGACTTAGCGAAGTATCCCGAACTATTCCAAGATCCTGAAGATGGTAGCAAAGGGAGAATCGTCGGTGCACCGTCAAGCTGGGCAGTCAGTGAACACTTGGAGACGAAACTTGTAACATATGACCTTGATCAACAGTATAACTATTTAGCACCAGGCTCGGATGCAGCGATTGTAGCCGATTTAGCTGGCGCATACACAAAGGGGAAGCCATGGGTTGGTTACTATTGGTCACCAACATGGGTCACAGCTAGCTATGATTTAACATTACTTGAAGACCATCCGTATGACGAGGAAGTTTGGGAAAGTTCAAAGGGGACTGAATTTCCACCGAATGATGTTGTGGTGGCCGTATATAAAGACTTACCAACACAAGCAAAAGATGTTGTCGATTTCCTAAGTCACTATGAAACAAGTAATGAATTAACAGAACAGGCATTAGAATATATGGGTGAAAATGAAGTGGAACCAGAGGATGCTGCACAATGGTGGATGAAAGAACATGAAGAAATCTGGACAACTTGGGTGTCAGAAGAAGTAGCTGAAAAAGTAAAAGCAACGTTGAAATAATGAATCAGAACGTATGGGTTTGATTGAAATTGTGAGGTGAAAGGGCTGTCTCAGTGAAGGCGGCCCAAATGATATGCATGAATTTCCAGATTTTCGAATCCCTATTGGGGATGGGGTAGAAACATTTATTGATTTTTTAGCAGTCAATTTAGAATCGTTTTTTGATTTTATCTTTCTTATTGCTTCTAGTCTCATTAAAGGGCTCGAAGTAGGTCTCCTAGCCATTCCTTGGTGGTTATTCATTATTATTGTCTTTTTGCTAGGTTGGTATTTTACGAATCTCTACGGAGGTCTTCTATTTTCTGCTTTTATGTTTCTGATTGGTAGCTTTGATTTATGGTCAGAGACGATGACTACTATTTCCATTGTGTTAATCTCCGTTCTATTATCTCTTGCGATAGGTATTCCTCTAGGTGTCTGGATGGCATTTAGTAAAACGATGTCTGTTACGATGCGACCGCTATTGGATGCCATGCAAACAATGCCAAGCTTTGTGTATTTAATTCCGGTGATCTTTTTCTTCCCATTAGGAAATGTACCTGCTGTGATTGCTACAATTGTCTATGCATTACCACCTGTTATGCGGTTGACGGAGCTAGGCATTCGGAATGTAGAGAAAGAGGTCATTGAATCAGCTCAATCATTTGGTTCCTCGCCGGGTCAAATGTTACTAAAGGTACAACTACCACAAGCATTACCGACCATTATGGCGGGTGTGAACCAAACGATGATGATGGCTTTAGCAATGGCAGTCGTTGGTTCTATGGTAGGGGCGAAAGGTTTAGGAGAGCGTGTTCTTTATGCGATTAATCGTATTGATATTTCGCTCGGTTTTGAAGCGGGTATTAGTATTGTATTTTTAGCGATTATTATGGATCGCCTCACGGGTGGTATTGCTAACCGTCTTCAGAAGCATAGGAGGGGTGCGGCATGACAGTCAAAATAAAAATTGAAAAAGTCTTGAAAATATTTGGCCCAAAACCTAAAAAAGTAATCTCGATGATTGAGAAGGGCGTTTCGAAAGAAGAAATTCTCGCAAAAACAGGTCATACAGTAGGGGTATACAATGCTTGTATGGACATTAGGGAAGGCGAAACCTTTGTGATTATGGGGCTGTCTGGGAGTGGGAAGTCGACATTAATTCGCTGTTTAAATTTATTAAATCGACCAACGTCTGGCGCTATTTATATCGATGGTGAGAACATTGTAGAGTACAATAAAGCGCAGCTAAAAACATATCGCCAAAAGAAGATTGCCATGGTGTTTCAACATTTTGGTTTGTTTAGTCATCGAACGGTGCTTGAAAATGTGGAATATGGACTTGAAATACGTGGTACATCGAAAGAGGAACGACGTGAGATTGCTCAAAAACAATTAGAAATTGTAGGTCTTAAAGGGTATGAGCATCAGTTTCCAGACGAACTTTCAGGTGGGATGCGCCAGCGTGTCGGGATTGCAAGAGCGCTTGCGAATAATCCTGATATTTTGTTAATGGATGAACCGTTCAGTGCACTGGATCCGCTTATTAAGCGCGAGATGCAACTAGAGTTACTCGATTTACAAAATCGGCTACAGAAAACGATCATCTTTATTACACATGATGTCAATGAAGCATTTCGACTAGGTGATCGTGTCGCGGTCATGAAAGACGGTCAAGTAGAACAAATTGGTACGCCAGAAGAGATTTTAGATCAACCTGCTAACGACTATATTTCAGAATTTATCCGTGATATTGACCGCTCGCAAATATTACAAGCCGAGCATATTATGTCGAAGCCTTTTGGGTTAGTGTCATTAAAAGATGGTTTACATGTAGCTGTTCGAGTGATGCAGGAAAGTGGGATTTCCAGTGCGTTTGTCACAAACAAGAAGAGACAGCTGCAAGGCATGATTACGATCGATCAGGCAATTCAAGGTATTAAAGAGCATCGCGCATTACATGAAATAGTAGTGACGGATGTCAAAACAGTTCCTCCTGATGAATATGTAAAAGATATTATACCGTATGTCCTGGAGTCCAAATATCCGTTAGTTGTCACAAATGAGGAGCAGGTAATTCAAGGCATTATATTACGTGTGCATGTATTAGCGAGTTTAATTAATGATTATACAGAGGAAACGGAACCACTTCCTTTAACGAGAGTAGAAGAGGATCTTATTGAAACAAGGGTAGCCATTAATTAATATACAAAAAGCAAGTGGATTGGTCACGCCACTTGCTTTTTATTATTGAAAAATTGATATGGTCGGTAGTTCATGAGACGGTTAGGCTAATACGTATTGCGACGAATAGGACAGAATGTTTCGTGTAACCGCATTGTTTGTTGCTGAACAGGGTGAATGTCGACTAGCGGTGAAGATGTTTTCCTTTTGGGCTTTGACCAAATTGTACAAATATGCATCCATATTGTTTTTGGTAAAGTAGCTAACACCTTACCTCACTCCTTTTGTTTATTTTTATTAAACTTATTATATGCTGTTAATTAAATTTTAGCAACTTAATAGTAAAATTAAATTAAACAAAATGAATGTTTTTATTTCCCTTTTTCTATTTTTATTTTAAATTAGTTAAAAAGTGTAACGACATGTATTCAAGAATAAATAATGACCATTTATTACATAATAAAAATAATCAGATTAAGTAAGTAATCATTTGAACATGGCTAGTAGCCTTTATACTCCAATTGAGTTTCTCAGTATTAAAACTTAAGGACAATATCAGATGTGTTGATTATACAAATATCGGTAGGTAATTAGCGTGATTTTTTAGTGAAACGGTTGATAAAAGGCACTTGCTTGTTGATTGGAGGGGAGGCGACTCGACTCCTGCAGGAAAAGCACGAGCTGAAAATCCATTTCTTTCGGTACTTACCGAAAGAAATTAGTTGAAGCCGTGCCTGCGGAAAGCGAGTCAGCCGTAGCGGAAATCAACGTATTCTAATGCTCTATTTAACAATAAAAGGTAAATAAACACGCGTAGGACAATATAATGAAAAATAAAGTGAAATTGATATATGTCAGTTGGTTAGTGGCGATGTTGAATATAGTTGACGGATTTGCTACGCATTATGGTTTAGTAAATGGTGTAATTGAAGAGTTAAATCCGATAATGGACTTTATTTGGTTAAAAAGTCCGCTATTATTTTTAAGTATAAAAACCGTTTTATCGCTTGTCCTGATAGCTATTTCTAATGTAGTGTACAAAACAAGTCATGTGGCGTTTCAAAAGAGTTATTTGGCTTTACTAATGGTCTTGTTTTTGTTGTATGTAGGTGTATTGGTCCTTCATATAACGTGGTTCGTATTCGTATAATTATAAAAATTGACGAACCTTAAAAAGGTCCGCCAATATGAATCATAATGTTACTGATTAGAGTTTGAATTCTTCTTCTTTTTGTTGTTCGCATTAGGCTTGTTTGAATTAGAGAAGTCTTCCTCTTTCCCAAATTCTGTTTGGTAGCTCGGGTTTCGATATGTTGGTCGACTAGTACTTGCATTCGAAGTTGAAGCTTCCTCCTCGACTAAAGGCTTGCTTAAAAGTGGTATACAGATAAGTCCACTAACCCCAACAATTGTATAGATTAGTCTAGAAATGATTGAATTTGGACCACCAAATATTGTAGCGACTAAATCCAGTTGGAAAAGACCAATAAGCCCCCAGTTAACTGCACCAACAATCGCAATGACTAAAGCAATTCTGTAGAGTGAGCCCATTATTCATACCTCCTTTGCTTTATTTTAAAGGTGCTTTGACCTCTTCATTAAATTACCCATTTTTGCGTAAATCATTGTTAGTAACATCTTCATGTTTTACATATAAAACGGAATGTTTTTTCTCTTTATGTTTGGGAAGTAATTCGAATGGATGGAAATGAGGTGTTGACTTAAACGTGGCATTAGTGTTGGTTATATATGTTACAATAAAATGAAATATTATCTTATTTTGTAATAATTACTGGAGTCGTGGTTGAAATCTAAAGGATGTGCACAGAGCGAAGAGCGGACGGACATCGAGCCACTTGAAGGTTAATTACGAAGGCTTTATCGAATGGATTTAATAACGTAGCTCCATGTAATAGTGTTAGGCAGTGTAACAGGTGTAATAATGGCACGAGAAGTTATGATAGAAAAAAGGTAGGTCTGTAGAATGGAAAGGGAATATAAAGTTATCTTGTTTGATTTAGACGGAACGATTTCGGATCCAAAAATAGGCGTTACGAAATCTGTCCAATATGCATTACAGAAAATGAATATTGAAGAGCTTGATTTAAACAAGTTGGAGCTTTTTATTGGTCCGCCATTGCAAGTGTCCTTTGAGGAGTTTTACGGTTTTCATCAAGAACAAATAGCACAAGCGATTACATATTACCGAGAGCGTTTCACAGAGAAGGGGATGTTCGAAAATATAGTATATACCGGTATAGCGGATTTATCCCGCATTAACGGGCATTAAGACTCCCACCTCAAGGCTTAAGGAAAATCGGGAAGCATAGGTGGGAGATCAACTGCCCGTAAAAGCCCGATTGGTTCAGGGCAACAGGACGTTGGTCACGCAGGCGTTGCCACACGACGTGGCGTTCTTAGCTTGCGTTCCTCTCTCAATCAGTGGGGGATGAGGAAAACCCCACTGATTGAAGTTTCACTTTATTATGATTGGCGATCGGAAGTATGATTTAATTGGCGCGGCTGAAAACGCGATGGATTCTATTGGTGTAACATATGGATATGGCTCTTTTGAAGAATTACAGGCAGCGAATGCTACTTATATTGTGCAAAAGGTAGAGGACTTACAATCTTTTTTCTAGTGCGAGATATTCTATAATAAGTTGAATTTATTTATTACAGAAGTGAGTAAAGAGCCCTTTTGATGAATGCCAAGGGAATAGGTGATTTACTCATACAAAAAACATCTCCAATTTTGACGTACTACATTTTGGAGGTGTTTTTATATGGCCCTATATTGAGTGGTCGAGCTCCTGTCATTTAGGTGAGGAGGGTTCATGGCTGTTAGCGTCGGGGTTTTTCATTTTGCGTATTTTTGCAACAGCCAGCAATAGTAAAGGTATAAAAATAGCGAATATCGAGATGTATAATGGCCAAGTTTCTTTATTATATTGATTTGAATGAACAATAGTTGGATGAATAATTTGAGAAAGTCCGATAGAAATCATCCCGAGCGGTAAAATGAGTGGGCGGTGATCTTTGATTTTTAGTATTTCCCCTAACCCTTTTACAGATGCATAAAAATACATAAATGCTCTTACAAAAATGGTGATTGCCCACATAAATGCCATGATAATTTCGATGCGTTGTAAAAAATTACCTACTGAAATTTTTTGTGCTAATGCATAGCTAGGGAAAGTCCGAAGCGATGTATTGTTTGGACCTAAAATCAAAATGCATAGCGCTATAATAATCGTTAATATGATACCGCCAGCGATCGTACCGATATAAAATCCTTTTTGAGCAGACTCTTGCACATTGACAGCAGACGGAAAAATCATTAGTAGCACAACTACTGGGAATGAAAACAAACCCATAAAATAAAAAATATCATATAGAAGTGGCTTAGGTGAAACCTCAAGCACGGGTTGAATATTATGAATGTCGATTTGCGGTGAAATAAACAGAATAAAAGTAATAAATATTATAATAAAAAAGGGGAATAGTATTTCAAGTGAACGTGCAAACACTTCTATTCCTAAATAAGCAGCGAAAAAAATAATGATGCTAAAAAGAGTAGCAAACGCAGCGCTTGGTGTCTCAATCATAACTTCAGTTTGTAAAAAAATACCTATAAAATAAAATAATTCACCAGATGAGAGTAAGGTCAATATAATGAAACCTATGGAAACGAACTTCCCTATAAATTTTCCTAGTATTTTTTCATTCATTTCTACAAAGGATGCGTTAGGCATTTTCTTTCCTAAAAGTATAAATAATTTGATCAATAACAAACTCAATATCGTACCTAGTAGGGCTACTATCCATGCATCTTGTTGTACATCTAGTGCTATGCTTGCAGGGATAATTAATATACTTGTACCAACAGTATAGAAAAGGACCATGATTGTAAATTGACGTGAACTAATCACTTGTTTTTCCATAATTTTACCCCTTTAATTTTTTCATGTAACATTATTAACTAATGATTCGCATTAAAACAGGCTCATTTGAAATCATGAGTTTAAAGCCTGTATAGCGAAGTGCAATATATTGTTATTTCAAGAAAGCTACCTTCAAAAACTCACTAATGGGTTTAAAAATCACTATAATGACATCTAGAGGGCTAGGAATTTTGACATTTAAACTGAGTGCCATATTTAAGGCAGTTCCAATAAACAGTAAGAGAGAAAAGACCCAAATAGTTTTACGATCCCCGTCTTTGAGTAGCTTAGGCAGAATCATATATATAATAAAACCTGAAATAATTAAAATCCCTAAAGTAATAAACATTTCATCTTACTCCTTTTGTTCCTCTACGTTTGCGTTTTGCAAAGTAGCAAAACCACTTGTATTGACGTTGACCTCCACATGTACTTGTAAATCTGGAAAAATTGTTGACCAATCATCCTTAATATGATGCCATTCACGAGCATTTGCACGATGAATAGCCGCACCATACTCTAAAATGTCTACTTCATATTCTTTTTGAATGGTATGAAGTAAATGTTCTATACGGGTTTTAATCAAATTGGCTGTTTTTTCATTAATAGTATGGAGGGTTTGTTCATCATTTAAATGAATATCACAGTGTACTTCAGCAACACTTTGTTCAACATCAATTTGAACGCTTATTTTAGGAACCCCATTTTCTATTTTTCCGTTCGTTTTCGTTTTAGAAGTTGTTATTTCGGTAGTTAACTTCCCTTCTTCCGGACAGGATATGATTTCAATCGTGCCTTCAATTTGATCAGTTAAAAAATTATAGCTTCTGCTTTCCTCTTCACTTAAATAACCGATTAACTTGTCATGTTTAAATACGGCTAATCCTGTAAATTGTAATATGACAGGTGTTTCAATTCTGTTGACATTTGTTTGATCAATCCCTAATTGTGGATCACCATGTATATCTACTTTTGACAAAACATAACTTTGATTATCGCTATTTAACTTATTTATTAATGCATCAACATCTACTTGTCGTGTCGATCCCCATGCGTTTTGTGAAATTCGAATGGAATTTAACATTTTATTCGCAGGTATTTTTTCAATGGGCGTCAATACATTTAATACATCTTTGGCTGTTGTTTGTTGAGCGACAATAATATCAAAGTCATTTCGAATCTCGTTGTCTCTCCCTAAAAAATCGATTGTATAACCCAGCCCTTCCCTCGCTAAATCCTCCCCAACTACAAGTATTTGAAGATGAGCAAAATAAGGTTTTCGAGGAGAGAGTGTCGTTATTTTTCTAATCGCTTCAAATAAGGTTTTTCCCTTTGAATGGTAAGTAACGACAGGTGTACGTCCGCTAGAAGACTGACTAGTAGAAAGCTCGCTAGGGTCGACTACTTGAATCGATATGGAATATTCGTCGTCTATTTTATCGACACCTATTGCAACGGCAATGGCAAGCTCATTTAATTCTCGTTTACTCCAGCAACCACTTAATAGCAGAACAACTGTTGTTAGTAACATCAGTGTGATTAATTTTTTCATCCTAGTCCCTCTTTTTACTCAATGTACATTTCTTTTCGTCTTATCCGGATGCTTCCGCCCTCTGACATTATTCCTTTGACTAATTAATCGTGGGCGAGTTAACAAAGAATTACGTGGAAACAAAATTAAAGCATCCTTTTGCCCTTTTAGAATTAACGGAGCAAATGGACTCATATAAGGTACACCAAAAGAGCGCAAACTACATAGATGAAGAATGATCATCATAACACCCGCCATTAGCCCGACTAGACCAAACATCCCTGATAGTATCATTAATGGAAAACGCAACACACGTACCGCATTAGACAGTCCATAAGCGGGGAAAAGAAAGCTACAAATCGCTGTGAGTGCAACGATAATGACCATTACGGCAGAGATAATGCCAGCCTGAACAGCAGCTTGACCAATGACTAACGTACCAACAATGGATATAGCAGGACCGATCATTCTGGGCATACGGATGCCAGCTTCTCTCAGTATTTCAAAGGCAATTTCCATAATGAGCGCTTCTATAAAAGCCGGAAATGGTACACCTTCTCGTTGCGAATAAATACTAATTAACAATGGTGTTGGCAACATTTCTTGATGAAAAGTAGTAATGGCAATATATAAAGATGGAGCAACTAAGGAAATGCATATTCCGAAAAATCTGACGAGCCGAATAAAGGAACTAACAATCGCATTGTGGTAATAATCCTCTGCTGACTGTAAAAAAGAGACGAATAAAGCAGGGACGATTAAAACAAAGGGAGTACCATCTACTAAAATAGCAATCCTTCCTTCCAACAATTCCCCTGCTATCACATCAGGACGTTCCGAATTATAAACTGTTGGAAATATACTGGATTTTGAATCTCGAATCATGTCTTCAATATAGTGGCTCTCCAAAATGCCATCAATTTCAATGCGATCTAAACGATCAAGTACTTCTTGAACAATTTTGTCGTTGGCAATGCCATTTATATACATGACAGCAATATCAGTTTTCGTCTCTTCACCAATCACTCTAGATTCTATCCAAAGATTGGGGCTTTTAATTTTACGTCGAATTAAGGCTGTGTTTGTACGAAGCGTTTCAGTAAATGATTCTCTTGGTCCCCTAATAACGGATTCTGTAGCAGGGTCCGAAACAGCCCGATCTTTCGCGCCTTTAGTACTCGCTGCAATGCCTTTTGTTAATCCATCAAATAGTATGATGGTATCACCATTTAAAAGAGCGCTATACAATGTTGTAAAATCTACAATATCCTTCACATCACTAACCGTTAAGCAATAATCCTTTAAATATTGATTAATTTCTGTTGGTTTGGTTTCTAAATCGCCATTTAAATCTAGCATGAGTGATTCCAAGATTGAATCGGTTATGAGTGTTTCATTTGCTAGGCCGTCAGTATGGATAATGGAAATAAGCTGTTTTTTTGATTTTCCCGCTAATATCTCACGGATAATGATGTCATTACTATTGCCAAGGTCTTTTTTGATGATTTTTATATTTTCAGTAAGAGATGCCTGCAGAAGCACTTTTTTAGAATCTGGGTGGGAGGTGTTGTTATTTGGTAAGTCTGTCATTACTAAACCTCCTAAATAAGCTTTTTAGACTATTAAGAGGATAGACAAATCTCTAAATAAATAAACCGCTTATAAAAGAAAAGATTAGGGGAGATTTGGCTAATTAAATCAAGCCATTGAGGAAATTATTATGTCATAAAAGTAAGAAGGGATTGGTTTTATTCAATGAAACTAAAATCTTTTAAGAAAAAGGGCGGTCTGACGTTACCTTTAGTTATGCCAATCACTATTTACTTGAGTCGCAAAAATGAACCCGCTACTTTTATATAAAAGTAGCGGGTTCATTGTCTTGGTGGATAGAAAAGTATAAGTTATATGGCAGGCTATTTTTTCGTAATCGTCATATTGAACCAGCCGAATAAAATAGTAAGTACAGGACTTAGTAAGCAAAAGAAGGCAAATGGCAAGTAGCTCATGACGGGTACATCTAGCATCGATACGATAAATAAACCGCAGACACTCCAAGGTACTAATGGGTTAATGACCGTACCTGCATCTTCCATCACGCGGCTTAAATTTTTCGGATGTAAGCCTTGTTCATCATATTTTTGCTTAAATGCTTCACCCGTTAGTAGGATAGATAAGTATTGTTCACCAACAAGGGTATTAATGCCAATCGCTGTCAAGGCTGTGCCTGTAATTAATGCACCAACTGATTTCAATAGCTTCTCGATTTTTTCAAGAAGTGTTTGAATAACACCAAGTGCAAATAATAAACCGCCCATACTCAGACTGAGAAGCACCAGTATGATGGTAAAGTACATGCTACTAATACCGCCACGTGTTAACAGGGAATCAATCACCTCTACGCCTGTTTCCGAAACAAATCCACTATATAAAATGGCACAGTAGTCCGTTAAGGATAAAGACGTATGGAACGTCGATAATACAAGTGCTACAAGAGAGCTGACGATCAGTGTTAAAAAGGCCGGCATCTTCAATAATGTGCAAACAATAAGTACAATAAGTGGCACAATGGCATACCAGTGAATGAAATTAGTTTCTAGTAAGCTTGCTTTGTAAGATGCAATCGTACTAGCATCAAATGTCTCAATAGAAGGGGATAAGACAGAATATAATATCGTACTAATTAAAAATGCAGGAACCGTTGTCCAGCTCATATTTTTAATATGCTCGAATAAATCGATGCCAACGATGCTCGCAGCTAAGTTTGTCGTGTCCGATAAAGGCGACATTTTATCACCAAAAAAGGCACCTGATACGATCGCTCCGGCTGTCAGTGCCAGGGATGCATCGATGGCTCCGGCAATACTCATAAAGGCGACACCAATTGTTGCTACCGTTGTAAGTGAGCTACCAATGGCTGTGCCAATAATAGCTGTCATAATAAAGACAATCGTATAAAAAAAGCTCGCCGTTACGATGGATAAGCCTAGATATAGAAGGGTTGGAATGGTCCCACTTACAATCCAACTACTAACTAATATACCAATTAAAAAAAAGATATAAACGGCACCCATACCAGCCTTAGCACCGGATAGCATGCTTTCTTCTAACGTTTTAAATGGTACACGTTTGATTAGCCCATAAAAAATTAAAAAGATAATAGCAAATAATATTGGAATATGAGGGGTTGAACCGAGCTTGCCAATTGCAATAGCAATCATGCCAATAACAGTTAATACAATAAAAAATGCCTCTAAAACAGAGGACTTTGTTTTTGCTTCAATAGAAAACATATGTCTGCTCCTAGTTGTTACGATAATATTTTGATGCTTTAAAGTTCAACGCTTCAACTCGCGAAAGCGTAACTTAATTTTAACATGGATAAGACAGAAGTCAATAGTGTGAAAATTGATAGGCGGCTTACGTTTTTGTTAGCAAATAAAATAGCAGAAGCAAATTCTCATTTGCTCCTGCTATTTTTAATCTATCAATGGATTTTCTTTCATCTTCTCTTCAACTCGTTGTAATAGCTTGTCTGCTGTTTCCGCAGTTACCACTTCACTGTTTACAACGGCAAATAAGCATGAATCGCATGTTTCACAATTTGATGTACAACCAGACTCTTCAATGACAACATTTTCACGTTGAATTAGCTCATCATATACATCCGCACTGCCAAATGAAAGGTTTGACATGCAAAATTCGATGTGGTGTTTCAGTACTTTATCTTTTCGTTTAAATAAAGATTTGAACATTGCTCAGGCTCCTCGTTTTCTTCTATTGTACGGGTAGAACGGTAGGATAAGCAATTGCCCCTTTGGCTGATAATTGACTAGACGTGTATTTCTATATAAACCATCTTAAAATTGTCGACAGTGAACGGTCAAAAAGCTACGGTATCCGAGCAAAAAGTCGTTCTATCCGGTCAAAACCATCCGGTGGGAGCAAAACACTGCCGTATCCGAGCAAAAATCCACAGTGAACGGTCAAAAAGCTAAAGTATCCGAGCAAAAAAAGTCGCTCCCTCCGGTCAAAACCAACCGGCATGAGCAAAACACTACCATATCCATCAGCTTGCAACATGGAGGCTGATTTTTAAAGTCAATCGTTATGCAGGAACATTAAAATGCACATATATATGTATAGGAACTTGCTGAGCTGTTATTCCTATAGGTAAAGACTTCTAGTGATTGGAATATGTTGAAGGGAAGTACCGCTTGCTGGGAGAAGTTAAATTTATCCCCTTTGCATTTTAGCTGTCATTTTTCCTACCCTTTTAGACATAAAACGCCATAAGGACAAATTTAATTGAATCCGTTTTTTGACACGGCTATACAATGTAACTAAAAATGAGGAGGTGATGGCATGCACACATTTTTATTGGAAATGAAGCAAATTGACATTGCGATTCATCATTTTTTAGAGGATTACGGGTATCTTGTGTATATTCTATTGTTCTTCATTATTTATTGTAAAACCGCTTTTGTTGTTCTTACATTTTTACCAGGAGATGCAACTGTATTTGTTAGTGGTGCATTAGCCGCATTAGGAGAGTTAAATTTATGGTTTTTAGCCGTCATATTATTTACAGCAACTGTTCTTGGGGATATGCAAAATTACTTCATCGGCAAAATTGGACAGAGAGTTACAGGAAGATGGCGGGTTATTCCGAAATCGACATTGCAGTCTGCAAAGGACTTCTTTAAAAATTATGGACATAGAGCGATCTTATTTTCGCGCTTTATTCCACTTATGAGGACGACGATTCCATTTGTGACAGGCTATACGAACTATCCACTGTATCCTTTTTTAGCTTATAACAGTATTGGTGGAGGGATATGGGTTGTACTATGGCTTGGAGCGGGACTTTTGCTCGGGCAAATTCCGATTGTTGAGCAAAACATGGCATTATCCTTACCGATAATTTCTTGTATTCCTTTCCTTCCGCCCATTATTTTTTATATTGTTCGCCTATTAAAAAATGACAAGATAAAAAGGATTGGTGAAGTATAAATGGCCAATCCTTTTTCATATGAGGTATTAAACTTGAATGAAAGTTTGGTTAATGAGTACACCAAGACCAATTGCAACACCAATGCCAAGACAAGAGGCAAGTACATAAGTTATTTTTAACATGAAAATCCGCTCCTTTCATCTTAAGCCTATTATAAAATGTTTGAAAATTTTTAGATGTGAGAAAAATCACACGTACGAAGGAAATTTGCACGGACATTTTCTATTCTTTGGAGTAATTTTTTGTGATTTACTTAAATGACGAAATAATCATAAATTTTGTGGTATATTTAGTGAAAATTCGGTTCATAAAGGGGTTTTTCACCAATGTTAAATTTTTCAATTCCATCACTGTATGAAGAAAAAATGGAGCAGGCACGTCAGTATATCGATTCGCTAACGAAGCCACCGGGAAGTTTAGGGCGCTTAGAGGAAGTATCGATTGAACTTGCAGGCATGACGGGGGAAATAAAACCTGATATTGCACCTGCTTCTCTCGTATTTTGTGCAGATCATGGCATTGTGGAAGAGAATGTATCCGCTTCTCCACAAGAAGTAACGTATGAGATGGCGATGAATATGGTGGAAGGTGGTGCGGGAATTAGTGTGTTTAGTCGTATGATTGGTGCACCACTGGCTGTCTATGACTTAGGTATTTTACGCCCTGTACCAAATGAGAAGGTCATTAACAAGAAAGTCCGTCCATCTGGAACTGCTAACTTTTTAAAAGAGCGTGCGATGACAGAAGAAGAGGCATGGCAAGCGATTAAAGTTGGGTACGATGCAGCACAGCAGGCTATTCGTGAAGGTGCGGGCTGTATCATTGTTGGAGAGTTAGGTATTGGTAACACGACACCAAGCAGTGCCATTTTAGCAGCCATTCTTGATATTGATCCAGAGACAGTTGTTGGTCGCGGTTCAGGTATTAATGATGAGCAATTGAATCGCAAAGCAGAGGTTTGTCGTGAGGCTATTGCGTTACATAAACCGAAGAAAGATGATGCCATTGATTTACTATCTAAAATGGGTGGTCTTGATATAGCAGGTATGACAGGTGCTATGATTGGTGCGGCAGAAATGCGTACCCCGATTTTACTAGATGGCTTTATTTGTACGGTTTCTGCTTGTCTAGCGGAGCTACTAGCGCCAGGTGCTGTAAACTATATGATTTTATCGCATAATTCAGTTGAGATTGGGCATGAAATTGCAGCAAAGCATCTGAATAAACAGCCACTCGTCCAGCTTGATTTACGTCTTGGTGAAGGAACAGGGGCAGCCATTGCGTATCCAATTGTTAAAGCAGCCAATGTGATGATGAAGGATATGGCCACATTCCAAAGTGCAAGTGTATCGCAAAAATAAAATAGAGTTAGCATAAAAGCACGTAGAAGCGTTAGTTTATAACGTTTCCTACGTGCTTTTTACATCCAATTTAAAAATTCTTTATAAAAATTTACTTGAACATATGCCTGACACATTTCAGGTGTAAAGTGTGCATTGTAAGCAAGACACCACTTAATGCATGACCAGATAAATATAAAAGAAGGAGGAAGAACAATGCCGATTCATACGTCATTCAATCCAAATGGGCGTAAAGAGTTAAAGCATGGCATTACGTATATGGACTACATGCTACTTCGCAATAAATTGTGCCATGTAATGAAGCTTGACCCGCATGCTGGACGGGACGGGCGTTATCTCATTCGTTCCTGTTACTTTGACAATTGCGATAACAAAGTCATGAATGAAAAAAAAGAAGGTTTTTTAAATCGAGATAAATATCGCGTGCGCATTTATGGGAAAAGCGCAGCTGTCGTTCATTTAGAGCGCAAATCAAAGCGCAACAATTTAACATTCAAGTCAAAATGTAAAATGACAGCACGTGAGTTTGAATGTATGCGTGTTGGGGATATTGACTGGATGGAGCAAGACGAGCGTGAACTGATACGTGATTTATTTTATGAAATGAGGTATTACGGGCTAAAGCCAACAACGGTTGTTGATTATGAACGTGAAGCGTACATCTATTTATACGGGAATGTCCGTGTAACATTTGACAGTAAAGTAAAGTCGAGTCTTCGTAATACAGATATGTTCAATGCGAACTTACCAATGGTCGATGTATTAGAACCGAGCGAAGTCATTTTAGAGGTAAAGTATGATGAGTATTTACCAGATATTATTAAAATGATGCTACAGGGCATTAATACAAAACAAGAAGCCTATTCAAAATATCAATTAAGCCGTATGTACGGTTAAATATATAGGAGGAAATGATTGTGTTGACATTATTAACTACAGCAGCAACATTTGATGATATTTTCAAATCAAGTTTTCTTGAAAAAACATCATCATTTTCATTAACAGATTCGTTAATCGGTATGGTTGCCGCATTTTTAATTGGATTATTTATTTATTGGGTATACAAGAAAACATTTAATGGGGTTATTTATTCACATTCATTTAATATTTCACTCATGGTGATGACATTAACAACGGCACTCGTCATTATGGGGATTAGTCAAAACGTCTTGTTATCACTTGGTATGGTTGGTGCATTATCGATTGTTCGTTTCCGTACGCCCATTAAGGACCCAATGGACTTAATTTTCTTATTCTGGTCAGTAGCAGCGGGTATTCTTTGCGGTGCTGGTTTTATTCCGTTAGTAGGGATTGGCTCAATCATTATTGGACTGGTCATTATGTTATTCCAGAACAAAATCGTTGTGGAAAATCCGTATTTACTCGTTGTGAAATTTGAGGATGAATCAACGAACACAGAAATTGAGCGCATTCTAATAAACAGTACAAAAAAATATATGCTGAAGTCTAAGACAATTGTGCAAGATTATGAAATCGAAGTGACATACGAAGTACGTATGAAAGAAAATGATGCCCAACTTGTATCAAACATTTCAAAAGTAGCTGGTGTATCTTCTTCAGTCATGCTTAGCTACGATGGTAACTTTACGGCTTAAGAAAAAAGGAGGAGATCTGATTATACAGACCTCCTTTATTTAATGGGGGATTTTATGAGAAAAGTAAAATATATAGTACCGTTTATTCTAATCGGAGTCATGCTAGGAGCTTGTAGCCATCAGGAGACACAAATTAGTGTCGACACCGATGCACTCGTTGCCCAATATGTGACCTATTCAGAGGACGATTTTTACTCGGAATGGCAAGGGAGTAGCTTTACGAAAATTCATTTAAATGGTGCTTCAGCTGTAGCGGATGGTCCAGGCGGTGTTGTGATTGAAAATGGAGTTATTGAAATTCGTACGACTGGCACGTATATCATTGATGGAACGCTTGATGATGGACAAATTGTCGTTGATGCAGAGGATGATGGCACTGTACGCCTCATACTAAATGGTACTTCTATTACATCATCAACAAGTGCTGCGATTTATGTAAAACAAGCAGACCAAACTGTTATTTCTCTTGAAGCAGGAACAGAAAATGTAGTAACCGATGCGAAGGAATATGTCTTCGCTACAAAAGAAGACGAGCCTTCAGGGGCAATCTTCAGTAAAGATGATTTATCCATTAACGGTGACGGAAAATTAATTGTGAATGCCAATTATAAAGACGGAATTGTTGGGCGTGATGAATTAATCGTAACAGGCGGGCATATCGAAATAAATGCAGAGGATGATGGAATTGTTGGCCGTGATTTATTTGCGATGCGTGATGCAAATATTAAAGTTACGGCGAATGGTGATGGCATGAAATCCTCGAATGATGAGGATGCCGAAAAAGGGAATATTGTACTACAAAGTGGTTCATTACAAATAACAGCCGGTTTGGATGGTGTACAGTCTGAACGTGATGTGCTTGTTGTGGATGGACAATATTCCATTGTAGCGGGAGGTGGTAGCCCAGAAACAATGGAGACGAGACAAGAGTTTAGGACGGGTAGTATGCAAGGTGGCATGATGGGGAGTCTTGATATGTCTCAAATCCAACAGTATATCGCAGGCGAAATGACGAAAGAGGAATTGCTAGAAAATATTGATGAAAGCCAATTGCCCGATGATCTGACAGTAGAGGATATTGAAACAATGTTTGACCAAATGAAATCAGGTGGCGTGCCACAAATGGGAGATAGACAGCGTGGTCAGAACATGACGCCGCCAAACATGAACAGCCAGACAGGAGAAGAGACAGCCACTAAAGAAGAGGGAGATCAAATGCCAGAAGACTTTGAACCAAGTGGCGGTCAAGGTATGACACCACCTGACGTAACTAATGAGGGTGAAGAAAATACATCAGATGATGAATCTATAAGCACTAAGGGTATAAAAGCTACAACGCTTATCCAAATAGAGAGCGGTACATTGACAATCGACTCCGAGGAAGATGCACTGCATAGTGATGGCCATGTAACAATCAATGGCGGACAATTTACAATCAATACAGGTGATGATGGTATACATGCGGATGCTGATGTTGTGATGACAGCTGGTACAGTTCGTATTGAAAAAAGTTATGAAGGAATTGAAGGGGTAAATGTGACAATTAAGAATGGGGATATTTATGTTCAAGCATCGGATGACGGTATTAATATTAACGGTGGTTCATCTGATTTTGATAGGACACAAACAACCGAAACAGAAGAAACCAATGATAGTGAGAGCCTGTTATTAATTGAAGGCGGCTATGTATATGTAAATGCGGATGGGGACGGACTTGATTCGAACGGTAATATTAAAATGACAGCTGGTACAGTTGTTGTATATGGACCAACGAACGCTGGCAACGGTGCACTAGATTATGATGGTACATTTACAGTGGAAGGGGGTACCCTCATGGCAGCGGGTAGTAGTGGGATGGCGATGGGGCTATCCGATACATCCGCACAAAAGGCACTCATGATGACATTTACAAATGTACAGGAGTCAGGCACGATAGTAAATATAACGACAGCTACTGGAGAGGTGATTGCTACTGTTGCACCAGAAAAAGCTTTTCAGACGCTTGTGATTAGCACACCAGATTTAGCACCAGAAGAAAGCTACACGGTCAACTTTGGTGGAACTGTGAAAGGTGAGGCAAAGAATGGCGTCTACTCAGAAGCAAGTACAATGGTAGGCATGACAGGCTCAGTTGAGTTCATATTACCATCACAAGTAATGACATACTTAAATGAAAGTGGTATTACGGAAAATAGTAGTGGAATGATGATGCCGGGTGGAGGCGGTGGTTTTGGTGGTCCAAGAGGAAACCGTGGTACGATGAATCAGCCATCAAATCAGCAAGAAGAAATAGAGGGAAGTACATCATAAAATATGTCCCTATAAGCAAAGACACCCTCTCGTGCTATTTAGGTGCGAGAGGTGTTTTTTTAGGCTAAAACCGTTCTATAATAAAGCGAAGGAGGCGTCTGTATGATTCAAAATATTTTACTACCAGTTGTAGATAAACAAACTAAAGTGTTGGTTGTTGGTTCAATGCCGGGAGTACAATCGCTTGAAAAACAGCAGTATTACGGCAACCCACGTAACCACTTTTGGGGAATCATTAGTGAGCTGACGGGTACAATGGTGCCAGAACAATATGAAGAGCGCCTCGCCCTTGTGAAGAAGCATGGCATCGGGTTGTGGGATGTGATTCGAGCGTGTGAAAGAGTCGGTAGTTTAGATAGCAATATTAAAAATGAAATCACGAATGACTTTGTCGCTCTTTTTAAACGTTACCCGCAAATTCAGGCGGTCTTTTTTAATGGCACAAAAGCACATGACGTTTTTAAAAAGAAGTTAGGCTTTGAATTGCTTGTTGGGAAAGAGTATTATAAAATGCCATCAACAAGCCCTGTACCAGGACGTAATATCAAGACGTTTGACCAAAAAGTAGAGGCATGGCGGGCGCTTGAACAGTATATGCTAAGGGGAGAATGAGATGTATCGTAAAGCACAAGATTTCTTAGAAGATTGGGGCATGAATGCACAAGGAACACTTCGCGTAATGCGAGCAATTACAGATGATAAAAAGCACGCTTTGATTGTAGAAGGACATAACTCACTGAGTTGGCTATCATGGCATTTAGTAAGTGTGGCAGGTGCTTTTGGACACTTCGCTGAGTTACAAATTCCAGCACCAGGGCCAGATATGCCGATGCCTGAGACGATGGCAGAAATCGTGGAAATGTATGAGGCGGTCATGGAAGCTTATAACAAAGAAGCGGCAACATTAACAGATGCTCAAATGGAGGAAGAGGTACAGGCTTTCGGAGGAGCAATGCCGCGTGGTAAATTACTACGTATGTTAGTTGATCATCAAACACATCACCGCGGTCAAATAACGGTGTTACTACGTCAAGCAGGATTACCAGTACCACCAGTGATGGGACCAACGAAGGAAATGCAACAAGCATAAGAATAGGGGTGTTCAGAAATTTTCTGGACACCCTTCAATTCTTGGTTAATATCTACTACGAAATATTGTCCCTACGGTGGTCGCCTCAACATGCTACCATCTTCATCGCGAAAGAAGCGACTCAAAATGTCTTGTAAGAAGCTTCCTTCACGATTTGAAGTGCTTGTTTAGCTGTGCTAGCATCTAAAAACGGTGATTGAAGCATCAATAGTCGTTCAATGTAGTTTTGCAGTATAGTCGGCAGTTCTAATTCCTCTTGCCATGACCGGCTTTTCTTTGATGTAGGATTGTAGCTCGAGTACAAAAGAAAGAGCATAAAGTGTCCAACTGCATATAAATCACTGAGTGGGCTTGCGGCTTTTTTAGGATTATCGATTGTATTGACACAAATAGTAGGGTCAATCGTTGTTGCAAGACCAAAATCGATAATAGTAAGTTGGTTATTTTTTAAAATAATATTTGGCATACGCAAGTCTCTATGCACAATGCCTTGTTCATGCATACGGATTAGAATAGTAAGCAATTCTTCTGTTTTAGTTAATGCATCTGCTACAGAGAAGCGCTCGTTCCGTTCGAAAATCGCACGTTCAAAAGTATCCCCTTCAATATGTTCCATTATATAAAACGGTAATTCCTCAATGAAACCCTCTGTGAATACTTTTGGTACAGGTAAAGTGGCGAGCCTTTTTAAAAATGTGACTTCTTGTAAAAACTTTTGTTGATTAGTTGTATGGCGGTGCTTTGATTTTAAGCGCTTTAGTACGGCTTTTTCGCCCGTTTCGTTATGGATCAGCAAGTAGGCGATACCGTAGGAGCCTTCTCCGATTTGATTCATCATATGATAGTTTGTATGGGCATGAATGAACTGCTCTAAAAGGCGTTCATATTTATTTTCTTTGAATAATGAAATCATCAGCTACTGAAAAAGCTTCTTGAGCTGAAGAAGCTACGAGAAGAACGGCGGTAACTCCGTTTATAGTGCTTATGACCGTAGTAATTCTGACGGCTGGAATAGCGACGACGGCTACTGGAAGAATAACGGCGTGAACTTGTAGCAGAGTGTAATATACTTTTAATAATCTTTTTGAACATGAAGTCCATTCCCTTCGATATAATGTTACTTACTTATACGGAAAAGCGTATGAAAAGTTTCAACAAAGAGGGGGATTTACGTGATTTATTGGACAGTATTTCAGCATGTTGATTGGCAGTTCACGGTGGCAGCAACTGAAAAAGGGCTTTGCTTTACAGGCTCTGAAAACCGCGATGAACAGGAATTGGTAGAGTGGGCAAAGAAGCGAAGAAAAGGCGAGGAACTAGAACAAAATGCACAGAAGCTAGCTCCTTATATGAAACAATTTCAGGAATACTTTGATGGAGAACGTGTCACATTTGATTTCGCACTCGATTTAGAAGGGACAGTTTTCCAACAGCAAGTATGGCAAGCGCTACAAGCTATTCCGTTTGGGGCAGTTCAATGTTATAGCGATATTGCCGCTGCGATTCATAATCCAAAAGCGGTACGGGCAGTTGGTACAGCAATTGGAGCTAACCCGGTGATGATTGTTATTCCATGCCATCGTGTTATTGGGAAAAATGGAACACTAACAGGCTTTAGGGCAGGACTTGGCATGAAGAAAAAATTATTGATGGTAGAAGGCGTGACTACTCTTTAATGGGTAGTCTTTTGTTTAAAGATAAGAAAGTATAAACTTTTTCAAATTGAAAGCGTGTCTAGCACAAGCGCCTAGCCCCTCGTGACGTTTCGAAAGTCTCTTCGTGTGAGCCTATCTCCAACGCATGTCGGGGCTAGAGAGGGCGCTTTTTTTATCACGGCATTTTGCACTTAAAAATATCATCGGCACAATTGCTACTGATGTCGAGCGGGATCAAATGATTCGCACGCGAGAAAACGGCGAGGTCGATGTATTCCGCAACCCCATTTCACAAGTGAAACGACATCAACGGTCACTCCAGTTTTTAATCGGCGATGTATTATCAATGGAACGGTCGGTTGTATTTGTCCATCCGAAGTCCTTATTAGGTACAATCCCAAGACAAGAAGCGGTCTTTCGGTGAAGTGGGCTAGAGGGGCATATTCGGCATTTGTTTAGCCAACTAAAATAGCGAAGTCGCGTAAAAGAGCTTCGAACCCGCGTAAAACCGCCCCAAACCCGCGTAAAATCATAAGAAACCCGCGTAAAAAACCCGGATACACACAAAAATCACCCTTATGCGTAAGGATGGTTCATGTAAGAAAGGGAGACAACCTGATTTTTCCTTGAGCAGTAGTCGATTTTGAGATACAGCTTAAATGAGGATAAGTGCTATTTAGGTAAATGGTCCTGATTTGACACTTATTTTAAATTAAGTTGTATATGGATTTCGCTATTTCACGCTAGGAGGACATTAAAATTAGCGTGATTTTTTAGTGGAATGGTTGATAAAGGGCACTTGCTCGTTGATTGGAGCGGAGGCGACTCGACTCCTGCAGGAAAAGTACGAGCTGAAAATCCATTTATTTCGGCAATAGCCGAAATAAATTAGTTGAAGCCGTGCCTGCGGAAAGCGAGTCTACCGTAGCGGAAATCAACGTATTCTAATGTTCTATTTAATAATAAAAGGTAAATTAACGCACGTATGAAAATAATTGATTTTAAATAAATGGAGTAAATGAATGCTACATATGTCGGAAGTGTTCATGTAATTTGAAGAATATGATAAAGTTTACATTTGTGTTTTTTAACCGTAAAACAGAATGTAATAACTTTACATTCGTGTCTTCTGTTGCATAGTCAGCCTTTACTAGATTTGTTAAAATAAAATGGAAAAATACTCGGTAAGGAGCAGGGGATATGGTGATTGGAATTACGCTCATTATAGTCGCACTAATCATAACAGTAGCTGTACTTGTATATAAGCACGACGGAACGGCATTCGGTCAATTAACAGGTTATTCATTTTTTGATATCGTGTTACATGCTAAAAAAGGCCAGTTGTATAAACTTATGACACAATTAGATCGAGTACCTGGAGAGCATAAAGTGTTAATCGATGTTCAGTTACCAGTGAATAATTCGACGTATCCGGTCGATGCCATTTTCGTACACGAATCCGGTATTTATGTGATAGATAGTGTACATAAAACAGGTTGGATTACAGGTGATGAACATCAAGTAGAATGGGTACAAGTAAAACATGGTGATAAGCAAGAGCCTTTTACGAACCCGATTATGGTCAGTCATCGTATTATTGACACATTACGAGATTTACTACCAGATGTGAATGAAGATGTATATAGCTCTGTTTCAGTGTTCTCAGATGCGTGTTCGTTCCAAAAAATTGAAACGTATTCGCCAAATGTAGAAGTAATAAAAATGTGTGAGCTAAAGGCATGGACAAAACAAATTGGTGGCGAAGTATTATCGAAGGAAGAAATCGATAAAGTGTATCATGCACTAGAAGGATTGATGAGCTTTACACAACAGCCGACTAAACAGCCTACAAAGCAAGCAGCGACAAATTAAGAAATTAACTAAGAGGGGATGTTACCTCTCTTTTTTGTTTCATTTTCTCTATTATGGGGTGAACTGTCGTTTTCATAGACCTTATGCTAAAATAAAGCAAGTTTATACAACAAGGAGTTTCATGCATGAATAGTCAAAGATGGCTGTCGTTAAACTATTTCACATTCTTCTTTACATGGGGTGTGTTTTTACCATATTGGACAGGATGGTTAATTACAGATAAAGGGTTATCGGTCCCGGCAGCAAGTATTATTATGGGGGCTGGGATGATCGCTCGCTCACTTTCGATGCTCATTGTATTCCCAATAGCGACAAAACTGTATGCGATTAGTGTCGTGATGCGCGGGATGGCAATTGCTGCACTTGTTACAATGCTATTTTATATCCCTTTTGAATCGTATACAGCGCTTTTTGTCATTACGGTCTTATTTAGTGCGATTTATCCGAACTTAATGCCAGGGATGGAAAGTAGTGCATCGGTATTAATACGGACAGAAAAGATTCACTACGGCAAAAGTCGTTCGTATGGCTCGCTTGGCTATACGATTGCGTTAGTCTTTGTTGGTGGTGTAACAGAGCTATTCGGGATTGGTTCTGTATTATGGATTATGATTGCGGGACTGCTGATGATGGTGGCGTCACAATGGATTGCCGCACCTGCAAAGCTGAGTGACAAGCCCAAACGTAAGGAAACAAACGAAGGAGTTTCGTTAAAAGAATTATTCACATCCGGTAGCTTTGGGATTGTATTAGTGGTATCGATTTTGCTACAAGGTGCACATGCTTCTTACTATAATTACGGTTATATTTTTTTAGATGACTTAGGCATTAATAGTTTTTATATCGGGCTCATTTTAAATGTAGCGGTCATTATTGAAATTGGTTTCTTTTTAAAGGCAGATGCTCTTTTTTCAGAATTCCGCCCATCTACCTTATTTGGGTTAGCCGCAATTGGCTCGACAATACGCTGGGTTGCTATTTTCCTATTCCCAAATGTATGGGTGTTCATTTTAGTACAAGCATTACATGCTGTATCGTTTGGTTTTGCGCATTACGCGTTTATTCAATACATTTCGAGTAAATTAAAAGCTTCGCAAATTCCAACAGCACAAGGCATGTATTCCGCATTTGCTATGAGTTTAAGTGTGGCATTGCTTACATTTTTAGGTGGTTATTTATACGAAATCGAACCGGGCGCTGCTTTTTTAGGCATGTTAATATGTACGGTTCCCGCATTGATTTTAGTAGCAGTCACGCGTCAAAAATTAAAGTATTAAGTAAAGTCGGCATATGTATGGCCGGCTTTTATTTTTGGAAAAATGATATATTTTCAAATATCCCATCTAGTACAATAGCTTTATTAGGGGGAGTTGTATGAGAAGAGTTCATTATAGTTGGATTATATTAGCTGTTACGTTTTTAGCTATCATTGTAGCAGGCATTATTCGGTCTTCTTCTGGTGTTTTTATGGATCCATTTGAGACGGATTTTGGTTGGGATCGTCCAGCGATATCGTTTGCCTTTGCGGTAAGTTTATTTTTATATGGCTTTTCAGGGCCTTTTATGGCAGCTTTTGTTGAAAAGTTTGGATTGAAACGTATGATGATGGGCTCGATGACATTGTTAGCAATCGGGCTTGCATTAACATTTGTAATGAAGAGCGAATGGCAATTAATTTTGATTTGGGGCGTTGTCATTGGCATTGGGTCAGGTCTTTTTTTAACAGTATTAAGTACACAAGTAGCCAATCGCTGGTTTGTAAAGCGCCGTGGTTTAGCCGTGGGTATGTTAACGGCAGCAACGGCAACAGGACAGCTTATCTTATTACCGGTACTAGCGGCGCTTGTTGAGAAACATTCATGGCAAGCGGCTATTTTATTAATTTTTATATTAAGTATCGTCATGTTAGGGATTATGGCGCTCTTAATGCGGAACTACCCGCGTGATATGAATCTTCCACCATACGGGCAAGAGGAAATGGAGCAAGAAGTAGTCCATTCATCAGGTAATCCATTTGCAGTAGCCATTGCAGCGTTACTTGAGGGGCTACGTGTAAAAGAGTTTTGGTTATTAGCAGGTAGCTTTTTTATTTGTGGTTTATCAACAAGCGGCTTAATTGGCACGCATTTTATTTCTTATTGTATTAGTTTTGGGATTCCTGTTGTAACAGCAGCTGC
This sequence comes from Lysinibacillus sp. LZ02, assembly GCF_050613145.1. GTDB lineage: Bacteria > Bacillota > Bacilli > Bacillales_A > Planococcaceae > Lysinibacillus_B. The sequence continues at coordinate 3,935,075 of NZ_CP192507.1, read as the reverse complement.
GATGCTTTCGTTTATGGGGATTTTTGATTTGATTGGTACGACGTTGTCAGGGTGGTTATCAGATCGTTTCGATAATCGGTGGTTGTTATTTTGGTACTATATTTTGCGCGGTGTATCTTTATTGTTTTTACCATTCGCATTGGAATCAGGCTCGTACGGTTGGCTCATGGTATTTGCTATTTTTTATGGGCTCGATTGGATTGCCACGGTTCCACCAACAGTTGGTTTAACACGTCAGCGATTTGGTATTCAAAAGAGTGCTATGATGTACGGTTGGATGGTTGCCGCACATCAAGTAGGAGCGGGCGTGGCGGCTTATTCAGGTGGTGTCATTTATAATGTGTTTGGCTCGTATATGTGGGCCTTTTTATTAGCAGGGGGGTTCTGCGGTTTTGCGAGCCTGTTTGTGTTATTAATCAAAAAGCAGCCTAAACTTGTGGTGAACTGAAGCAGGGAAACGTGAAGCAAAGTCGAATATTAAAACTGTAACAGGAATACACTTTCAAGGAGGTTTTATCGATGAGACTTCAAGACAAGGTGGCAGTCGTTACAGGTGCTGCTTCAGGAATGGGCAAGGCAATCGCAATTCTTTATGCAAAAGAGGGAGCAAAAGTCGTTGTTTCCGATTTAACGTTAGAAGGTGCAGGTGCAACCGTGGCAGAAATTACGAAATTTGGTGGCACAGCAACCGCAGTGGAAGTAGATGTATCAAACGAAGGTGACGTATATAAGCTGATTAAAGCAGCACTAAATACGTATGGAACGTTAGATATTTTAGTGAATAATGCGGGTATTATGGATAATTTTGCTCCGGTTGGTGATGTAACAGACGAGCTTTGGGAGAAAGTGTTTGCTGTTAACGTAACAGGCATTATGCGTACGACACGTCAAGCAATGCCAATTTTCTTAGAACAAGGTGCAGGTGTCATTGTAAATATCGCTTCAGTGGGCGGTTTATATGGTTCACGTGCGGGTGCTGCGTATACAGCAGCTAAGCATGCGGTAGTAGGTTTAACAAAAAACACAGGATTCCAGTATGCAGATAAAGGGATTCGTTGCAATGCCATCGCTCCGGGTGGTGTGAATACAAACATTGGTGCATCATTTAGAAATCCAAATCAAGAAGGATTAAACAAGGCGATGGCTGGTGCAACATTTAATCCACGTAATGGAGAGCCAGAAGATATTGCTGGCGTGGCATTATTTTTAGCTTCAGACGATGCATCATTTGTAAATGGTACAGTTGTAACAGCAGATGCTGGTTGGACAGCTTACTAATTTTTGAAGGAGGGGGATGTCCAGAAAGTAAAAGCTTTCTGACCATCCCCTTCACTACTTGATAAGAGAACGATTGCTACCGCGATGGTCGCAAAGGTAGCATCTCAAAATGTATTTGCAGACGCCCACGAGTAGGAGACAGTTCATATTTTGTCTAAATTCGCTGGGAAACGGAATATAAACCCGTTATTCTTTCTTAAAACTTCGACATTATTCCCCAGGAAATGTCTTGCTATTAATAGATGGAGGTGGTTTTATGTCACAAAGTATGGACCAAATCATTGCGTTGGAAGGCGTTTTAAACTTCCGAGATATGGGTGGCTATAAAACAAATAGCGGAAAATTAGTAAAAAGGAATTTATTTTTCCGCTCGGCCAATCTAGCGAAATTAACCTTACAAGATCAACAAATGTTGAAAAGGCTTGGTATTAAAACAATTTTTGATTATCGTGATGACCATGAGGCAACACATAATCCAACGCCTGTAATGGAAGGAATACAAAATATTCGTATACCAGCAAAAGGCGCGTCCTCATTTAAAATGCCGGGTGCTACTAAAGACGGAAGCGTTAATTTCGATTTTTATAAGCAAGTAAATGTAGATCAATTTACAAAATTCTATGCTCAAATGCCATTTAATAACCCTTCGTTTCAGCGTTTAATGCAATTGGTGAAAAATGAAAATAATTTAGGTTTATTACACCATTGTGCAGTTGGGAAAGACCGTACCGGTATTGGTGGCACGCTCATTTTAATGCTATTAGATGTGCCACGTGAAACAATTATGCAAGAGTATTTACTAACAAATCGCTTGTTAACACCATTGGTTACAAAAATGGCGCAAAAATTAAAAACGGCTTATCCAGATGCGGATTTAACCACATTTTATGAGGTCATGTCGGCAAACGAAAAATATTTAAATGCCGTATTCCATGAAATTGATAAACGCTATGAATCAGAAGCCGATTTCTTACAAGATCAATTTAGCATTTCAAAAGAAGCACGTGCAGAGTTACAGGTGAAATATTTAGAATAAAGAAGGGCTACGCTGTAAGTGAAAACTTACGGAGTAGCTCTTTCGTGTTATGATACATACTAGTATTGGAGGAGTAAATGATGTTATCCAAAAAAGCAGTATGCATTCAAAACATGCAGGTAAATCAAGAGATTTTTATTTGTCCTATTTGTACACAATCCGTAACCATTGAAGAAAACGGAAAAGTGATTTGTCCGAGTAATCATTCATTTGATGTAGCCAAACAGGGGTACATTAACTTTATGACGAAGCCTATACAGTCGATGTACTCGAGAGAGCTATTTGAAGCACGTCACGATATTATTTCAAGCGGCTTATATAATCCATTACAAGAGCGATTAGCAATACTTGCAGTTGGTACACATTTTTTAGATACAGGCTGTGGAGAAGGGTCACATTTGGCACGTATTATGGTGCAAAAACCAGAGGCAATTGGTGTTGGTATTGATATTGCCAAAGAGGGTATCCTAGCCGCAGCAAAGTTTCATGTAGGACCAATTTGGTGTGTGGGCGATTTAGCAAAAAGCCCTTATCACGAGGGAAGTTTTGATACGATTTTTAATATTTTGTCGCCGGCGAATTATGATGAATTTAAGCGCCTCCTAAAGCCAGGTGGAAAAGTAATTAAAGTCGTGCCACAGGAAGGCTATTTAAAGGAATTACGCCAACAAGCATTTGCTGATTCGGAAAAGGAAAACTATACAAACAATCAAACGGTAGAGCGTTTTAAGGAAAGCTTTGACGCAGTTGAGATAGAGCGCCTTACGTATACGATGCCATTATCGGCAGATGTAGTGCCAAAGTTATTACAGATGACACCGATGGGCTGGCATATCGAAAATAAAGCTGAAATCGTCATAACAGAAATTACGATTGATTTAAATATTTTAATTGGGTGTGTGAAGTAATAGACGATAAACTGACTCATAAATCGTAAAAAGGTTAGAAGTAGCATACTAAATAGGGAAGGTCGTTTTATAGGGGGAAGAGAAATTTATATGAAGAGCATTTTAGTGTTGGGAGGAACTCGTTTTTTCGGGCGTAAGTTAGTGGAATTGTTAGTAGCAGAAGGGCATGACGTCACAATCGTGACACGTGGACAACTAGCCAATCCATTCGGAGAAAAGGTAAAGCATATTATAGTGGATCGTCGTGATACTAAAGCATTTGCTAAAGCGGTAGAAGGTCAGTATTACGATATTGTATACGATAATATTTGCTACTCGCCAAATGAAGCGAAAGCATTTTGTGATATTTTTAATGGTAACATTGGCAAGCTTGTATTTACTTCAACACTTGCAACATATGCAGCAGATGGCTTAGCAAAATCAGAAGAGGATTTTAATCCATATGCCTACGATATTCAAATGGGTGAAACGGAAGAATTTTCATATGGTGAAGGAAAGCGTCAAGCAGAGGCTGTATTTTTCAACTATGCACAATTCCCGGTAGTAGCTGTGCGGTTCCCGATTGTTATGGGGGTAGATGATTATACGGAGCGCCTTCATTTTCACGTGAAACATGTAGCAAATGAAGAGCCAATTGGTTTTATCAATATGGACGCCGAAATGTCCTTCATTTTAGCAGAAGAAGCGGGCCGATTTTTGCAGTGGGCAGGGTTAACGGATGTGGAAGGGCCATTTAATGCAGCAGCGCATGGTACAATTTCATTAAAGGATTTAATAATACTTGTGGAGCAGGCAACGGGGAAAACAGCGAAGATTGCTCTTGTAGGTAATGATGAAATTCGTTCACCCTATGCTATTCCAGCATCTTGGTATATGACAGTAACGAAAGCAGAAGAAGCGGGCTTTATTTTTAGCAAATTAGCGGAATGGCTTCCAGGATTAATTGAGGAAATTACCAAGCAATATAACTAATTGAGGCAAACATGCTTTTTTAGTAAAATGAAATTATTAAAGTAGATAAGGTAGGAAATGAGCATTGTATAAATTAGCGGCGAATATTGTCAAAATGTTTTTAGCGGTGAACGGATCAAAAGCAAAAGTATATGGGCTTGAAAATGTGCCGAAGGATGGTGGCTTTGTAATCGCGTGTACGCATAATGGGTATGTAGATATTTTAAATTTAGGCGTATCGATCCATCCACGTGAAATTCATTTTATGGCGAAAAAACAATTATTTGAAATAAAGGGACTTGGGTGGTTAATCGAACGTCTTAACGCATTTCCTGTAGACCGTGATAATCCAGGGCCAAGCGTCATTAAAGTTCCACGTCAACTGATTAAAGAGGGGAAAATTGTGGGTATTTTCCCGAGCGGTACACGTAGTGCAGAGAGCAATGATTTAAAGCAAGGTGCTATCACAATTGCTCAACTGTCTAAATCACAAATCGTTCCCGCGGCGTATATTGGACCGAAAGATATCGGTGGTGTATTGAAGCGAAAAAAAGGTTATTTAATTTACGGTAAACCATTTACCGTGGGAGGTGGCAAGGAAGCACGAGACGAAGCCACACATTTTTTAGAACAGGAATTTCAGCGCCTACTAGTAGAGCTGGAACAGAAAAAATAAAGAAGGACACTCTTCTCTTATAGAAGGGTGTTTTTCGTATGAATCGATGGAGGGATAGAAATGATTCGAGTACTATTTGTTTGTTTAGGGAACATTTGTCGTTCCCCAATGGCAGAAGCTGTGATGCGAGACTTAGTTGAAAAGCGAGGCTTAACATTGCAAATTAAAGTAGATTCTGCTGGGACAAGTAATTGGCATGCGGGAGAACCACCACATAAAGGAACACGTGAAAAATTAAAGGAAATGAGTATTTCTACAAGTGGCATGGTATCCCGTCAACTGAGAACGTCTGATTTAGAATTTGAGTATATTGTCTGTATGGATGCGAGCAATGTAGAAAACACTCGTGACATGTTACGTGCATATGAAGATACGAAAATATTCCGCTTTTTAGATTTGACATCCCATAAAAAAGATGTACCCGATCCATGGTATACAGGTAATTTCCAAGAAACGTATGAGCTTTGTGTGGAAGGTTGCGAGGTATTGTTGGGGAGGATTTTGGAGGAACATGGATTGGAATAAGGAAAAGGGATGCCCAGTTTTTACTCTGGACATCCCTTCACTTCTCGATCAATATCTACTAAGAAATATTGCTCCTGCGGTGGTCGTATCAAAATACCATCATTCCCGCCACAAAGGTAGTGTCTCAAAATGTCTTTTCAGACGCCGCCTTTTCTGTATTTTTTTGTTCTTTTGATAGCCCTCTTCTTTGTAATTGTCCCCAATCTTCACGTCCGCGAATGTAATAAATAATCCCCTCTAAACGAAAAAGAATTGTCAGAGGACGGAACCAAAAAGTCTCTGTTAATGAGAAGAAAATAAGCTTAATACTATCTCGAATGCGCGGGTAAGTATTGATACTCCATGCCTCTAGCAAAATGGCGAACATGGATAAAAAAGAACTGTAAATAAGGAATAGGGTCGTTAAAATAATAGCGGAATCTAAATAAAGATTACCAACCATAAAAGAAATAATGATATAGATATACCCTGACAATTCAATGATTGGACCAAAAAATTCAATGAGCCAAAAATAGGGGAATGATATCATACCGATTTGTTTGTACTTGGGATTAAACGTCATAACTTTATGCAACATTAAGCTCCCTAGTAATCCTTGATGCCAGCGTCGACGCTGTGTACGAAGGTCGCGCATATTATCGGGTGCTTCGGTCCAACAAACAGGGTCGGGGACGAATTCGATTCTTTTCTTTAGCTTATTATCCATAATATAGCGGTGCAACTTTACAACAAGCTCCATATCTTCCCCGATCGTGTTAACCGAGTAACCGCCAGCTTTCACAACCCATTTTTTTGAGAATACACTAAATGCCCCTGAAATAATGAGGACGAGGTTAAATTTACTTAACGCAATACGCCCCATATAAAATGCACGTAAGTATTCAATAATTTGCATAATAACAAAAGGATTACTTGGTACAACAGAATTCACAACAGTGCCCATTCGCACATCTGCACCGTTAGCAATACGAACACTACCACCTGCTGCGATGACATCATCATTTGAAGATACAATCGGCTGCATAACACGTAATAAAGAAGTGCTGGCTAAAATTGAATCCCCATCAATGGAACAAAAGTAAGGGTATTTTGATATATTAATCCCAACATTTAGTGCATCTGCTTTACCACCATTGATTTTATCAACTAACACAATGTTTGGATGTATTTCCGATTCATACACGCCACGTACTTCCTTTGTTGGTAGTTCACGTTTAATGGTGCGGAGTACGGGCTTCATTTTAAATTGGTCAATAACGGTTTGAAGTGTCTGATCTTTTGAACCATCGTTTACAACAATAATTTCAAATTGTGGGTATTGTAATGTTAATAGTGAATGGACCGTATTTACAACCCCGAGCTCTTCATTATAGGCTGGTACAATGATTGAGACAGGTTTTGAATAAATCATTTTTAAACTTTTGTCATTATCGACAAACTTATCTAAGCGTAAATTTTTCTTCATATGCATATATGCGAAAATGAGCATAGACGAATAAATAGCGATAATGAGTACCATATAAAACATAATAAAATAGCCGAAAAATTCATGTAACCAGATAAAAACTGTTGATATATCCATAATGATTACCCCACTTGTAAAATCTCTTTCGCCATGTCTGCTGCATAACGGTCTTCTTGTTGCTCGGCTATTTTTTGCAATATATCAACACCATAGCGTAAGTTATTTAATGAAACAGCCGCTTGTTTACGTACCCACCATGATTCATCTTGAAGTAGTTTTTCAAATATTAGTTTTGCATCTTTTTCTTCTGCATGTACAAGTAATTTTGCAAGCATTAGCCTTTCTTCCCAATAGGGTGAATGGATAAATGGTTTATAAAGGTGGATAGAAGAAATCATTCCGAAATGGCTAATCGCTTTTAATGCACGAATACGAATTTCATTTTCATAATGGGATAATAACTTTTCGTAAAATGCCAAATAAGAAATATCCATTTTCGAATCAAAGCTCAAGTAGTCTAACAGTGAAAGTTGTAGATACGGTGATAATGTATCAAATGACGCAATGAATGTCTCAATATAATGGTCATCTAAATGAGAGAGTATCGTTTTATACTCGAATTCTTTAAATGGATATGCGGGTTTGTAAAAGTGTGCTAAAAACAAGTTTTTATTATAAATAGCGACGATACGCAACATGAGTAAATATTCTTCTTCTGTTGAGTATTTTTTATTTTTTAAGAGATGTTCTACATCAGGAACTAAAAATGTAAGGCGAAAATCAAGGGTACGATATAAACCGTTCATACGTACTCCCCAATTTCGGTGTTGTAACATGTTTCGGTAGTATTTTTGGAAATTTAAATAAGAAAAATATGAAATACGCTCTATAATATCTTCGTTATTAATGGTCGTAACATAGTTTATAAATATCCGGTCAATGGCTTCTTTCGTATATGAATCAATGGCGTGTGATTTTGAGAAAAGCTCAATATCTTGACCAAGTACTAAGTAGCGATACCAATTGTCTTTGTGCTCTTTAATGTAAGCATTAATCATTTTTTCACGATAGGTTTGGCGCATCCGCATGACAACTAAGTATAGGAACATGCAACTAATTAGTAAAAGCAATATAGAGATGATGACTAGTGCATAAAGGAGTGTACTATTAGTAATCATTAGCGTAGCCTTCTTAATATGTTTTTAATTTGCGTTTCAACTAATCGTAAATTAAATGGGAGACTAAAGTAAGCGTCTGCTCCATTGTCAAATGCGTATATAATCGCATCTTCAGAGTCACGTTTTGACATAAGCATAATAATATATTTCTCGTCATTTGGTAGGCTGCGCAAGTAGTTCATAATTTCGATGCCATTTTTACGCGGTAAAATGTCATTTACTAAGACGATATGGGTATGACCTGATTTATACCAATCGGACTGTAAAAATTGATAGCCATCTGTAAATGTTTGAATTTGTAAGTCGAAATTTGAAATGTTCATCTTATGAAGTAAGTTCGACAAGATTGATACAGTAATTGGGTTTTCTTCAATGATGCTTACTTTAATGTGTTCGGTTTCAAATTGTGAAAAATCATTAATCGATAATATGGTGTTTATTTGTTGATTGCTTATTTTATCTACATACTGAGTATTTGTTAGTAAAATTTCATCTAACGTATAACGGCAGTTTGCAATTTCACTAATCGTAGCAAGAAAGCCTGGTATGACATCTTCACATATGTCCCCTAAATAATCTTTTGCGCTTTTAAACAAGCGATTTAAGAAATGTTTGGCTTCTTGATTGCCACTAAATGCAAGCATAATAATAACGGACTCGCCTTCAGTATCTTTAAAAACTTTATCAGAATTTCGTATCTGCTTTGATACATAATCATACAGTAACTGATACTGTTCTACTTGTGTCATATTAGGGAATTTACAAGTAGGGTGCCAACGTAGTAAGAGAATAGAAAAGGTGATTTTTGTTCGGTCTACGTATGCTTGTTGCATTTGAAATAACATACATAGCTTTTCGTACTCCGTTGTTTCATGATAATCATTTATTAGTATAGGTGAGTTATCCAAAACCATTATCTCCTTTCAATTCTATTAATGTTGGGCAAGGCTTTTACGTCTTCTAAAATGACGCGCATTATAGGTACGTAAGCAGTCCAGAAGAAATTCGATGTGTCATTCGAAAAAATATTCATTAAGAAGTCACTTCGTTGCCATTTCATTAAGTTATCTTTCGTATAGTCCGCATAATCTCCGGCAAAGTAATACGTATGATTTTCTTTGTTGTGAATAATAGCAGGAAATGTTGTTGGAATGCCTGCCTGCTTTAGTTCTTCCAGTGCCATATTTGATAAATGTAAGTCATATTCCGCATAAACAACTGCATCATTCAATGGTGTTAAAATATCAAACCAGTATGGATAATCAGTATTGTGAGCAGTAGGGAATTTTTCTTTCCCTTCAGCTGTTAATGTAAACAATACTTTCTCCTCTAATTGTGATTGATCTAGTACAATGACTTTGTCTGTAATATGCACAAAGGCAAGTCCAGCTCCTTTAAATGGCCATTCTCTTTGATATTGGTTTTCGTAGTTTGTAATCAGCCATTGAGGTACTTCGTCACTTGTTAAGTCATCAAAGTAGCGCCCAGACCACCCGCTCCAATCAACGCTTAATGTTTCCTCCATCAATGAACGAGGATGTTCTTCAGTCGGTGTTGCAAATGAGTTATATTCAGCAATAAGAGTTGTATTTTCCCCTTTACTACGCAAAATGGCTTCCCATTCACTTACCTCCATACCACCGTATATTTTTCGAGAACGATCTCCATCAACAACTTCTTCTAAATCGTCTGTATATACACCATACGTATCGGCAATATAAATTAAGTCGACCTCCCGATTGACATTATATTCATTCATAGGTTCATTATATTTTGGATCATAGCCAAAATAATCTTTGGTGATGGTATAAAGTTCACCATCTGTTTTGGTAACTTTTTCGTTCGTAAGTACCCAAAATAACCCTAGATGTTCACGGTAATCATCTACGGGTACAGTTTTATCGATAATCGTTATATCCAGTGGATAGGACGTTTTAAATTGCCAGTAGATTCTAGGTGAGAAAAATAAAATGATGATAATCCCAATAAAAAATAATTTTTTCATATGAAAGTATACACTTCCTAAAAGGTTAGATTAGTCAAGTAAGTAATATATTGCACGAAAGTGCTTAAATAACACTTAAAATCATTGTATTTTATTAATGATTGAATATATGCATGTAAAAAATGTTTTTTTTAAAAAGAGTTAGATATATTTATATTAAATTTATCATTTAATGATGTATTTAACATTAAAATATACAAATATTTAATTTTGTTGTTACATTTAGAGTGAGAGAAAATTTATAATCAATAGCATTTTTTGTCAATAAATTTTTAATTGGAATTTATATATTAAATGTGAGGTTATGAGCTTCATAAAAAAATCCCCTATTTTATGAATGCTTGAACTCAAAAAATAAGAAGAATTTAAGTAGTGCTAGTCATAATAAGCTAGTAACCTAATGAATAATGCCACTAAGCAGTAATTTGAATAGTGGTGCAATTTTTGGAGGGAATGATGTAGGATATGACTCGAAAAATATGTAATAAAATTTAAGGATATTGTAGGAGGGCGTTATTATGTAAGATAAAGAAAGAAAAGTAAAAGCTAGTCCCGTTAGAATTAGGGTCATCATTGTTATTTTCTTCTCATTGTTAAAAGTTCTTTTACATATTTGTTTTTTAGGTATTTATATAATTGAAATTGATCTATTTGGGGCTGAAATGTTTTTAGAAAGCCTATTTTAAAGGAGGACACGATGAAAAAAATAATAGGTGTAGTAGTGGGTTTATTGTTACTGTCAATCCCTTGGGTTTGGCGATTTTTTGAGCCATCTACTGTATTAAATGTTGCGATTTTAGATGTTAGTTCAAATGATGAACAATTAAAAGAGCGCGCAGGGATTACGGAAGTGTTAAATATTACGAAAATAACAAGTGATAGTGAAGAAGCTTATGATGCATCTGCACATTATTACGGAGTATCTGTTTCTACACATAAGGAAGATATCACGTTTAACGATTTCCCAATGCGTTACGATACATATGACATGATCTATTTATCGAATACGTATGGTATTAAAGAGAAAGATTTAGCATGGGGCGATCAAGATTCAACGCGTACCCTTTACAGTGGTTTATCAAATAATGCTTGGCGCAATATTGAAACACGCTTAAAACAAAAAACACCGGCTACGCTTGTCGTTGAGCAAAATAGCTTTAATATTAATACGAGTGAGAGCGTGCAGAAAGAGTTAGCGAGTGCATTAGGGATTTCTTATAGTGGTTGGGTAGCAAAATACTTTGAGGATTTAGGAGATGCTCTCGAATTCACAAAGGAGCCCTATACTGGAAGTGGTCTAGTGCTTTATCATGAGGGTGAAGAGAAAGCAATTGTACTAGAAGACGATTTAGAGGTAAGGGTAAAAACAACGTCTGTTGGCGAAAAATTATTTGGTTTTAGCACATCGGAGATATTTAGTGGTTGGATGGATATTTCACAAAGTATAGATGCAGAGGTGCTAGCATACTTTGATTTGGACTTAACGCTAGAACAGCAAGCTTTACTGGAGCAAAATAATATTCCGATCTCATTTGTTGCGGCGACATCTAAACAATATGAGGCAAGTAACCTTTATTATCTAGCTGGAAACTTCTCAGAAAAAGATTTAAGTAGCGGTATTCCTTATTTTAAAGGGTATATTGCACTACAGAAATTCATCTCGAACGATAAATTTTATTGGCATAATTATTACGCCATGCTAGAAGGAATTATTCACGAAACGAAACATAGTGAACGAGTCGTGGAAGTGCCAGTATCAGTTGAGCCTGTAAAGGTAAACAACTTATCTTATAATGCACGTATTATTCGTGACCAATATGAAGTGTTGGTGAATGGGAAATGGAAGCCAATTACGATTAAAGGTTTCAATATTGGCATGGCGCATCCCGGAACATTCCCAGGTGAGGCAGGTATTACAGAAGAAGAGTATGCGCGTTGGTTTGAATACATTGGTGAAATGGGCGCTAATACTGTCCGTGTGTATACATTACATCCACCAGGCTTCTACAATGCGTTAAAAGAATATAATGAAACACACGAGAATCCTATTTATGTACTCCATGGTGTATGGATTGATGAAGAACCACTTGAAGAGGCGCTCGATGTTTATGGGGAACCGACTGACAATTTTCAAGCAGAAATAAAACGTATTGTGGATGTCATTCATGGAAATACAGTGATTGAACAACGACCAGGACATGCATATGGTACGTATTCAGCGGATATTTCCCAGTATGTAATTGGGTGGATGCTTGGCATTGAATGGTACCCGTATACAGTTGAAGGAACAAATCAAAAGCATGTAGACAAAAGTCAATATAATGGTCAATTCTTCTCGACAAAAGATGCAGCTCCGTTCGAAATTTGGTTAGCCGAACAATTTGAATTTACGGCGCAGTATGAGGCAGAAACATACGGCTGGATTCGTCCATTTAGTTTTACAAACTGGGTAACGACAGACCTGCTGGATCATCCTTATGAGCCGAGCGAACAAGAAGATTACGCATCGGTAAATCCGAATGTCATTTACGTAAAAAACGAAACAGAAGCAGTTGGGCAGTTTGCGGCATATCACGTATATCCGTATTATCCAGATTTCTTAAATTATACGCCTAAATACGCTAATTATATTGATCATCGTGGAGATAAGAATAACTATGCTGCATATTTAGAAGATTTACATGCAGCACATCGGATACCTGTGTTAATTTCGGAGTTCGGTATTCCGGCATCGCGCGGCTTAACACATAAAAATGTAAATGGCTGGAATCAAGGCTTTATCGCAGAAGATGAACAAGGTGAAATATTAGTGCGTCTATTTGAAGATATTTTACATGAAGGAATGCTAGGGGGCTTAGTATTTACTTGGCAAGACGAATGGTTTAAAAGAACATGGAATACGATGGACTTAGATAACCCTGATCAACGTCCTTACTGGTCTAATGCTCAAACGAATGAACAGCAATTTGGTATTTTAAGCTTTGATACGTTGAAGCGAAAAGTAGATGGTGATACATCTGATTGGTTCGGGGTTCAGCCTTTCTATGATAACGGGGAAAAGCTTGAGAAAATGTATGTAGACTATGATGAGCGTTATTTATACATTCGCTTTGATATGGATCATCCGACGTTTAACAGTAGCCGCTATCCTATTATTTATTTTGATACGGTTGCGAACCAAGGAAACACATCTTATAACGGGATAGAATTGCCTGTTGAAGCGGACTTCCTAGTAGAGTTAAAAGATGACCAGAATAGTCGTATAAAAGTAGATGCCTATTATGATATATATCAATATCAATATGGCCATAAATTGGGGATGATTGAGTTTAAGAGGAACACTATAAAAAATAGCGGTCAGTTTAACAACATAATGTATGTATTAAATAAGCAATTAACAGTTCCGGTTTTAAACAAAACATTCCCACTTGAAAATTATGAAACAGGTGTACTTCGTCGAGGTAATGCCAACCCAGCAAGTGATGAATATGATTCATTAGCTGATTATCAAATTAATGAAGAAGATGGGGTTGTCGAAATCCGTATTCCATGGTTACTGTTGAATATGACAGATCCATCAAGGATGGAAGCTTGGAGCGATTTTTACACAAATGAGAAGATGACATATGAGATTTTGGACGGGATTGGTATTGGGATGATGCTCATAGAAAACGGCAAAAAGGTTGCTACGCTGCCCGATAACGCTATTTCTCGCTATAAATGGTCTACTTGGTCATTACCTGAGAGTAAAGAGCGTCTGAAAGAATCATATTACATTTTAAAAGAAAAGTTTCAAGCAGTAGAGTAAAAAGTGAAGTGGGGGATGAGCCACCACTTCACTTAGTGTCATTTTAACCATCTATCTTATGATGAGGTTAGATTATAGAGTACGTTTCAATTTCGATGATGGTGTCTTTTTGGGGGCACCATCTTTTTTGTAAAAGTAAGAAAGTATAAATGTTAGTAGTTTGAGTAGTACGTAGCGCCAGCGCTTTTCTTTTGTTGTTCCGTCCATCCCGTTTCAAAGCTTCGGCTAATACTAGCGTTTCTTTCATATAGAAACGTTTCAATCATGTTGTTCATAGTGAAGGGGAATGCTGATTGTACAGATTGTCCCGAGTCCTTCCGTGCTGTCGATTTGCAGTGTAGCGTTTAAATTATGTCGGAGTCTTTCGAGTGTATTTCGCAACCCTAGTCCACTACTCGTTTCAATGATATTGGCTAGTTTGTCGGCCGGTATGCCTACACCGTCATCTGCTACACGAATGAAAAATTGTTGTTTTGTTTTCCACATACTAATAGTGACGGTTCCCTCACTTCCCTTTGGATGCACGCCATGTCGGATTGCATTTTCAACTAGTGTTTGCAAACTAAAAGGGGGAATGTTGATAGCATCATAGGGTGTATCGTTCAGTACCCAGACAATTTTTAAGTTAGGCATAAACCGTTGCTCTTGGATAAAGGCAAAAGATTTGACCAGCTCAATTTCATCGGAAAGCGGTATCATACGAGATTGTATACGCGTATCAAATAAACTAGAAAGGAAGTTGCCAAACTCGTGTAGTAAATCAACCATCTTATCTTGATCGATCGTGCTTAATGAAGCAATGGTATTTAATGTATTAAATAAAAAGTGTGGTTCAATTTGTGCACGTAATAATTCTGATTCTAAATGAAGCTCGTTTTCTACCATTTGTTTCATCGTAATGAGTGATTTGGTACGTGATAGCAATTCAATAGGCTGAATGGGTTTCGGAATATAATCATTCACACCAGACTTGAATATGGTAGATAGTTCTAAATTATGTGCCTGTACTGTCAGGAATAAAATAGGTAATTGTACAAATGAAAAATTTTGACGAACTTCTTTAATAATTTCTAATGATGAATGTGCTGAAACCATCGAATCAATTATGACTAAATCATACTGAAGCGTTTTTAAATGTGTCCAAAAATCGGATTCATTGGCCAAAGTAAGTTGATAATGCTGTGAAGATAGAAGCGCCAAGAGGAACGCGTTATCTGCATGATTTTCGGACCACAAAAGAATTTTCCCCTTATATTCAGCAGACATAATCCATTGGTCTAACTCCACATGCCAATGTTCTTTTTCTACACTTTTTAATAAACGAATTTCTAGCGTCAAGTGATTAAAAATAAGTTCGCCTTGCTGCATCGCAAGTAGCTGCTGACATACCTCGATCGTTAATTGATCGAGTTCACTCAAAATTTCACTAGACATCCCTGACATGCAAATGGAAACATAGTCTCCTTGCTCTTGTACTTCAATAGTAATTTCACTACCACTTTTTAGCTTTATCAAGACATTGTTAAGGAGATTGATGAATACTTGACTTAACTTTTGCTCATCGCCCATAACATAGAGTAGTTTGTTAGGGTTGTTAAATGTCAGCGTAATATGATGCGCTTTGCCAAATGGTTGCAATAAGCTTAATAAATACGAAAGTAACGGCGTAACCGAAATCGATTTTTTTTCGATATGAATCGTTTCATTTTGGATTTGCGTATAATCGAATAAATGGCCGAGTGAAAAATTCATCATTTGTACGATACTTTTCAATTTTGCTAAATCGACTTTATCATTTTCCAACTCAAAAATAAGTGAGTTTAACGGATTATACAAACGTTCCGAACTTTGGCGTAGAAAATCTTCTTTCATTTGGTCCCGTTGCTGTAACTTAGCTGCATATAATTTGATTTGTTCGTTAGTAATAAAAAATCGATAAAACCAAAAGCAGGCAATGCCAATCTCTATACTTAAATAATCAAACGGATAAAAAGGTATTTCATAAGGAAGTAGAGATTTAATAACTAGCCATAGTAAACCAGAACAAGCAGCCATTCCAGCAAAGAGTAAAAAGTATGTTTCTTTGACGGTAATCACGGTAACACGCCAAACCGCTCTATAAGTATATAAAACCGATATAATATAAAAGGGTATTAATAGAAAATCTACGAAGTCTTTATAAGTAAGTGGTATCACGAGCAAAATAAATAAAAATATACTAAATAACCCATTTATAAGTGATTGATATTTTAATTTTGTTGTATGGGCCGGTAATAATTGGGCAAAGCGAACGATGCAAAAGGCGGTACACAAATATAAAATAGAGGTCAATTTTGCTTCTAATGAATAAGGAAGTAAAAAGTCACCCCATAAACTGTTTACAAAGCGGTAGATTTCATCTGCAAAAGGAAAAATGTACATAATCGAATAGATTAAGACGATACGATTTCGATAAATAAATAAGTAGATGAAGAGACTATAAGTAATATTGAGTAAAAGCGTAATTAAAATGATTAAATTTAATGTATTAATCAAATTAATGCGATTTGTTAACCCTTGTACAGAACTCATAATAATAGGCTTATGAAACAATAGCGTATGTTGGTTTTCGTTGGATGAAACAGTTAATGTAAAGTTTGGTTCATCAAGCGTCACTTCTGCTAAATAAGCACTATAAGTTGTGCCAAATTTTTCGGACGGTTGACTAACAAGCTGATCATTCACAAATACTTCTGTTTTAAATTCACTTTTGGGAATATAGAACAGAAGTGTTGCTTCGCCCGGAAAAGAATCCAATGAAATGTGCATCGGTTGCTCATTGCTACCTTGTAGGTGAAGTAGCTCATTATTTTCAATAAGAGAGTAATCGATACTTGTGGAAGTATTGTCAGGGACCTCTATTTGTATTGGATAAAAAATAACTAACCAAATTAAACGCAATGCTAATAAAAAGAAAAAACTACCTATTAAAAGAATTCCATAACGAGACCAAACATTATTTTTCATCATAAACTCCCGTTAGTATAGAATAAGTTGTGTCTATTATTTATAAGTTCTTAACTCGAATATGTACTTGATCGCACATTCCATTGCGAGCGGACGCTTTCCACGGACATGACCGCAGCCCTTGATACGTTTTTAGAGCCTACCTTATTGAATTAAGAATCGATTTTGAGATTAAACCCCATTTTACTATTATATAATGTTACGTCTGTTGATTAGTGAAGTTTAAATGCTATTTTTTTGACATTACAGGACTGTGAAATGTATATATCTCCCGCATGCGCTGCTTTCATTTTATTATTATTCTTGTGGAATTTTAGTGATTTCTTTTGGTGAAAGCATGCGTGTTGATTTACCTCTTATTGTTAAAGAGAACATTGGAATACGTTGATTTCCGCTACGGTTGACTCGCTTTCCGCAGGCACGGCTTCAACTAATTTCTTTCGGTAAGTACCGAAAGAAATGGATTTTCAGCTCGTGCTTTTCCTGCTGGAGTCGAGTCACCTCCGCTCTAATCAACGAGCAAGCGCCTTTTTATTAATCATTTCACTAAAAAGCACGTTCATAATCTACTAGTATTTGTATAATCAACACATCTGTGGTGAAATAGATTTTTGAAAGATGAAACGATTCATTTTTCTGTAGTAGCTTCTATTTTTAAAATTGAAGAACAGTATTAATTTTACATAATGATTCGAAATGTGATAAAGGAAAGGGAGCAGCGGGAAGTTAGGCATACAGGCATTGCCAAATGATGGGGTGATGCCTGTATGCCTCTATAGAAGGGTAGAAGATGAGCCCCTATTGTGTGAAGGTTCACTTTATAATACGCCACTTTTTTTGTATAATAATTAAGTTACAAGGCAATTTACATTTTATATAAATTGAAAGAGAGTGGAACTATGGGTCGTAAATGGAATAACATTAAGGACAAAAAAGCTGGTAAAGACGCTGCTAACAGTCGTGTTTATGCGAAATTTGGTCGTGAAATTTATGTAGCTGCAAAGTCAGGTGAGCCAAATCCAGAATCAAACCGTGCGTTAAAAACTGTTTTAGAGCGTGCGAAAACATATTCAGTACCAAAACACATTATTGAAAAAGCGATCGATAAAGCGAAGGGTGGCGGCGAAGAAAGCTTCGACGAGTTACGTTACGAAGGCTTCGGTGTCGGCGGTACAATGGTCATCGTGGATGCGTTAACAAACAATGTCAACCGTACAGCATCAGAAGTACGTGCGGCATTCGGTAAAAACGGCGGTAACATGGGTGTAAGTGGATCCGCTGCACATATGTTCCAAGCAACAGCTGTATTTGGTATTGAAGGTAAATCTGAGGATGAAGTGCTTGAAATCTTAATGGAAGCGGACTTAGATGCACGTGATATTCTGGATGAAGAAGGGACAATCATTGTCTATACAGAGCCAGATCAATTCCATGTGACACAAGAAGCGTTTAAAGCAGCGGGTATTGAGGAGTTTGCAGTAGCTGAGTTAACGATGCTTCCAATGACAGAAGTAGCATTAACCGGTGATGATTTAGCGAAGTTCGAAAAAATGATTGATGCGTTAGAAGACTTAGAAGACGTGCAACGCGTATATCACAATGCTGATTTAGGTGAATAGTGTATAAAAAAGGGACTTTTATCATTGAGAAATGATAAAAGTCTTTTTTTAGGAGAAGCAAGGGTGACTTTTTCATCTTTATAAACAAAGGGATACACTCTACACTATTTTGATGTGAGTATTGTTTTTCTAACTAAGTTCTTTGATTACCATACTAAAGTATAAGCAAGAAAGTTGCACAATTCATTTTATTATAGCAGAATGCTAATAAAATAATGGAAGGAGGAGGGTATTTATGAAAAAGCAGGGACGTCTCGCTAGTCGAATTATATTAATAGCTAGTATGATATTTGTGGTATTGCTTGGTTTGAACGCATTTTTAATGATTTATACGTCCAAACAATCTGTACAAGCAACAGTTGGTGAACAGACAATTACCATTGCAGAAAATATATTAAACTATATCGATATAGTTAAATATGATGAATTCATAAAAAATCCAGCAGAAAATGAAGTGTATTGGGAATTGCGTGAGCAGTTAAATGAATTACGTGAAATGAATGGTGTACTTTATGCGTATACATACTCCGTACCGCAACCAGGAGAAGGTGTAGCGTTTTTAGTGGACGGTATGCCAGTGGATGACACGGAAGGGGCAGCGGCTCTCGGCGATATTTCGAGTTCTACCACATATGAACATATCGAGAAAGTGTTGCAAGATGGTCATTATTATTCCGATTTATTAGCGGGTGATTATGGTGAATATATTTCAGGGTTTATCCCTATTAAAAATAATGCAGGAGAAGTCATTGCATTTTTAGGTGTGGATATCGATGCATCTTATGTGGCAGGTATTACAAGTAGCATTACAAAAAGTATTTTACCGAGCATGGTCGGCGTGTTTGCATTGCTTATTTTAGTTGCACTTGGTTTACTATTCTACTATATTACGAAGTCATTAAGACCGTTAAACAAGTTAGTAACAGCGTCTACTTTATTAGAAGAAGGCGACTTTAAAGGCGCAAATGATATAGTAGCAAATATTAAAAAAACAGCTAATAATGAAATTACACAGTTTACACAGGCATTTTCTAACATGCTCTCAACATTAAAAGTGACATTCAAGGCTATTCGTGAAAAAACAAATAATTTAGAGACAGCAGTTCATGATATTAATGATACAACGGTTCAAGTAAATGATTCAAATGCCATCATTACGAAAAATATTGTGGATATTTCAGCGAGCAGTGAACAACAAAAGACAAATAATGGTGAAATTGTACTGGCAATGAATGAAATGGCATTAGGGATTCAACGCTTAGCAGATTCGACGAATGAAATTGCGGAATCTTCAAGTAGTATGACAACTTTAGTAGAGTCAAGTGTTGCTGATTCACAAAAAGTTGTGGTACAAATTCAAAACGTAGAAAAATCGGTTATTCAAACGTCGGATCATGTGCGTGAAATGGGTGAAAAGTTTGCTTCTATTGAAGAAATGATAAGCGTGATTACAAATATTGCGGACCAAACAAACTTACTAGCATTAAATGCCGCAATTGAAGCAGCGAGGGCAGGTGAGGCTGGAAAAGGTTTTGCTGTTGTAG
This sequence comes from Lysinibacillus sp. LZ02, assembly GCF_050613145.1. GTDB lineage: Bacteria > Bacillota > Bacilli > Bacillales_A > Planococcaceae > Lysinibacillus_B. The sequence goes on along the minus strand of NZ_CP192507.1, from coordinate 3,915,076 downwards.
CAGATGAAGTACGTAAATTAGCTGAACTATCTCGTCATTCAGCCGAAGATATCCATCAACACTTACAAAGTTTTCTTGTCATTACAGAGCGAGCATTATCTGAAATGGCTTCTAGTACGGAAGATGTAAAAGGTGGTAGCGCTGCAGTTGCATTAATTGGGGACAAACTACAAGAAATTTTGCAAGCAGTGGAATATGTAAATGAACAAATTCATGATGATTCAGCCGTAATTCAACAAATGTCAGCAAGTGCTGAGCAAGTACTTGCCTCAACAGAGCAAATGAATACATTAATGACACAGGCAACGGCACAAGCGAGAAATGTAGTGGGTTCTACCGATAGACAAGTAGAAATGATAGACCGTTTAAATCAAGTAGTTGTTCGTTTGGACGAAACATCTGAAGAAGTTGTACGTGAGATTGAAAAATTTAAGTTATAAAATCAGAGGTGTTGATTATACAAATATTACGAAATAATAAGCGTGATATTTTAGTGGAATGGTTGATAAAAGGGACTTGCTTGTTGATTGGAGCGGAAAGTGAGTCAGCCGTAGCGGAAATCAACGTATCCAAGGAGCCCATTCACATAAAAGGTAAATCAACACGCGTGTTATAAAATAAAAGGAAGTGTGGTACCTATTGATCATTAGGTGCCACACTTTTTATTTTGATGATTTTAAATATTTTTTGATTTTTGTAGAAAAATTGTCGGAATTTAATTGTTTAATTACATTTTTATGTAATAATAAAGATAACGGGGGATTTGGGAAAAATAGAAAAGTGGTGATGAAATGAGTGTTTTACGTACAATTCGTGGAAAATTATTGATTTTTTCATTTTTATTATTCTTACTACCTAGTTCAATCATTGGTTTTGTTAGTTACATGGAAGCGCAACAGGGGCTTGATCAGCTAGGGGAAACAGTAATTAAAAATAGTGTAGAATCTGCACTACAATTAATGGATCAAGCGCAGGTAGCGGTAGACAGCGGAGCGATTACGGTACAAGAGGCACAGGAACAAGTAAAGGCTGCGCTGATAGGTGAAAAAGGACCAGATGGAAAAAGACAATTAGCGAACCCTTCTGATTTAGGAGAGAATGGCTATATATATATTATCAATCGCCAAGGGACGTTAATTGGTCACCCTACACGGGAAGGCGATAATTTATGGAATGACCAAGATAGCTCAGGTCAGCACTTTATACGTGAAGTAAAGGAACAAGCTGTAGCGGGTGGAGGCTTTACGTATTATGAATTTGAGTTGCCAGGAAAAACTGAAGTGGCACCAAAACTAATTTACTCAAAGTTAGAAGAAGATTGGAACTGGATTATTGCCTCAGGAACGTATTTACAGGACTTCAATGCACCAGCTAACGCGTTATTAAAGGTCATACTCATTACATTGGTTATTTCAACTGTCCTAGGAGGAGTAGCGGCCATTTTATTCTCTCGTCATTTAGCTTTCCCGCTTATGAAGCTATCAAAACGTGTTGGACAAGTAGCGAAAGGGAATTTAACGGTCGAGTTAGACAGTACAGAACGACATGATGAGGTCGGTGTATTAAACAAAGGGTTCAATGAAATGGTGAGTCAGCTAAAGGTACTTATTTCCGATGTTGAGCATACGATTGGGGAAATTCAAAATACATCGACTAATTTAACTGCCGTTGCAGAGGAAACAACAGCATTTGGAGAAGACATTGTCAAAGCGGCAACAGAAGTAGCGAAAGGTGCTTCACAACAAGCGGCAGATGCGGATGAAACAAACCAAATCACGTTAAGTTTTGCACAAGAAATTGAGCAATTACATGAGAAAAATGAATTGATGCTACACTCATCTGAAAAGATGCGGAAGTCGAATGCGGAAGGTCTAGATAATTTAACAATATTAAAAGAGCGCTCTACAGAATCTTATGAGCTCATTACATCTATGCAAGATGTATTAGATAGTTTAATTGGGAAAGTTCGTGACATCGAGGGGATTGTGAATACAATTAATGAAATTTCAGACCAAACGAACTTATTAGCTTTAAATGCTTCGATTGAGGCAGCACGTGCGGGCGAACATGGAAAAGGTTTTGCTGTAGTCGCCCAAGAAGTGCGAAAATTAGCTGACCAAACAAGCCAAGCAACCGATTTAGTGCGAAATACGCTCAGAGGGATTGAAGTAGAGACCAAATTAGTAACGAATGAGATGTCTAAAACGTATGCGATTGTTCAAGGGCAGCATGAGTCAGTGGAAACGACGGAACAATCTTTCGAAGACATTGGCAATGCAGTTGAAACGATTATTCGTTCCATTGAAGAAGTATCTACAAGCGTACAGTTACTAAATAACTCGAAAAATACGATGCTTGCCTCTATTGAGCGAATTGCGATGATTAGTGAAACGAACGCAAGTATGACGGAGGAAGTAACGGCGTCTGTAGATGAACAGCAAAAAGCAGTGCAAATGGTGACAAACTCTTCGAATGATTTATCAAACGAAATTCAAGGGTTACAAGAATCCGTTAATAAATTCACGATTCGATAAATGCTTGCTTATTAATGGGTAGAATAGAGAAATGATACGATTTCTTTGAGAGTGTAGATAGGATATCTGCACTCTTTTTCTTGCATTTATAGTAAAAATACTAAATAATAAAACTATAAATTTCGGATTTCGAATTAATTAGGAGGGATACGATGAAATTTACAGATTATGAGTATAAGCGTCCACATATGCCGGCGATTAAGCTAGCGGTACATGCATACATTGAACAATTTAAACAAGCGACAACAGTGGAGGAACAAAGCGAAGTCATTGAAAAAATTAATGCATATCGCAAAGATTTTTCCACACAAGCGAACCTTGTATATATTCGTGCATCTATTGATACAACGGATGAATATTACCAACAAGAGCGGGATTATTTAGATGAAATCGAGCCGGAAATGGACGATGTGATTACGGAGTACTATAAAGCGCTTGTCAACTCACCGTTTCGCGCAGCATTAGAACAAAAATGGGGAGCGCAATTATTTGCGTTAGCAGATAACCAAATTAAAGGTTTTTCACCAGCGATTATTGAATTGATGCAAAAGGAAAATAAATTAGTCTCAGAATATAACAAGCTCGTAGCCTCTGCACAAATTGAGTTTGATGGCAAAACATTAACGCTAGCCCAGCTTGCCCCGTATGGTGAATCAACAGATCGTGCGGTACGTAAAGCAGCACGCGATGCATCAGCTCATTTTTTTGCACAAAATGGAGAGAAATTTGATGACTTATATGATCAGCTCGTGAAAATTCGCCATGAAATCGCGACAACACTTGGTTATAAAAACTATGTAGAACTTGGCTATATTCATATGAATCGCATAGATTATGATGCACAGATGGTTGCAAAATTCCGCGAGCAAGTACGTGAATATATCGTACCGCTTGTTACAAAGTTGTACGAGCGCCAAGCAAAGCGCATTGGAGTAGAAGATTTAAGATACTACGATGAAGGATTCAAGTTTTTATCAGGGAATGCGACACAAAAAGGCGATGCTGAGTGGATTGTAGCAAATGGTAAAAAGATGTACGAAGAATTATCACCAGAAACGGGGGAGTTCTTCAACTATATGTTAGATCGTGAGCTAATGGATTTAGTGGCGAAGAAGGGCAAGGAATCTGGTGGTTATTGTACGTTTATTGAAAACTATGATTCGCCATTTATCTTTTCTAACTTTAATGGTACATCAGGCGATATCGATGTCTTAACACACGAAGCAGGCCATGCTTATCAAGTGTATGCCAGTCGCAATATTGGTATTCCAGAATATTTATGGCCAACTTTCGAGTCTTGTGAAATTCATTCGATGAGTATGGAATTTTTTACATGGCCATGGATGGAGTTGTTCTTTAAAGAGGATACAGATAAATATAAATTTGCCCATTTAAGTGGAGGGCTGATTTTCTTACCATATGGTGTAGCCGTTGATGAGTTCCAGCATGTTGTGTATGAAAATCCAGAAATGACACCAGCAGAACGTCGTGCAGCTTGGAAAGCAATCGAAGCAAAATACTTGCCACATCGTGATTATGATGGTCAGGAGTATTTAGAGTCAGGCGGCTTCTGGCAGCGTCAAGGGCATATTTATGCAAGTCCGTTCTATTATATTGACTATACGTTAGCGCAAATTTGTGCATTCCAATTCTGGAAGCGTTCACGTGAAGATTTTGAGGCAGCATGGAAGGAATATGTCCATTTATGCAGCTTAGGTGGTTCACAATCGTTTACAGGCTTAGTCAAAGAGGCTGGGTTAATCTCGCCATTTGAAGAGGGCTGTGTACAATCCGTAGTGGGTGTAATTGAAGCGTATTTAAACAGCATTGATGATACAAAGTTATAAAAATGAAGGATGAGCGGTGGCGTTTTACTTACTGCTCATTCTTTTATTTTAAAAAAGGAATCCCTATAAAGCGAAGTATGTCCTACGTGAACGAATAAATAGGGTTTGAAAGAGGCAACAATGGTGAAAGCTATGTAAGTGATGAACACTAGCATTTTAGTTCATCTCTACTCTTTGGTGATAGTCTCTTTTATAAGTCTTCTTTTTGGTCAGTAAAATAAAGTATAATTAATAAGGTTCCGAAATATGTTCTTGATTAAAAAATGTAGAATTCCAAAATTACATGGAGTGAAGGGTGGCGAGTCCAGCGGGAAAAGCGATAGAAGAACAAAGGCTAAAACCGTCACGTCCTGTGACAACGCCTTTGTGACCAACATCATGTTGGCCCGAGACCCCGCAGGAAATTTATTTGCGACGAAAGCGGAGCGGCAGGAGCACCGAAGAATGAGCGACGAGGAGGCTCGACCTCGCCCGCGGAAAGCGTCCGCCCGTAACGGAATGTACGGTCAAGTACACGTTTTGGCGAAGAGCCATTAATAATATTGAATGATTATAGAGTGAAACATTCTATCGTTTCATCACGTATGTAAGAAGGAACAAGGTATTTTGTAGGAAGGTGACAATTTTACCATCTCGTAATAGCTAGGTTCATGTCTTTCAAATACATAGTTGAGTTTAGAGAGTATCAATAAGAAGGAGGTAAATAATGACAAAGAAACTATGGTTTCAAGTAGGAGTCGGCATTTTAATTGGTCTTTTAATTATTAAATATTTTATAGAGATTCAAGGGATCTTTAGTCCATTCGTTATCATTTTAAAAACGATTTTTATTCCATTGTTATTAGGAGGCGTATTGTATTATGTTACAGAGCCGCTTCAGCGTTTGTTAGAAAAGCGCGGCTTACCGAGATGGGCAAGTATTAGTACAATCATTATTTTACTAGCAGGCGTAGTAACAGGGATTTTATTAATGATTGGCAATCCAATTGCTACTCAAGTGAATAATTTGGTGAAAAATGCACCAATGATCGCCACGAATATTCAGGAAACAACAGATTACATTATTAATAATAGAGATAATTTACCGCCACAAGTAGGAGAGTTTGTTGACTCTATTTCGAATTCGATTCAGGAGATTGCCGTGAAAAGTAGTACGTGGCTTGTCAGCGTTATTAGCGGTGCCGTGTCAGCGACGTTTACACTTATTCTCGTCCCATTCTTTTTCATTTTTATGTTAAAGGATCATGAAAAGTTCGCGCCAAATATTTATAAAATATTTACCGGTGAACGCCGTACGTGGGTAAAGGAGACGTTAGAGGATATTGATCGTGTGCTTCGTAACTATGTACAAGGACAAGTCATTATTAGCTCGATACTGGCCATCATGATGCTTATCGGGTATTTAATCATTAAGTTAGAGTATGCACTGCTACTTTCAATCTTTGCCTTCTTTATGAATATGATTCCGTTTATTGGCCCGTGGGTATCCCTTGTACCAGCTGTCGTTGTAGCGATTTTACAGGATCCCGTTTTAGTCATTTGGGTACTGGTGATTACCTTAGTAGCGCAACAAGTTGAAAGCAACTTAATCACACCAAACATTATGGGAAAATCATTAGATATCCATCCATTAACGGTTATTTCCATTGTATTAGCAGCAGGGAATATTGCAGGGTTTATCGGGATTTTGATTGCGATTCCGACATATGCCGTATTAAAAGTAATTGTTGTTAATATATATGAGGAGCGTAAAAAAATTAAAGAAGCCGCAACGAAAACGGTATAGCTTCTTTTAGTAGAAGTCCCCCCCCTCTATAGGTGGCGTCATTGAGATGTGAGAGAAGTATGTAGCCAGGCTACTTCTCTTTTCTGTATGTTATACTAGTGGGCGAAAGAAATTAAAAGGAGATTTTTATGCTTACATTTGAACAAAAGCAAGCGATTATCGAAGAGTTCACACAGTTAAAAAAGAAGGAAATTTCATTAAAACGTATTAATTATCATTTTGAAGAAAGTTTATACGAAAAGACGATTGTGATTGAAAAATTACATCCAAATGGGAATGGTTTTGTATTCATTGGCGACTTATTAAAATATGAAAAAGAAGCGAATGATAAAGGTCTTGTTAATATTCGTGATTATTCGGAAGAAGCACTGCGAACGATTATTGCAGATGCGATTGAATATTTATCAGAGGATTTTGATGATGAACCAATTATTGAAGTATGGGTAGACCGCAGCCGTACAGAGCTTGAACTAGTGTATGAAAATCGTTCGTGGAATGTATATCATAACGATAATTTAGAGGAAGCATTTGGTACGCGTGAGGCAGCGGTGGAATATTTACGCGAGGAAGGCTTTCGCCCAGTGAAGTAAAAGGGGGAAATGATGATGGAAGAGAGAACGTCAAATGGTAAAAAGTTTGCTTTTATTGTCATCGGGTCAATCATTATAGCATCTATTTTTGCCGTCATTGTGATTACCATTTTCTATAATACGTATGATCCGTCCAAATATGGTCGCAACAATGGTGGGATTGATCCAAATAATAGAGGGGTACCTGAAACAGAAGAAGTAGATGAGCAATCCGCTCCTTTGACTAATTCGACGTATGAGTCTATAATTATCTCAAATTCGAGATAATTATAGGGGCGTGAGGACATGCAACATATTTTTGAACAAGGGACAAAGGACATTACGTTACTATTACTGCACGGGACAGGTGGGACAGAGCACGCTTTACTTGGACTGGCAAAAGAGATTGATGCAGAGGCGAATGTTTTAAGTGTGCGCGGTCAAGTAGTAGAAAATGGCATGCCACGCTTTTTCCGCCGTATTGCTGAAGGTGTGTTTGATATGGAAGATCTTCGTTTCCGTACAGATGAGCTATATGATTTTGTCAAATCAGCGAGTGTTCAGTATGGCTTTGATGCATCGAAAATTGTAGCTATTGGGTATTCCAATGGTGCTAATATTGCAGGGAATTTATTATTCCGCCATCAACATAGTTTAGCAGGAGCCATTTTACATCATCCAATGGTACCTGACCGTGAAGCAACGATGCCAAATTTACAAGATGTAAATGTATGGATTGGCGCAGGAACAAATGATTTCATGTGTCCACCGCAAGAATCAGAAGAGCTAGAGCAATTATTAGTAAATGCAGGTGCTCTTGTAGAAGTAGCATGGTTTGACTATGGGCATCAACTAACAATGCCTGAAGTACAAGCTGCAAAAGCTTGGTATGGTCAACTTTTTGACTAATAAAAACGCACGATCGCCAGTGAGCGAAAGTGCGTTTTTTCTTTGTTAAGGAAATGATAAAATGCCGCATTGTGGATAACGATTGTTGAAAAGAGCATCTACGTCTAGGCGAAAGCACCATCCCCTCTAGCGCGTGTCGGGGATTAGCAGGTGCTTTAGCGCTTTTGTTCTTAGATAAGAAAGTATAAACTGTTTCAAATTGAAAGCGTGTCTAGCTCCAGCGCCCATCCCCTCGTGACGTTTCGAAAGTCTCTTCGTGTGCAAGCACACTGTGAGCCTATCTCCAACGCATGTCGGGGCTAGAGTAGGCGCTTGCGCTTTTCTTATTGCTTTGATTTTCTTTTGACAAATGGTAACCACCAGTTCCAGTCGCCGAATAATTTCATTAAGCTTGGAACGAGCATTAAACGAATAATTGTCGCATCAATCGCAACCGCAATTGCAATGCCAATCCCAATTTGCTTCACAGGCATTACATCCGTAAAGGCAAAAGCACCTGTAATGACAATCATAATGAGTGCAGCGGATGTAATAATTTTGGATGTAGAAACGAGCCCGTCGATTGTCGCTTTTGTATTTTCAGCGCCTTTCTCGTATTCTTCTTGTATACGAGAAATTAAGAAGACCTCATAGTCCATGCTTAAGCCAAATACAAGACAGAATACAATCACCGGAATAATGAGTGCAATCGTCACTTCCGGGAGACCGAAATGCCCATATTGGAAAATGTACACAAGAATACCGAACGTTGAGCCTAAGCCAATGACATTCATAATAATGGCCTTTAACGGAATTAAAATAGATTTAAAGGCAAACATTAAAATAATAAAGGTTGTTACAATAATAATCGTTAAGGCGAGCCCAATCTTATTGGCAATCTCATCAAAGATTTCTTGATTGAATTTCGGTTGCCCTGCTAATGCAAATTCCACCCCTAAATCTTGATCCATCCAATCACGCACAAAGTTCTGTGCCTCGGTAGAAGCCCCTTGTGCATTAATGGAAATAACCATATACATTTGATTGTCTTGCACGAAGTTTTCTGCTACCTTATTGAGCATCCCCGGCGTTTGCGGGTTAGTATTGACCATTTCCCATGTATCAACTGAATCGATATCGGCTGCCGTAAACATCGTTGTGACTTCTTTTACGAGTGCATCCGCCTGTAATTTCTCTTGAATGTCGAGCATTTGTTGTAGCCCAGCGCGGTCTGTCCAACCATTGTCACGTTCTGCAAGTAAAAACACCGTTGCTTGGTCACCAAGTCCAAATTCGTCTGTTAAGGTGTCGTATGCTTGTCGTGCCTCGTAAGAAGTCGGGAGTGCATCGACTGTTGGAATCGTCAGTTCGATATCTTTAATCGGAACCATCGCAAAGCCAAGTAAAATGACTGCTACGAAAATAATTTTCATTGGATTTTTCATGACGAAGCCAGCAAATGACTGCCAGCGACCAGCAGTCGTTTTGACACGAATGAGGCGCCATTTATTTAAGCGGTCGCCTAGTACTGTAATGAGGGCCGGTAACAGTGTTAACCCAGAAATGACTGCTAACAGTACAGCAATGGAACCACCAAGTGCGATATTTTGGAAAATTTCTACTTGGATGACGACCATTGCACCAAGCCCAATCATAACGCATAGTGCAGAGAAAATAATCGAGCGTCCGGCTGTCGTAATTGCTACTTGTACCGCTTCCTCAATGGATTTTTGTCCGCGTTCTTCCCGGTAACGATTAATAAATAACAGGGCAAAGTCGATACTTAAGGCAAGCCCAAGCATCGGTACGATATTTAAGATGAAAATGGATAAATTCACATTCCCGCTTAGTAAGGTTAAAATCCCAAATGCCGCAACAACCGTGGCACCACCAACTAAAACTGGCAGTAAAGAAGAAACGACTGTACCGAATGCGAGAAGTAGTACGATAATGGCGATCGGCACACCGATTGTTTCTGCCTTCATTAAATCATTTTGGCTTGCAACGTTAATGTCTTTTGAAATAACAGGTTGCCCAGTAATTTCAATCCCTTCTTCACCTGCTAATATGTCACGGATTTCATCAATAATAGGGAAATAATCCTTTATCGAATTGTCAAAGTTGAGTGTAGCGTACGCTAGATGATCGCGATTGTATGCTTCTATATCGTTTGGCGAAGCAATGGAATCGATTTCCTCAACGGCTTCTAAGTTAGATAAAACCCGTTCAATTTCAGGTCCAGTTTTATCTTCAAATAAGACAAAGATGGTTTTAGCAGGGAGTCCGAATGTTTCAGAAAGCTCCTCGGTTACACGGATATGATCATCTTTTACGAAAAAGCCATCACCCTGAAGTTTTGATGGAAGTTGCATGGCGAAATAGGCCATGGTGATGAAAAACAATATCCAAATAACGATAATGGTTTTTGCGTATTGAGTGACGAGTTTTGCTATAGCTTGCACAAAGAGACCGCCTTTCCTTTTTCATTATGTATAGTTTACTTGAAAATGTAGCTAAATGGATAAAGTGAAACTTCAAGCGGTGAGGGGGCTTTATCCCCCACCGACGCTTCTCGATTTTCTTAAGCTCTAAGGTGAAAGTTTTAATGCCTGTTAATGCAGGATAAAAAATATGATGTTCATTTGTAGAATCTCCAATTATTATGCGTTACGCATAATAATTGTTTCAATCGTATCGGCTACGTTTTGACAATAGTCAGAGATTTCTTCTAATTGTTCATATAAATCCTTAAATTTAATAAGACGAATAGGGTTTCTTTCATTCAAGAATAATTGCTTGATGGAGGAACGCAAAATTTCGTCACATTCCCGTTCGTAATCCTTTATTAAAATCGCGTGTTGTCGCATACCGACTAAATCTTTTTTATTTAATAAGTCCATCGCTTTGACAATTTCATCTGTAGATTTCGTAATGTACCCTAGGAAGTCACGCATCGATTGATCGACTTCAGTGAATGAGAACATTTCAAAGTGCGCAATACAGCCTTCTGTCCCATCTAAAATATCATCCATACGAAGGGCGAGAGAAAGGATATCTTCACGTTCAATCGGTGTCATAAATGACTTGTTCAGCATGACGATGAGCTCATGAATTAATTCATCACCCGCTATTTCATATTCCTTCATTTTAATACTAATTTCTTTTAAATCTATCACGTTTTTAATACGGGAATTATTCGCATAGTGGACAGCTTCCTGTACATTTTCAGCAATTTTATGAAGTGCCGTGAAAAACGGGTCTTTCTTTCTTGTGTTAAACATGGAATGGCCTCCATTACATAAAAGTTATTTCAATAAAATTTTGACTCGGGTACTCTAACAAAATATAAAAATCCCATACAATTCTTAACTGCGTATTAGTAATCTGTATAAATTTGTAACATATGAAAATGGAGTATTTCAATAGTCTTTGATAATAGTTTTATATTATTTCTCGATATGTTTAATGGGAATATTGAAATTTTGATGGGAATTAGAGTGGTTCAAGTGTTTGTTTTATCAAGGTTATACGTATTTTTTAGAGTGTCTTTTCATATCTTAATTATGATATAGAATTAAATATTACAAAAATATAAATAGGGTTTTTTTCAATGAGATGTGGGGTGATTTTTCGCTTTAGAATAATGAAACTCGATGCTTCTTAATCTTATATATTTTACGCTTGTTTGTATAAATACTTTCTATTTAAAAATGGCTACGATCATAAATGGATTTGCGTAGCCATTCTCTTTACTTATAAATATGCTGTTAATTCATTTTCTAAAAATGGTTTGGCATTTAGTAATTGTACAAATGCTTGATAGCGAATACGTTGCTCTTCGCTTGGCTTTTTACCTGTATAGTATGCACGGATTAATACATTTTTCGGTGTATGCTCCATATCGATGAATTCAAGGAGCTGTGTGTCATAGCCTACTAGTGATAGAAGTTCCGCGCGAATGGAATCTGTCGCGAGCGAAGCAAAGCGCTCTCGAATGAGTCCGTGCTGCAACATCACCTCTAGAGCAGGTGTGTTGAGTTGACGGTTTAATTCGTGCTGACAACAAGGTACACTTAAGATGACTTTTGCTCCCCACTTCACAGCACGTGCTAATGCCATATCCGTTGCCACGTCGCATGCGTGCAATGTGACGACCATATCGACAGACGTTTCATCGTTATAATCATTAATATCCCCAACTAAAAACTCTAAATCATCATATTCAAGGTCAGCGGCAATACGATTACATTCCTCAATTACTTCTTTTTTCAAATCAAGACCTGTGACCCGAATATTGAACCCTTTTTCCACTTTTAAGTAATGATAGAGCGCAAATGTTAAATACGATTTGCCTGAGCCGAAATCTAAAATACGGATTGTACGGTCTTTCGGTAAATAGTGGAGCGAATCGTCAATAAACTCGACAAAACGATTAATTTGCTTAAACTTATCGTATTTTTGCTTTTTCACTTTTCCGTCTGCTGTTTGCACACCAAGGCGGATTAAAAAAGGGTAGGGTGTAGAGTCATCTAGTAAATATTGCTTTTTGCGATTATGTGATAAATTTACTTCTTTTGCGCTAGTTTGTTGATCTGATTTCCAAAGTACTTTATTTTTCTTGGATAATTGCACTTGCACAGATTGGTTTGTAAATTGTGCATGAATTTGGCGAAATTCTTCTAGTAACGTATCGAAATGTAACGTAAACTGTTCTAGCGGTATATTTTCATGCTTTAAAATACGTTCGTATTGATACTCTAATTGAATGGTATACACACCACGTAACTCAATAGGCTTTAATTTCACGCGTTTTAATTCATTTGATTTTTGACGTGGCTGGCTAATCGTCGCATTGACTAGTGTTTTTTCATGTAATAATGTTAAAAACTGTTTTTTCATTTGTTCAAAATCCATACGCTCGACCTCTTTGTTTAAAGTAAGTTTAGTGTATCATAACTCGTTGCTTGCCGTGGGAATAATGATTTCATGTCTGCAATTAACGGAAAAAAGACGAGATTGCTCTCGAATGCTAGAATTGTCTGTTAATAGGGGGCTGTTAATAGTAAAATTTATTGATTAGAAGAAAGGGGCTTTATGTATGTCAGATTATGCATTTCAGTTGTTAGCGATTGTGTTATACATGGTAGCAATGTTGGCAATTGGATGGTATGCATTTATGCGTACAAAAAATTTAAATGATTATATGCTTGGGGGGCGCGGGCTTGGACCGGCAGTTACAGCTTTAAGTGCTGGGGCAGCTGATATGTCCGGTTGGCTATTAATGGGTTTACCAGGAGCGATTTACGTAAATGGTTTAGTAAGTGCTTGGATCGCCATTGGTTTAACGATTGGGGCGTATTTAAACTGGTTATTTGTTGCACCACGCCTACGTGTCTATACGCAAGTAGCAAGTGATTCCATTACCATTCCAAGCTTTTTAGATAATCGTCTACGTGATAATACAAAAGCAATCCGCATTGCTGCAGGTATTATTATTTTAGTCTTCTTTACATTTTACGTATCCAGTGGGATGGTTGCTGGTGGTAAATTTTTTGTAAGTTCATTTGGCTATGACTATCATACAGGTATGTTAATTGTATCGGGTATTGTTGTGGCTTACACTTTGTTCGGTGGCTTTTTAGCTGTCAGTTATACGGACTTCCTCCAAGGCTTAACGATGTTTTTAGCACTTATTACAGTACCCTTATTCGGGATGTTTTTAACAGGTGGGCTTGGTGACACAATCGATTCGATTAAAGCAGTGAATCCAGAACACCTATCATTATTTGCTTCTACAGCGACAGTAGCCGGAGTTGTATCGTCTGTTGCGTGGGGCTTAGGTTATTTTGGGCAACCACACATTATCGTGCGCTTTATGGCCATTACGTCTGTTAAAGAAACGACTGCAGCACGACGTATTGGGATTGGCTGGATGGTTTTTAGTTTAGTTGGTGCCGTTGCAACCGCGCTTGTGGGGGTAGCTTACTATCAACAAAATGGCAGTGAGCTTGCAGATGCTGAAACGGTATTTATCACACTTGGTCAAATTTTATTCCATCCGTTTGTTGCCGGTGTTATGCTGGCCGCAATTTTAGCCGCGATTATGAGTACGATTAGTTCTCAACTAATCGTTACGTCATCCGCATTAGTAGAAGATATTTACAAAGCCATTTTTAATAAAACAGCAAACGATGCACATTATGTGTTTATTGGTCGTTTAGCGGTACTGTTTGTGTCGATTATTGCGGCTTTCTTAGCTTGGAATCCAGATAATTCGATCCTTGATTTAGTAGGATTTGCGTGGGCAGGGTTTGGCGCAGCATTTGGACCAATTATCCTCCTGTCTCTTTATTGGCGCAAGCTCACAAATATCGGTGCATTAGCCGGTATGGTCAGTGGCGCAGCTGTCGCATTTATTTGGGGGAAAGTACCAAGCTTAGCCTCCGCATTATATGAAATTGTGCCAGGGTTTATCGTCTGTTTACTTGTCGCTGTTATTGTAAGTATAGCGACGTATAAACCGAACAAAGAAATTGAGGGAGAGTTCGATGAAACGCTTCGTCGATTGAAGATGGAAAAATAATGGAATGGAAGGGACCCAATGCTTTTTGGGTTCCTTTTTCTATGGTACGATGGGATTAATGAGCGCGTAGGAGGTTTTTTGTGAATAGTTTAAAAGACGTTGAAACATTAGAAGAAAAAGGCATTTTAGTCGGTGTGAATTTACGAAGTGACGATAATTTTGACTACTCGATGGAAGAGTTAGCCAACTTAGCGGAAGCGTTAGATGTAGAAGTAGCGGGCTATGTAACGCAAAATCTAGAGCGTGTAAATCCATCGCATTACGTTGGGACAGGGAAAATAGAGGAAATTAAAGCATTCGTTGAGGAAACGGATTCAAATATTGTCATTTTTAATGATGAATTATCGCCATCGCAAATTCGCAACTTAGAGCGCGATCTGGAATGTAAAGTCATTGATCGTACAATGCTAATTTTAGATATTTTTGGGCGTCGTGCTAAAACACGTGAAGCGCAAATGCAGGTGGAATTGGCGCAGCTTCAATATATGCTACCACGTTTAGTAGGCTTACATGCTTCGCTTTCTCGTCAAGGTGGTGGCACGGGCGGTGGATTTAAAAACCGTGGTGCGGGGGAAACGAAGTTAGAACTGGATCGTCGTAAAATTGAAGATCAAATTGCTAAATTGCGTCGGGATTTAGAGCAAGTGAAAGAACAACGTGAAACACAACGTAAACAACGCCGTAAAAATGCCATGCCGGTTGTTTCTATTGTAGGCTATACAAACGCTGGTAAATCGACCATTATGAATCAGTTGCTTGTCAAAATGGGACAAGAAGATTCAAAACAAGTATTTGAAAAAAATATGCTATTCGCAACACTTGAAACATCGGTTCGCCATATCGAATTACGAGACAATAAATCTTTCTTACTGACAGATACCGTTGGGTTTGTCAGTAAATTGCCGCATCACCTTGTCAAAGCATTCCGTTCAACATTAGAAGAGGCACGTGATGCAGACTTACTGTTGCATGTAGTAGATGTCTCCAATGAAGAACATAGCTTTATGATTGATGTGACGAATGAAACATTAAAGGCAGTAGGTGTTGAGGATATTCCAACCATTTATGTATATAATAAATCGGACTTAGCCAACGTGAAGTATCCGCTTGTAAGTGGAGATAACATTTGGATTGCAGCGAAAGAGGGCGCTGGGCTCGATGAATTAATTGAACGGATTAAGTCGCATATTTTCTCTGATTATGTGGTATGCAAAATGCTGATTCCGTATGACAAAGGAAGTATCGTTTCGTATTTAAACGAAGCAGCTACAGTGATGAGCATGTCGTATGAGGAAAACGGTACACTGCTAGAAGTGGAAGTAAAAGCATCGGATTACAGTAAATTTGAAGAGTATGTGGTAAAATAATGGGCTGCTTAGTGCAGCCCGCAGATTGTTGACAAACGTTTTCATCCTGCGTTGCTTGCCGCGCTCGTCCGCTCATGAACTTAGGTTCTATTCGCGTCTTCGCTCGGCTACACGCCTTGTCTGTCAAGCGTTTTCAAGACAGTCTGCAAATTTTGCTGTTTTTAAGTTGTACCTAAAAATAAGTGTAGACAAAGTCAAACTTCAACTTTGTCTACACTCTAAGGACTTCGATCAGTAGCCCTTCTTATAGTACACTTTCCACCGCTTTTTCGAGATCGAGTAGGGCATCTGTTGGTTCGAAGCGAGCGACTACTTTTCCAACTTTGTCCACTAAAAATTTCGTGAAGTTCCAGCGGATGTTACGCCCTATTAAATAATCTGGATATACTTCTTGTATATGGCTCATGAGCATTGCTTCTTGCATATTGTTTTTATTGATTTCTCGTACGTCTACCTCGTGCTTTAAGTAGTTAAATAATGGGTGTGTTTGCTTACCATTCACGTCAATTAGATCGAATACAGGGAACTGTACACCGAAATTAATCTGGCAGGCTTTAGCCGTTGTTTGGCCGTCCTCGGGGTTTTGTTCTCCGAATTGGTTCGTTGGGAATGCTAATACAACGAATTCTTGATCTTTATATTTGTTATACATTTTCTGTAGATCCTCATATTGATATGTAAATCGACATTGGCTTGCTGTATTCACAATTAATATGGCTTTGCCTCTATAAGTCTCCATCGATAAAATGTCCCCATTTGGCTTTTGTACTAAGTAATTATAAATGCTCATCTCTATATTCCCTTCTTTACTATTTTCTTCTATCATAAAACAACCCACGATGTAGATACTACTATTTTGATTTCCCTCCTTTTGTTATCTTTATATAGTAATATCCCTTATGCAGAGGGGGATATTATTGTAGAGAAGAAACTTATGGTGATAATAATTTCAACAAATTTTACTGAAAAAAGAGAATTTAATCACATTTCTAACATATTTCAAACTACTTGCATAATTCCTATTGATGCTTTACTGTAATGAAGTATTACTTTTCTGCTATGTGTATTTTTTTATATACAAAATTATCAGAAAAATGAAACGTTATATTAGTATACGGAAGAGGGTATTTTCATGCTTAGTAAAGAAGAAATTGTCAAATCCGTACCGCAAAAAGGCTTCCTAGGACATCCTAAAGGATTGTTCTCGCTGTTTTTCACAGAATTTTGGGAGCGTTTCTCATATTACGGAATGCGTGCCATTCTGATCTTTTATATGTACTATGCTATAAAAGACGGTGGTTTAGGATTAGACAGGTCACAGGCGAATATTATTATGTCCATTTATGGTTCTTTAATCTATATGTCAGGGATTATTGGTGGGTGGATTGCTGACCGCATTTTAGGTACTCAGAAAGCTGTATTTTACGGCGGTGTAATGATTATGCTAGGGCATATTGCGTTATCATTACCTGGTGGTGTAATGGCTCTTTATGCTTCGATGGCATTAATCATTATAGGTACAGGCTTATTGAAACCAAACGTATCAGCTGTTGTCGGGGACTTGTATTCAGATAATGACCCACGCCGAGATTCTGGGTTCTCCATTTTCTATATGGGAATTAACATGGGGGCGTTCGTATCACCGTTATTAGTTGGTTGGACGCAAGAAGCTTGGGGCTTCCATGCAGGTTTTGCGGTCGCTGCCATTGGTATGTTCATTGGGTTAGTTGTATTCGTCGTCACGAAGAAAAACTTAGGGTTAGCTGGTTCACAACCGACGAATCCATTATTACCTGAAGAGAAAAAGAAAACGATATTTGTTTTCACAGCAGCTAGTATTGCCATTGCTGTGGCGGGTTTAATAACTTATACAACAGGACATTTAACAATTGAAAACTTCTCGCTATTAATTACAACATTAGGGATTTTAATTCCTACAGTTTTTATCACTTATATGTATCGTAGTCCAAAAACAAATGCAGATGAAAAATCGCGTTTATTAGCATATATTCCGCTATTTATTTGTGCTGTTATGTTCTGGGCGATTGCGGAACAATCAGCAACGGTACTTGCCACATTCGTTGATACACGTACAAATTTAACAGTAGGAAATTTTGAAATTCCAGCTTCATGGTTCCAATCGTTTAACCCACTGTTCATTATTACATTAGCGCCTCTATTTGCTATTTTGTGGACAAAACTGGGGGATCGTGGTCCATCAACGCCGAAGAAGTTTGCCTTTTCGTTATTTTTTGCGGGTGCTTCGTTCTTCGTGATGGTGCTTCCGGCTTCAGCAGATATGAACACATTAGTGTCACCGTTTTGGGTCGCATTCTCGATTTTCCTCGTTGTACTGGGGGAATTATTGCTTTCACCAGTTGGTTTATCGGCAACGACGAAATTAGCACCAGCAGCATTCGCTGGACAAACAATGGCGCTATGGTTTTTAGCATCTGCAGCCGCATCTGCGATTAATGCACAGTTAGTACGTATTTATGAAGTAGTATCACAAACGGTATACTTCGGTGTACTTGGCGGTCTATCAATCGTTTTAGGTGTAGTCCTATTAATGATAAGCCCTATGATTTCGCGTGCAATGCGTGGTATTAAATAACAAGATATACCAGAGAAATAGAGCGCTCTATTTCTCTGGTTTTTTATTTTGCCTTCATGCTTGCCTATTCTGATTAAGAGCTTAAAAGAAAACAGATATTTATAATATGGAAAAATATGAGTGTTAAGTTATTTTATTGTATAATAAAAAGGAGAGGCTTAAGTAAAGACATTAGTGGACAGTATGATGATGGCTATCACGTGACACCATACGCGCCCTATATTGCTATGACATTAATGAGGAGGTAAAGGTATGTTAAAATCAGTTGTAGTAAAACAATTAAAAACAATTGAGGAAATGGAAGAGGCACGCCAGTTAGAGCGGGACATTTGGGCCTCAGAATGTGTACCTATTCATCAAATCACTGCTTTTATTCATAACGGGGGGCTTGTATTAGGGGCTTATTTAAAAAAAGAACTAATTGGGTTTAACTATAGCCATGCAGCGTTTGTAGAGGGAGAATGCTATCTCTATTCACACTTGCTCGGTATTAAACGGGAATTTCGTGAACTGGGCGTAGGAGAGTTACTAAAGCTTCGCCAAAAAGAAATGGCTGCGGAGCTAGGTTATACGAAATGTAAATGGACATTCGATCCACTAGAGGGACGGAATGGTTATTTAAACTTTACAAAACTCCGTGCCTATGCCAAAACGTATTTGCCGAATTGCTACGGTCAGCTACATGATCCATTCAATAAAGCGCTACCTTCCGATCGCGTTATGGTAGAGTGGAATTTAAACGATGAAGATTTCTTTCGGTGGGATACGAAAATCGATGAATTGAAAGAAGAGGCGGGAGAGGTAGCACTGTGGTCTTTGAGTATTGTCGGATTACCTATTTTAGATAAAGACGGTACATTTAATAGTGAAATCTCTTTATTAAAAGATGCGTATTTACTTCCGATACCAGCAAGTTTTCAAAAGATTAAAATTGAAAGTCCATCACTTGCGGAAGACTGGCGTTATAAAACACGAACAATGTGTCAATCTCTTTTTGCGCAAGGGTATGCAGTTGTCCATTTAATGCCTACAAATGAACATGTAAGCCATTATTTGTTCGTGAAGAGCTCTTTATTTGCGCTATAAGGGGAGTCAACATGAGATTAACGGAAGTGACGATTTATACGCTGAACATGCGAATGAAAAGTCCGTTTGTTACAAGCTTTGGAACGGTGCAAGAAAAAACGGTATTAGTCATTAAAGCACAGGATGAATCAGGTGTTATTGGTTGGGGAGAGGGCGTTGCATTTGATGCCCCTTGGTATACAGAGGAGACAGTTAAAACGACATTGCATATGTTGGAAGATTGTTTGATTCCCATGCTACTACACCGTGAATTAGTGCATCCTAATGAAGTAAATATATTGTTCCAATCAATTCGTCGTAATAATATGGCGAAAGCTGCAATTGAAGGTGCAGTGTGGGATGTTTATGCGAAGCGCAATCATCAACCACTTTATCAGGCAATTGGTGGAGTAAATAATCAAATTGATGTAGGTGTGAGTATTGGGATCCAGTCCAATGACGAAACATTGTTTGAGATTATTGAAAAACGCTTGGCACAAGGATATAAGCGTATTAAAGTGAAAATCAAGCCAGGTCATGATATCGATGTAGTGCGTGCAATACGTGAACAATTCGGATCAATTCCGTTAATGGCTGATGCCAATTCAGCGTATACGCTTGCGGATTTGAACGTGCTAAAGCAATTAGATGCATTTGGTTTAATGATGATTGAACAGCCCCTTGCCTATGACGATTTAGTAGAGCATGCGGAATTACAAAAAGCTATCAAAACCCCGGTGTGTCTTGATGAAAGTATTACGTCGTTAGCAGATATACAACGTGCTGTAAAGCTAGGAAGCTGCCAAGTCGTCAATTTAAAAATTGCACGAGTAGGTGGTTTAACAGAAGCAAAGAAAATCCATGACTATTGCGTAGCACATCAGATTCGATTATGGTGTGGTGGCATGTTAGAGGCAGGGGTGGGACGAGCACATGCGCTTGCTATCTCTAGTTTACCTGGCTTTACAATGCCCGGTGACACTGCAGCCTCTTCGAATTATTGGTATGAGGATATTATTGAACCAGAAGTAACAGTAGAGAATGGACAAATTACGATGGTAGCCAAAGAGGGGATAGGCTACCGCGTAAAGGAAGAATTTTTAAAAGCAAGTGCGGTTAACGTCAAAACATATTACTAATGAAAGCACTCCAAACAATTTGTTTGGAGTTTTTTTTTTATTATATAGATGCTAATTGAGAAAGAAAATCAATTTAATGATAGTAAATATAATCTGGGAGTGGCATGTTAAAAAAATATCTCAAATTCGAGTGAATTATATTGTGCTTTAGGACGTAAAATGCTCGAAAGCTGCTTAGAGTACCGAATTTCTTAAAGGTAATCAATAATCATTATCAACTGAAGGTTGATTTTATGATGTCTCCTGTCTATAATGAGAAACATAATCAGTGATAATCATTTTCATTAAATACAATAAAACGGAGATTGCGATGAGACTTTGGATTTTAATAGTGCTGACTGTTGTTTTATCCGGTATTTCTTTATTTATTGGTGTCGTAGATATTACACCGAAAGATTTACTAGATTGGCAGTCAGACGAAACACAAATATTTTTAGCTAGTCGTGTTCCGCGCTTAATGGCTATTATTTTGGCCGGTGCTGGGATGAGTGTTGCAGGTTTAATTATGCAAAGTTTAAGCCGCAATAAATTCGTCTCACCAACTACTGCAGGGACACTTGATTCGGCAAAGCTAGGTATTCTTATATCAATGCTATTCTTCACTAGTGCTACATATATGCAACAAGTACTATTTAGTTTTGCATCTGCTTTGTTAGGTACATTTTTATTTATGCAAATTTTAAATCGTATTAAATTTAAGGATGCTATTTTCATTCCATTAATCGGGATTATGTTCGGGAATATTTTAAGTTCCATTACAACCTTCTTCGCCTATGAAGCAGATATCATTCAAAATATTTCAGCATGGTTAATGGGGGATTTTTCGTTAACGATTAGTGGCACATATGAACTTTTATATTTAAGTGTTCCTGTATTAATCATTGCCTATTTATATGCAAATAAATTTACGGTTGCGGGCTTAGGTGAAGATTTTGCGAAAAACCTTGGCGTTAAATATCAATACGTTGTGAACCTCGGTCTAGTACTTGTCGCATTAATAGCAGCGACAGTTGTGCTCACGGTCGGTGTTATTCCGTTCCTTGGTTTAATCATTCCGAATTTAGTATCACTTTATAAGGGTGACAACTTAGCAAAAACAGTACCACATACGGCATTTCTAGGTGTTTGTTTCTTATTATTATGTGATATTTTTGGGCGAGTTATTATTTACCCGTATCAAATTCCAATCAACTTAACGGTTGGGGTCATTGGCTGTGCAATCTTCTTAATTATGTTGTTTAGGGGGAGAGCATATGCGAAATAGTACGAAGTTATGGATTTTAGCAGGTTTATCCGTCATATCGATGGTGCTGTATGCATTTTATGGCATACAGGAGGGAGCGTTTGGTTACGCCTTTCCAAAGCGTTTGATGAAAATTGCTGCCATGACATTAACGGGTGTAGCGATTGCCTATTCAACGGTTGTGTTTCAAACAATTACACATAACCGTATTTTAACACCGTCTGTCATGGGACTAGATTCTATGTATGAAGTCGTTCAAACATTTGCTTTCTTTTTCTTAGGGTCTACGTCGGTTTGGATTATGAACAAATACTTAAACTTTGGTGTTTCTATTGTGGCGATGGTTTTGTTTGCGCTCCTTCTTTATCGCTTTTTATTCCGTGCAGATAAACATCCGATTTATTTCTTACTGCTTGTAGGGATGGTGCTCGGAACGTTACTTGGTAGTTTTACGACATTTTTACAAGTAATGATTGATCCAAATGAATATTTATCATTACAATCTAGCTTATTTGCTAGCTTTTCAAAAGTAAATGCGGATTTATTATGGGTTGCATTGGCAATTATTGCAGCTGCGCTTATTTATGGAGTACGCATTATGCGTCAATTAGACGTCATGTCATTAGGACGTGAAAATGCCATTAATCTAGGGGTCAATTACGACCGTTTAGTGATGAATGTGCTTATTTTATCATCCGTGTTAATTGCGACGTCGACAGCGTTAGTCGGCCCCATTACATTCTTTGGTTTAATCGTAGCGAACCTTTCTTATCAATATTTGCAAACGTATAAACATTCTATTTTAGTACTAGGTGCGAGCTTAATTAGTATTGTTGCATTAGTCGGTGGTCAATTCCTCGTTGAGCATCTGTTTGGCTTCAACACAACATTGAGCGTAATTATTAACTTTGTCGGTGGGGTTTACTTTATTTATTTATTATTAAAAGAGAGTAGGTCTGCAGGATGATTCAAGTAAAAGAGCTAACGAAGCGATTTGGTAAAAAAGCGGTTGTCGATAATGTAACGGTTAATATTGAGCCAGGAAAGATTACATCATTTATTGGTCCGAACGGTGCGGGTAAATCGACGTTACTGTCGATGGTAAGCCGCCTATTGGATGGGGATACTGGCGAAGTGCTATTAGATAAAAGTGATGTCCGTCGCTGGAAATCAGATGAATTTGCCAAACGTGTGTCGATTTTAAAGCAATCGAACTTTATGAATGTGCGTTTAACGATTCGTGAGCTTGTATCGTTTGGTCGTTATCCATATTCAAAAGGTCGCCTAAATCAAGAAGATATTAAACAGGTAGATCAAGCCATTGAATACATGAATTTAGATGATATTCAGCATAATTTCCTTGATGAATTGTCAGGTGGTCAGCGTCAGCGTGCTTTTATTGCGATGGTTATTGCACAAGATACAGACTATGTACTACTAGATGAACCATTAAATAACTTAGATATGAAGCACTCCGTACAGATTATGAAAATTTTACGTAAGTTGGTAGACGAACTTGGTAAAACAGTTGTGATTGTACTACATGACATTAACTTTGCGTCTGTGTATTCAGATCGCATTGTGGCGTTAAAAGATGGCCGTGTGGTGAAAGATGGTCCTACGAATGAAATCATTAACTCACCAGCATTGAAGGAAATTTATGATATGGAAATCCCTGTACAAGAGCAGGACGGTTGCCGTATTTGTGTATACTTCAATTCTCATTCATAATTGAGAATAAGAAGAGGGATAATCTACAGGAAAATTATTTAGAAATAATTTTATCTGTAGATTTTTCTTTTTTTATAGAGCGTAGAAGGTTATTATAAAAGGATTTTCAACGAAATGAACGATTGTAAATTTAAAAAAGAAAAAGATTTACAATTGTTATTGACAATGATTATCAGTGAGTCTATAATGAGAATTGTTCTAGTGATAATGATTATCATTGAAAATATAAAAAGGTATACAAGGAGAGTAAAGCAGAATGAAAAACTGGAAATTACTTAGCGTGATTTTAGCAATGTTAGTATTCGTATTAGCAGCTTGTGGATCTTCTGAAGAGGAAGCACAAGAAGAGACAAATACAGGCTCAGACGCACAAACTGAAGAGCAAACAGATGCAGAAGAAAGTGCATACCCTGTAACAATCGAGTCGACAATCGAAGGTTATGAACCTGTAACTTTTGAAAAAGCACCAGAAAAAATCGTCGTTTTTGACCTTGGTTTCTTAGATACATTAACAGCTTTAGGTGTGGAAGCTGACGGTGTTCCGACATCAAAATATGCGGGTGAATTAGAGAAGTATAACAATGATTCATATACAAAAGTTGGTTCATTAAAAGAGCCGGATTTTGAAACGATTTATTCATTACAACCAGATGTAATCTTCATTTCTGGTCGTCAAGCAAGCTTTAAAGATCAATTAGAAGAAATCGCACCGGTCGTGTTCGTAGGTACTTCTAGCGAAGACTATTGGAATACATTCTTAGCTTCTACAAAAATCGCTGCTGATTTATTCGGCGCTCAAGAAGAAGTGGATGCAAAAGTAGCTGATATTGAAGCAGCTATCGAAGAAGTAAAAACAATCTCTGCTGACGCAGGTAAAGCGTTAGTAACACTTTACAGTGGTACATTATCTGCTTACGGTCCTGATGCAGGTTCACGTTACGGCTTTGTACACAGCGTATTAGGTTTTGAATCGGCTGATACAGCTCTAGAAAACTCAACACACGGTCAACAAGTTGACTTAGAGTACTTAGTAAAAGTAAACCCAGATGTAGTTTTTGTAGTGGATCGTACACAAGTTTCTGCTGAAGAAGGTACAGTAGCTACTGCAGAATTCTTTAACAATGAGTTAGTAAACAAAACAGCTGCTGCACAAAACGGCAAAATCGTTTACTTAGATGGTGTTAACTGGTACGTAGCTAACGGTGGTTTAAACACAGAGTTAGCAAAAGTACAAGAGATTATTGATGAACTAAAATAATGACTAAAGGGGGTGTCTAGAAAGTAAAAACTTTCGTGACATCCCTTTTTAACAAAGGAGCGATTACATATGTTTGTACAAATGCGTCGATGGACGGTAACAGAAGGTAATAGTGATAAGGTAGTCGAGCGCTTCAAAAAGAAGCTAGGGCAAGGGCCATCACTCGTTGAGCAACGCGAAGGCTTTTTAGGTCGTGAGTTACTTGTGAAAAAGGTACGCCGCGGTGAGGAAGAAGTGGTGATGATCATTCGCTGGGAGTCAGAAGAAGCATGGAAGGCATGGGAGAAGAGTCCGGAGCATATCGCCGGTCATAAAGCAAAGCTAAAAGAAGGTAAGCCTGAAAAGCCAGAATATATGATTAATATGGAACATGCTAACTACATTGTTGTGGAATAAAATAAGCAATTATTTAATACAAATAATACATTTTTAAAGAAAACGTCCTTTCTTTACAGGGCGTTTTTTGTTATATATGAAGTAACTTAAGAATACTACATAATAGGTGATGATATGGTGAAAAAGTGGAATGTATATTTAGCAATGATAGGTTTTCTTTTATTTATTACTTTAATGTTTACGTATGAGCGCTTTCAAGGGTTCGATGCGCAAATGGCATCCCTTTTGTATGGGAATGCAATATTAGAAGTCTTTCATTATTTTGGAGATACGATCATTGTCGTAAGTATAGCAGCGCTTCTTATTATTTGGCGAGCTTTTCGTCAAGATATCCGTGGTATGGTATTCGTACTATTAGGGATAGGGGGAGGCTATTTACTCAATCAAGTAATGAAACGTGTAGTGGAACGTCCACGACCAGCGCTTCCAGATCAGCTCGCATCCTATAGCTTCCCATCTGGCCATACGATGCTGAGCTTGTTAATGCTATTAATTATTGCGTATTTCGTTACACGGAAGATGCGTAATACAGGACAGCAACGAATCGTTTGGGGGATTGCTATTATTTGTGCGGTAGGTACAGGTTTGTCCCGCGTTGCAACAGGGAACCATTTTGCGACAGACGTGTTTGCTGGTTGGGGGCTAGCGTATGCATGGTTTATATGGATTGTTTGGTGGTATGAATCGAATAAAGGGAAATTAGCGTAGGCACTCTGTATGAGTGTCTATTTTTGTTTAGGGAATTCTAAAATTTTACATGGTGGATAACGATGGTTGGAAAAGGGCATTTATGTTTAGGAAAAGTCCCCATCTGATGTGTGGCAAGCACGCTTGTTGGGGGTCTCTAGCACATGTAAGGAATTAGCAGGCACTTTTACCACTATAATTCAGAAATTTCTTGAAACTAAAATTATTGTTAAACGTATAGTAATTAATTACATAATTTGGGGGTGGTTGAATGCTCTTTGGTTTTTCGCTCGCTACTGTTTATTTAACGATTTTAATTGTCATTGGATTAGCCACAATCCTTTATTTGTTTTTTGCTGATGTAGCGGATGGATTAGCAGAAGGGATTCCGTTTTTTGATCCAGCTGTTATGTTAGCTTTTATCACCATTACAGCAGCGGGAGGTTATTTGTGCGAGAAGTTTACAAGTTTGTCTCATTTATTCGTTCTTTTACTAGCGTTGTTTATTTCACTCATTAGTACAGCTCTTCTCTATTATTTTTTCCTCGTACCACTACGTTCAGCAGAAACATCCCTGTCTTACACAGACGAATCACTTGCTGGTCAGACCGGGAGAGTGATTACACCCATTCCGGTAGATGGTTTTGGTGAAATCGTTATTACAACGGTTAGTGGTGTTATCAATAAGCGTGCGGCTAGCTATAATCACGAGGAAATCCCGTACGACCAAGAAGTGTTAGTTATTGAGGTGGTAGATGGTACTGTCTATGTGCAGGCATATGAAAATGTTTTTCCAAAAATTTAAGGGGGCGTTTTAATGTTAGGAGTTATTATTGCAATTGCGGTTGTTGTGTTTTTACTCGTGGCGATCGCAGCGGTTTACGTAGCGAAGTATAAAACAGCAGGTCCAGATGAAGCATTGATTGTCACAGGAAGCTATTTAGGAAGTAAAAATGTGCATACTGATGAGGCTGGCAATAAAATTAAAATCATTCGTGGTGGCGGTGCCTTCGTATTTCCAGTATTTCAACAATCAGAGCCGTTATCCTTGCTTTCTAGTAAATTAGAGGTAACAACACCGGAAGTATATACAGAACAAGGGGTACCTGTTATGGCAGACGGTACAGCGATTATTAAAATCGGTAGCTCCATTTCGGAAATCGCAACAGCAGCGGAGCAGTTTTTAGGGAAGGATAAGCACGAACGTGAAGCAGAGGCGCGTGAAGTGTTAGAAGGGCATTTACGTTCAATTTTAGGTTCGATGACTGTGGAGGAAATTTATAAAAACCGTGATAAATTTTCACAGGAAGTGCAGCGTGTCGCCTCTCAAGATTTAGCGAAGATGGGGCTTGTTATTGTATCATTTACGATTAAAGATGTACGAGATAAAAACGGTTACTTGGAATCACTTGGGAAGCCGCGCATTGCCCAAGTAAAGCGTGATGCAGATATTGCAACGGCTGAGGCAGAGAAAGAAACACGTATTCGTCGCGCCCAAGCAGATCAAGAAGCGCAAAGGGCGGAGTTAGAACGTGCAACGGAAATCGCAGAGGCCGAAAAGGAAAATCAATTAAAGGTAGCGGAATTCCGTCGTGAGCAGGACATTGCCAAAGCACGTGCTGACCAAGCGTATGATTTAGAGCAGGCACGGGCAAAGCAAGAAGTAAAAGAGCAGGAAATGCAAATTAAAATTATTGAACGTCAAAAACAAATTGAACTAGAAGAGCGTGAAATTTTACGTCGCGAGCGTCAATATGATTCAGAGGTCAAGAAAAAGGCAGATGCGGAGCGTTATGCGATTGAGCAACAAGCGGCAGCAGATAAAATGAAGCAAATGGCGCAAGCAGAAGCAGAAAAATACCGTATTGAGGCACAAGCACAAGCGGAGGCAGAGCGCATTCGTTTAGACGGGATTGCCAAAGCAGAGGCTGAAAAAGCACAAGGGACGACAGAAGCTGAAATTATTCGCTTACGCGGTTTAGCCGAGGCTGAAGCGAAGCAAAAAATTGCAGAAGCTTTCGAGCAATACGGGCAGGCAGCCATTTTAGATATGATTATTGGGATGTTGCCAGAATATGCGAAGCAAGTGGCTACACCATTATCCAATATTGATAAAATCACAGTTGTCGATACAGGTAGTGGCTCAGGTGGCGGAGCCAATAAAGTTACATCTTACACAACCGACTTAATGGCAAGTCTACAAGAAAGCTTAAAGGCATCATCAGGCATTGATGTGAAACAACTAATTGAGAGTTATGTAGAAAAGAAATAGTAGACATAGAGGGGGTGTCCAGAAAAGTGAAAACTTTCCGGACACCCTTTCCCTTTATAGTTAATAAAAGTTGGTTAATAACATAATATATTGCTTGTCTAAAGAAAATTGCGTTAAGGAAACATTGTGTATATAATACAATTAATAAAGTTAGCAGATAGAAAGGGAAATATAGAATGGATGAAAATGTACTGTTAGCAATGGGACTAACCTTGTTTGCAGGGCTTGCAACAGGTGTTGGTAGTTTAATCGCGTTTTTTACGACGCGTACAAATACGAAATTTTTATCCATCGCACTAGGATTTTCTGCGGGTGTAATGATTTATGTTTCGCTTATTGAAATTTTTGTAAAAGCAAAAGATTCGCTAGTAGTCGCGCTAGGGGAGAAGCAAGGGTATTGGATGACACTTGTGGGGTTCTTTGGTGGGATGGTAGTGATTGCATTAATTGATAAGTTTATTCCGAATAAAACAAACCCGCATGAAGTGAGAATGGTTGAGGATATTAATAAGGCCGAAACAAAGATTGCAGATGCAGATAAATTAATGAAAATGGGGACATTCACAGCGCTAGCGATTGCGATTCATAATTTCCCTGAAGGTATTGCCACGTTTATGTCGGCATTACAAGATCCTAACCTGGGGATTGCGATCGCGATTGCCGTAGCTATTCATAATGTACCAGAGGGGATTGCTGTAGCTGTACCTATTTTTTATGCAACAGGCATTCGGATGAAGGCATTTAAGTTGTCTTTATTGTCGGGGTTAGCTGAACCATTAGGGGCAATTGTTGCGTACTTAATTTTAATGCCGTTTTTAACGGATGTCATGTTTGGCGTTATTTTTGCAGGAGTGGCAGGGATTATGGTATTCATTTCATTGGATGAATTACTTCCGGCAGCCAAAAAATATGATGAAACACATTTATCCATTTATGGTTTAGTAGCAGGGATGGCTGTTATGGCAGTTAGTTTAGTGTTGCTTGCGTGAAAAAAGGGTGTCCAGAAAGTGAAAACTTTCCAGACACCCTTTCACTTTTTGAACAGTATCTATTAAGAACTATTGTTCCTGCAGTGGTTGCATCAACATGTCAGCATCCTCATCGCAAAGGAGGCGTATCAAGATGTCTTTTCGATATTATGATGCAGACGTTACATTTTCAGAAGCTACGGTAAATACGGTATTGACATAATTTTTATTTTCAAGCTCATCAATGACCGCAACGGCAAAGTCCGCATAGCTAAGATAACTATTAAACTGAGAATTTACGACGAGGCGTTCACGACCAATAATATAATGACCTGTGCGTGGTCCTTCTGAATCAAAGATGACAGATGGGCTTAAAAATGTCCATTGAATGGCGGAGTTTTGCAAGTCATGTAAATTTTGAAGTTGGTAATGCGCGGATTCACGTAAGTGTTCCGGAAAGTCTTGGTGTTCCATTAAACGAATTGTATGATCTTGATCAATATATAAGCAACCTGAGCTACCGACGACAAATAGCTTTTTATTTGTCCCTTCTAAGAGTGAAATGAGGTGTTTACCTGCCTTTACATGCAAGTGAGCTTCACCAGTAGATGGGGCAAATGCGTTAATCAGCACGTCAAACGGCTCGATATCTTCCTTTGTTAAATGGAAAAGATCTTTTTCCATTGTTTTAACGTTACGCATTCTTAAATTGGCTTTATTTATGACAATGGCGGTTACATCATGTTCTCTCATTCGTGCTTCACGTAGAATATGGCTACCTGCTCTACCGTTAGCAGCAATTAAACCAATCTTCATGTTCCATTTCCCCTTTCCTGTGTGGTAATTCTAAGTATACAACAAGAATAGCTCTAAAATGCATGATTTAGCTATAATAATCGAAAAATTCATACTTTTGACGTAAAGAAAGCTAACGCGGAAATAAAAAAATCGCCTTCCTAGGAAGGCGATTTAATTACATTAATGATTGAACAACAATACCGTTTTGATCGGCTTTTGTTAAGATGACTTTATGTTCAGGGAATTTCTTCGCCATATCAGCGACAAAATGCTCTGCAATAGTAGTTGGTACTAACGAAATAAGTGTTGGGCCAGCTCCGCTTAACGCAGTTCCGTATGCGCCACTTGTTTTAGCGGCTGCATGGATTTCATGGAAAGCAGGAATGAGCTGAGCACGGAATGGCTCATGGAATAAATCCTTTTCCATATAATGCCCCATACGTTCGTAATCGCCGGCGATGAGTGCCGCAGCTAACATATTGGCATTCGCACTTGCACGTACGGCGTAACTACGATCAAATTGTTCGGGCAAGACACCGCGTGCTTCCGCTGTTTTTAACTCTACATTCGGAATATACACAACAAATGCTGCATCTACTTCACGCACATGGATTGTATCTACAATACCACTTTCATCCATTGCAGATACGGTTAAGCCGCCTAGTACCGAAGCTGTCGCATTGTCTGGGTGTCCCTCAATTTGAGAAGAGATATTTAATTTATCTTGAGTTGATAAATTTAAATCACATACGATATTCGCTAATTCAATTGCACCAACAATCGCAGCAGCACTACTACCGAGACCGCGTGCAAGCGGCAACTCACTTGTCATTTCAACACGACATGGAGGTAGCTCTTTACCGAACTTTTCTGCTACTTCATATGCAATTTTATAAATTAAATGGTTTTCAGCTGTTGTATCAGTTGGGACATTGTCACCTGTATGAATAAATGCCCACTCGTCCGCTAGAGACACTGTTAAATTTAAGTAAAGTGATAAACCTAACCCGATCGAATCAAAGCCAGGCCCTAAATTTGCAGTACTCCCAGGAACTGTGATTTGCCACTGCATTACAGGATGCCCTCGATATACGTACGGATTTCTTGTTCATCGTTTTTCAGTGATACAAGATCCACTGCGGAAACGCTCATCGCTGTGTCAGGGTCTTTTAAGCCGTTACCAGTGAATACTGTCACCACTTGGCTACCAGCAGGGATTTTGCCTGCTTTTACGGATTTAATCACACCTGCAAGAGATGCTGCTGAACCTGGTTCAACGAAAATGCCTTCTTTACCAGCAATTAATTTGTACGCTTCTAAAATCTCTTCGTCTGTTACCATGTCAATAATACCACCAGACTCATCACGAGCTGCTTCAGCCAGTTTCCAGCTAGCAGGGTTACCGATACGGATCGCTGTTGCGACTGTTTCTGGGTTAGCGATTGGCTCTCCTTTTACGATGGCAGCAGCGCCTTCTGCTTCGAAGCCGAACATTTTTGGTAGACCAGTACCTTTTGCTTCATTGTACTCTTTAAAGCCTTTCCAGTAAGCCGTGATGTTACCAGCGTTACCAACAGGGATACATAAGAAGTCAGGTGCTTTACCTAAAGAATCCACGATTTCAAATGATGCTGTTTTTTGTCCTTCAATACGATATGGGTTTACAGAGTTTACTAAAGAGACAGGTGTTGTTTCGGATACTTGACGTACGATATTTAAGGCATCATCAAAGTTACCATCAATCTCAATAATTTTCGCGCCGTACATACAAGCTTGTGCTAATTTCCCAAGCGCTACTTTCCCTTTCGGAATCACAACGATGGATTGGATGCCAGCACGCGTTGCATAGGCTGCAGCAGCTGCTGAAGTGTTACCTGTAGAAGCACAAATAACGCATTTCGAACCGTCTTCTACTGCTTTTGCGACAGCAAATACCATACCACGGTCTTTGAATGAGCCAGTTGGGTTTGCGCCTTCAATTTTTCCGTAAAGTTCGATACCAAGCTCTTTTGATAAATTCACTAAGTGTACAAGCGGTGTATTTCCTTCATTTAATGTTAAAGCGGGTGTATTTTCATTAACGGGTAAAAACTCTTTATATTCTTCGATTAAACCTTTCCACATAACAAGTTAAGCTCCTTTTGTGCTCACTGGATGAACAATTGTTTTTATATAAAAGACATTTTACTCCTACATAAATTCCATTTCAATAGGAAAACTATAAATAGTCTAAACAATTCGATATTTCAAGTTTTCATTGTCACTTTATTGAAACAAATGTATAGTAACTATGTAACGTCAAGTGTAAAGACAGGTGAGAGAAGAGTGGAAAAAATAATAAGAAATGACAATACGGCTACACATGCACAACCTATTTCCCGCAATAAATTACTCGGTGTTGCGGGTGTTGGTTGGATGTTTGATGCAATGGACGTTGGCATTTTATCGTTCGTTATTGCGGCGCTAACTGTCGATTGGGGATTAACCCCTGTTGAAAAGGGCTGGATCGGTAGTGTGAACTCCATTGGTATGGCGGTCGGCGCATTGCTATTCGGCGTGCTAGCAGATAAAGTAGGGCGTAAACAAATTTTTATGTGGACGCTCGTATTATTTTCCGTTGCGAGTGGATTATCCGCATTTGCGACAACGTTAACAGTCTTTTTGCTATTACGCTTTTTAATTGGTATGGGGCTTGGTGGAGAGTTACCGGTTGCTTCCACACTCGTATCAGAAAGTGTCAAGGCAGAAGAGCGCGGCCGAGTAGTCGTGCTACTCGAAAGTTTTTGGGCAGCTGGTTGGTTAATTGCCGCCATTATTTCGTACTTTGTTATACCGGCTGATTTTTGGCCGATTGAAGGCTGGCGAGTAGCATTATTAATTACAGCTATACCTGCCTTTTATGCGATTTATATACGAATGAAATTACCAGATTCACCACAATTTACAGTGAGTGCAGAGGCCAAAAAACGTTCTGTCTTCCAAAATATCCGTGATGTATGGGCAAAAGAATATGCTAAATCGACCTTCATGATGTGGGTGCTATGGTTTGCAGTTGTATTTTCTTACTATGGCATGTTTCTATGGCTGCCGACGGTCATGGTCGATAAAGGATTCGATTTAATATCGAGCTTTAAATATGTGTTAATCATGACACTTGCTCAATTACCGGGTTATTTTACAGCGGCATGGTTTATCGAAAAGTTTGGTCGAAAATTTGTCCTTGTTACTTATTTAATAGGGACTGCGGCAAGCGCATTTGTTTTTGGTAATGCTGAAACGGTTGGGGTACTACTCGCTTCCGGGATGTTATTATCATTCTTTAACTTAGGCGCATGGGGTGCTTTGTATGCGTACACACCTGAGCAATATCCAGCTATTATTCGCGGGACAGGTGCAGGGATGGCGGCATCAGTCGGACGTATTGGAGGAATTTTCGGCCCATCACTGGTCGGTGTTATGTTAGCTAGAGGATATGATTATGGTGTTATTTTTGCTGTTTTTTGTGTGGCGATTTTAATCGGCGTAGCAGCAGTTATATTGTTAGGGAAAGAAACAAAGCAAACAGAGCTGCGTTAATTCAAAGTAGGGGGAGGACGCTTGTGAGGTAGGCGACTTCTCCTTTTTTGATTGTCAGTTGTAAAGTTTATTAACTTAATTGGATTACTCAAAAAAATATTAATTCTTTTAGGTTTTAAAAATACTAACAGAATTTTTGTCAATTTTGTATCCAAATCAGTTTTGTTTGTTAAAGCGTTAAAGTTTTTTCAGAAAAGTCATTGTATTCAATTAATATTCATGTTAATGTATTTTTTATTATATGGAACATAGCGTGTGTCGAATTAACATCACTGAGACCATTTAACTATTTAAGAAGGAAGGAATTGAAGTATGAGTATTTGCGATAGTATTAAGAAGAAGTACATAAGACTATCAAAGGGTCAACGGAAAGTAGCACAATTTGTCATTGACAATCCTAACATTATTGCGACACAAGTAGCTTCTGAAGTAGGGCGACAAGCGGGTGTTAGTGAATCAACTGTTATTCGTTTCTGCTATGCGATGGATCTATCTGGATTTAGTGAGCTTCAACAAAAAGTGAAAGAGTACTTAATTGAAAAAGATGGAGCTGCACCTGTTACAACGAAAGCACGTGCCATCAAAAAACAGAATATTCCTTGTAATGAAGTGATGTCAAGAGACATAGACAGTATCGTCAATACAATGCAAAGAATGCATGAACAAAATTTTAATGAAACAATTGATCTTCTACATAACGCAAACCGTATTTTTATACTAGGTGTTAGAAGTTCAGCACCTGCTGCACTTTGGTTGTATAATAACCTTGCATCTTATCGTAATAATGTACAGTTAATGAGTTATAATACAGAAAAAATTGCTATCGATTTAACACAAATGAATGAACACTCTGTACTGTTTGTTGTCGGCGTAAATGAGCAACAGGATGATGTGATGGCTGTAGTCGAGTTAGCAAAACGTAAAAAAGTGAAGCTTGTAGCGATTACAGATAATGTACCGTGTCCACTGCAAAAGCAAGCAGATTTATTGCTTACAACGGGTACATCGGAACATAACGTTATGTCATGTGATATTGCTGTGTTTTCATTGCTTCATTCCATTGTAGAGTGTATGATTATGCAATATAAAGAATACTATACATCAGCACGCACTCAAAGTACACACAATATTCCGAATTCGCTAATAGAGTGGGTATAAAAAACTCGGTATTTTCATCAATGAAAATACCGAGTTTTTAAATTTGTAATTGACATGTAATCTAAGAGTGAAAGTTTGTTTTACAATAAAAGAAACCTATTCTAGCATAACTATTAATTCATGAAAATTTTGCTATAGTATAGTTCGTCGAATGTTTCGTTCTGTAGTTTAAAGGCATTTTTACGTGTACCTTCACAAACATAACCGTGTTTTTCGAATAATGAACGTGCATGTTCGTTATGTGCCAGAATTTGTACTTCTAAACGTTGAATTTCATGCTCTTTTGCCCATCTCTCTGCTTGTGTTAGCAAGGCTGAGCCAATACCAGTACGTTGGAATGCTTGTGCAACACCAATGCGTAGCGAAGCCACATGTTTTGTACGTGCCGAGATGTTCCCGTTAATCAGTGTGTAGCCTGCAAATTCGCCATTTACGATACAAAGTAAAATCGTGCTCGTTTTTACTTTGCGCCATTCCATCATTGCTTTACGTAATTTTTGAACGGTTAAATTTTGTTCATTCGCATTAAAATACTCGAAATCGCATTCACTAAAAATCGTTTCTTGCAGATTGATGAATGCGCGAGCATCATCTGTTTCGATTGTACGAATAATATATGTTTGATTATTTGTTCCATCTCCTGTGTCTCCATTATTATTTTTCTGGAGGCGTGAGAAAGTGACGGAACGTCCTAATTTCACGTCAACTACATTATATTCCGCGTTTAGCCAAGCTAAATAATGTGTTAGCGGCGGCTTCGTTTTCTTCCACCAACTCAAATTTAAGTATGCCGCATTTGGTAGGCCTTGACCCATAATGTTTTCAATTGCTTCATATGTAAGGGTCATTTCAGGTTGAGTAGAATTTTGGAAGAACTCAGCTAATGGAATGTATTTTTTATCCATTTTCTTCGTCATAATAATCCTCGTTTCTCTAAGGTGAAAATTATATAATTTTGTCATAAATAATATATTTTTAATAAATTTAAGTAAGCACCTTCGTATTCTAACATTTTATCATAATAAAATACTATAGGATAATAAAAAATAAAAAGAAGAGATTGTTGTTTTTTGTCGAAATTAAGGCGAAGTGCCGCGAAATAGAAAGTTCTATTTTTAATCACACATTGAGATGTGATAAAATGTATTCGGTAAATATAAGTAAGTTGAATAATTTAGGAGGAAATGAAATGAGCAAAGTAGTAGTGTTTGGACACAAAAATCCAGATACAGATACAATTACATCAGCCATTGTATATGCATATTTAAAACAACAATTAGGTGTAGATGCAGAGGCGGTACGTCTAGGTGAAGTAAATAATGAGACAAAATTCGCGTTAGAAAAATTCGGTTTTGAAGCGCCGCGCTTAATTGGCAATGTAAAAGAAGAGGCAGCAAAAGTAATTTTAGTTGACCATAACGAATTCCAACAATCTGCGGATGGCATTGAGGAAGTTCAAATTACAGAAGTAATCGATCACCACCGTATTGCTAATTTCCAAACAGCGGATCCACTTTACTTCCGTGCAGAGCCAGTTGGTTGTACAGCAACAATTTTAAATAAAATCTTTAAAGAAAACGGTGTGGAAATTCCAGCGAATATTGCAGGACTGATGCTTTCTGCTATCGTTTCAGATACACTTTTATTCAAATCGCCAACGTGTACAGAACAAGATGTACAAGCGGGTAAAGAATTAGCTGAAATTGCAGGCGTAGATGCTGCTGAGTATGGTCTAGCCATGTTAAAAGCAGGTGCGGACCTGTCAGATAAATCTTTAGAAAACTTATTATCGTTAGATGCAAAAGGCTTCGAGTTTGGCGAATACAAATCAGTTGTAGCGCAAGTAAATGCAGTCGATATTGAAGATGTGTTAGGCCGCCAAGAAGAGTTAGTAAACTTACTAAATAAAAACGTAGCAGATAATGGCTTAGATTTATTCTTCTTTGTTGTAACAGATATTTTAAACAATGATTCAACGGCGGTAGCGGTTGGACAAGTAGCAGAAGCTGCTGCCAAAGCATTTGGTGCTGAAATCGTAAACGGTCGCATTGCTCTACCAGGTGTTGTATCTCGTAAAAAACAAATCGTTCCGGTATTAACAGAGAACCTGAAATAATTTGAAGGGGTCGTCTGAAAAGCCATTTTGCGACGGCACCTTGCGACCATCGCAGGAGCAATATTCCTTAATGGATCCTTATTAAGGAGTGAAGGGGGTGTGCTGAAAGTTTATACTTTCAGCGCACCCCCGTTTGTGTCCTTCTAATCTAAATGTTTCTTTTTGAGTTTTAACGGGTAAACAGCTGGCCCTTCGATGACATTGCCATGCTCGTCGAAGCGTGAGCCGTGACAAGGGCAATCCCATGTATTATCTCCTTCATTCCAACGTGTTCGACAACCTAAATGCGTACATTTTGGCGCATCCATTCGAGCCAGATGACCATTCAAAAGCTCTACCCCGATAAATCCAGCTGTTTTAAAGATCTGTTGCCATGCTTGCAATGTCATATGGCGAGTCGGGGCATATAAAGCTTTTGCTATATGATCTTCCTTCTTGATATAGCTGGTCAATAGTTCTCCTGCAACAAGCGAATTAGATAAGCCCCATTTATCATAACCTGTCGCAATATAAATGGGAGAGTCTGATTCCAGAGGCCCGACATACGGGATTTTATCAGGAGTTTGTACGTCTTGTGCGCTCCAATAAAATGTCGGTAGTCCGGTCAAATGAAACGTCGTTTGTAGCTCTTTTTCAAACGTATCATAGTAAATAGCTGTTTCTGTTTTCGTACCGGCGAGGTGGTTGCTGCCACCGTAAAGTAAATATAGTGTGTTGTGGATAGAGGCAGTACGGATGGTACGAACAGGTTTATCGATGCTAATATATTGCCCTTCTAGCAACTCGTGTACCGGTATAGCGGTCAAGTACGAGCGATTAATCGCTAGCTTTGAACTATACAGGCGTTGTAAAGACGTAATAGGATAATGCGAACAAATCAGGAGTTGCTCAAATAGAATACGCACACCATTTTCAAGTTCGATAAATTGTTCCGTAATCGTTGTAGCCCTTGAAGACGTATAAATCCGAGCCCCTGCTTGCTGCGCTTCCTTTGCTAAAAAAGTGAGGACTTCGACAGGGTGAATTTGCGTTTCATTTTTAATACCAAGTGCTAATGCGACCGAAATCGGTAACTCTATTTCAGTTGTAGCAAAGGCTTCGATTCCTAACTGTTCATAACGATTATACTCCTGCTGTAATTGTTTTTTGCCATCTTCTGTCGTTGTATAAACGAATGAAGTAGCCGATTGAAATAAGGAGCCTGGAAATTGTTCCTTAAAAGAGGCAATGGCTTGTTGATTGGCCTGATAATATAACTTTGCTTCTTCTAATTCGAATCCAGCATATTTGTTACTATGCTGAATGGTTAGTTTTCCTGTAGAGTATGCGGTTGTCCCTAAGCCGATATTTTCCTGTGCTTCAATTAATAAAACATCCACACCTGCCTTTGCCAATAAATAGGCGCTATATATTCCCGTTAAGCCCCCTCCCACAATACAGACTGTGCATTGGCTATCCTCTTCTAAAGGAGTTGTTGTCATCAATGTTTGCTCATGTAACCAAACGGACTTTTCGATTGTTCTCGCCTTCTCTCGTTTTTAAACCCAGTATTGGAAAGATAGGGTGACAATATTCATGAGACTTATCGATTGTAAGAGCTTACATATCCTCGTTACAATGGATAATGAAGGGGGACGCTAGCATGAAAATTGAAGTGTGGTCAGACTATGTATGCCCATTTTGTTATATTGGCAAAAGGCAGCTGGAAAAGGCGATTAAGCAATCAGGATACGAGGGTCAAGTTGAAGTGGAATATAAAAGCTTTCTTTTAGATCCAACAACACCGATTGATGCAGAAGAGTCTATTTATACAGCGCTAGCTCGTAAATACAATTTGTCTGAAAAAGAAGCCGAAAATATGACAGCAAATGTAGCTGCTCGTGCAAAAGAAGTAGGACTAGATTATAATTTCGCTGAGATGAAAACAGCGAATACGACAGCTGCACATCGTTTAGCGAAATTAGCTATCGAACAAGGTAAAGAAGAGGTATATAATGAGCGTCTTATGAAAGCTTACTTTTTAGAGGG
Source organism: Lysinibacillus sp. LZ02 (assembly GCF_050613145.1). Taxonomy (GTDB): domain Bacteria; phylum Bacillota; class Bacilli; order Bacillales_A; family Planococcaceae; genus Lysinibacillus_B. The sequence continues at coordinate 3,876,453 of NZ_CP192507.1, read as the reverse complement.
TGAGGCAATTGGACGCCATGATGTGCTAAAGCAGTTAGCGAAAGAAGTAGGTCTTGAGATGGACGCAGTAGAGCAAGTGTTAACAAGTAATCAATATGAAGAAGCGGTTGAACAAGATATTCATGAAGCACAGCAAATCGGTGTGCGTGGCGTGCCGTTTTTTGTTGTAAACAATAAATACGGGATTTCAGGTGCGCAGCCACAACCGTTATTTGAACAAACAATTGAACAAGCAGCATCAGAAGCAGGCTTAAAAAAATCCATTCAAATCGTAGGTGAAAACGGTCCTGCTTGTTCAGATGGACAATGTGACATATAAATTCAGTCTAAAGTAGTAGAGTAACTAACTTGAAAAAAGTAAGTTGCTCTATTATTATAAAAGAGTATCTCGAATTCGAGATAAAAAAACCCTGAATGATAAGGAGATTCAAATAAATGACAAACGTATTAGTAGTGAAAGCGAACAACCGCCCAGATGGCGTATCAACAAAAATGTATGAAACATTTGTTGCAGAAGCAGCAAAAGTAGAAGGGATTAACCTTTCAACATTTGATGTGTTTGAAGAAAACTTACCGTACTTCGGACAAGAGTTATTCAATGCTTTCGGTAAAGCACAAACTGGTGAAGCATTAAGCGACATCCAAAACGCGTCTTTAGCAGCATTGAACAAATCACGCGAAGTATTATCAGCTGCAGATGTAGTTGTATTTGCATTCCCATTATGGAACTTAACAATTCCAGCCGCATTACAATCATTCATTGATTATACTTACGGTGCAGGCTAT